>NZ_CP155619.1:4056323-4368348 GCF_039697315.1 Pseudomonas abietaniphila | reverse complement strand
CGCCGGGCACGCTGCAGCCGATCGTCGCGGAGCAAGGCCTGATCGGGCACATCCTGCTGTCGATCCTGGCGTATGGCATGTTCACCATCGCCGTGTTCCAGGCGCTGCTGCTCCTGTTGCAGAACCATCAGCTGAAAAACAAACACCCTTCCGGCCTGATCCGGAATTTCCCGCCGCTGCAAACCATGGAAAGCCTGTTGTTTGGCTTCCTGTGGGCGGGCTGGACCCTGCTCTCGATGTCGCTGATTTCCGGCTGGCTGTTCGTCGAGAATCTGTTTGCCCAGCATCTGGTGCACAAGACCTTGCTGTCGATCCTTGCGTGGATCGTGTTCAGCGTCCTGTTGTGGGGGCGCACTCGTCTGGGCTGGCGCGGCCACAAAGCCATTCGCTGGACCCTGGGCGGCTTTCTGCTGTTGATGCTGGCCTATTTCGGCAGCAAGCTCGTCCGCGAATACATCCTGCACATCTGACGGGCGCCGATCATGGATAACCTGCCCACGGGCACGATGCTTGCGCTGCTCGCCCTGCTCACCTTGTGGTCGGCGCTGTTCACCGCCGTTGAAGCGGCTCACCACAACCTGCGCGCCGTCCCGGTCAATCCGCGCTCGTCCGAGCCGCCCAAACCGACGCTGGCGTTCAACCTCAACAGCCTGATCCTGGGCAACACGCTGCTCAAGGTCTTGATCACCGTACTGGCAACGCTGCTGGCCATCAGTCAGTGGTATTTCCATGGCCCGCTGATTGCCTGGCTCGCAGTGGCCAGCGTGCTGGTCATCGTCACCGAATTCATTCCACGCAAACTGGCCGCACGTCGCCCCGAGGCGATCCTGCTGCTGGGCAACAACGTCCTGCGCATTCCCGTCCGCCTGCTGCGCCCGCTGACCTGGATCTACAAGAACATCGCCAAACTGCTGCTGCGCCCTTTCCTGTCAAAACGCCGGCCGGACGATGCGGACGATGACGACGACATGGGGGCGACGATCTATCAGGACAACGAAAGCCAGTTCGGCCGGGCGCATATCATTTCAGGGATCCATGCGCTGGACAGCATGAGCGTCAACGACATCCTCGTGCCGCGCAGCGAAGTGGACGGCATCAATCTGGATGACACCATCGAAGAGATCGCCGACAAGCTGATCATTTCACGCCACACCCGTCTGCCGGTCTACCACAACGACATCAACCAGGTTGAAGGCGTGATCAACACCCGCATGATCAGCCATCTGCTGCCGCGCGGGGAATTGACCAAAGAGGCGCTGAAAGCCGCCTGCTATGAACCCTACTTCGTGCCGGAAAGCACCCCGCTGCAGCTGCAACTGCTGAATTTCCACAAGCAGCAGCGACGCATGGGCGTGGTGGTCGACGAGTACGGAGAAGTGCTGGGCATCGTCAGCCTGGAAGACATTCTCGAAGAGATCGTCGGCGAATTCGAAAGCGAGCAATCCCTCGACAACCCGCACATTCATCCGCAACCCGACGGGCGCCTGGTGGTGGATGGCGCGGCCTCGATTCGCGACCTGAACAAGACCCTCAGCTGGCACCTTCCGGCCGACGGCCCGAAAACCCTCAACGGACTGATCACCGAAGCACTGGAAACCATTCCCGACAGTTCCGTGTGCCTGAAAATCGGCCCGTATCGGCTGGAAACCCTCGAAACCGAGGACAACCGCGTCACTCGCGTGCTCATGTGGCAGAACACCCGCACCAAAGACGTGATCTGAAGCGCGTTTGAAACACTTGTTTCCGCGCTGACGCCCTTCCTATAATCGAGCCGCTTACCCAGCCCCGCCGATCCGCGTGCTACCCGCACAAAGCGCGATCCGGCCAGTCACTCAGCCTGACGTCTTCATGCAACACCCTGGCTTGCTCCTATCCCGAGCGCAGCCAGTCGCCTTCGCCCGCATCCGGGCTAGTCTGTTCAGCGCTGTACCCAAAAATAATTAACGATTGCCCCAGCGCGCGTACGATTTTTCGTTTCTCGCTGACAGGCAAGATGACTGCCAGGGATAACCGCATGACCAGCACTTCCACCTATCAGCCAAGCGAAGAGCGCGAGGCACGTCCTGCCAACTCCGCTGCCCGCGTGGCCACCGCGAGCTTCATCGGCACCGCCATCGAATTCTACGACTTCTACGTCTATGCCACCGCCGCCGCGCTGGTGATCGGACCGGTGTTCTTCCCGCAGACCTCCAGCACCGCACAAATGCTGTCGGCGTTCCTGACCTTCGGTATCGCCTTTCTGGCGCGCCCGCTGGGCTCCGCGCTGTTCGGCCATTTTGGCGACCGCATCGGCCGTAAATCGACACTGGTCGCTTCTTTGCTGCTGATGGGCATCTGCACCACATTGATCGGCGTGCTGCCGGGCTATGAGGCCATAGGCTCATGGGCGCCGATCCTGCTGTGCGTCCTGCGTTTTGGCCAAGGGCTCGGACTGGGTGGCGAATGGGGCGGTGCCGCATTGCTCGCCACCGAGAACGCGCCAAAAGGCAAACGCGCCTGGTTCGGCATGTTCCCGCAACTCGGCCCTTCGATCGGTTTCCTCGCGGCCAACGGCCTGTTTCTGACGCTGGCCATGACCCTGACTGACGAACAATTTCGCTCCTGGGGCTGGCGCGTTCCGTTCCTGCTCAGCGCGGTGCTGGTCGTGATTGGTTTGTACGTGCGCCTGAAGCTGGAAGAAACACCGATCTTCGCCAAGGCCATCGCGCGCCACGAACGCCTGAAAATGCCGATTGCCGAATTGTTCTCGCAATACTGGGCGCCGATGCTGTTGGGCGCGGCGTCGATGGTGGTGTGTTACGCGCTGTTCTACATCTCCACCGTGTTCTCGCTGAGCTACGGGGTCAAGACGCTGGGCTACAGCCGTGAATCGTTCCTGGCCATGCTGTGCTTTGCCGTGCTGTTCATGGCACTGGCGACCCCGCTTTCGGCGTGGGCCAGTGACCGTTTCGGGCGCAGGCCGGTGCTGATCATCGGTGGCGTGCTGGCGATCCTGTCGGGTTTTCTGATGCAACCGCTGCTGACCCACGGCACGACCTGGGCCGTGACGCTGTTTCTGTCGATCGAGCTGTTCCTGATGGGCGTGACCTTCGCCCCGATGGGCGCGATGCTGCCGGAACTGTTTCCTACGCGCGTGCGTTATACCGGCGCGTCGGCGGCCTACAACATCGGTGGCATCGTCGGCGCTTCCGTCGCCCCGTTCTTCGCGCAGCAACTGGTGGAAATGGGTGGATTGAGCTGGGTCGGCGGCTATGTATCGGCAGCGGCACTGATCAGCGTCATCGCGGTGCTGTGTCTGAAAGAAACCCGCCACGCGGATCTGGACACGATCAGGTAATGCGTTATCTGTAGGAGCGTGGCTTGTCCCGCGATCTGCCGGGCACCGGCAGCAAAACCTGCGATTGCGGTTTGCCTGAGACGCCAAGTCGCCTGATCTTACTGCCGGTGCCCGGCAGATCGCGGGACAAGCCACGCTCCTACAGGGATCGCAACACACAAAAACGGCGCCACTGAGGGCGCCGTTTTCTTATTGCGGGTAAGGCTTACAGCTGAACCTTGACCGCTATCGACGAGCGAGTCGCTTTGGCGCGGGCCGCTTCGATCGACTCGTCACGCGCCAGGGCAACGCCCATGCGGCGCTGACCGTTGACTTCCGGCTTGCCGAACAGACGCAGCGCGGTGTCTGGCTCGCTCAGGGCTTGTTCCAGGTTGGCGAAGGCGGTCTGAGTCGACTTGCCATCCACCAGGATCACCGCCGAGGCCGACGGGCCGAACTGGCGGATCAACGGAATCGGCAGACCCAGAATCGCGCGAGCGTGCAGTGCGAACTGCGAGAGGTCTTGAGAGATCAGCGTAACCAGACCGGTGTCGTGTGGACGCGGGGACACTTCGCTGAACCAGACTTGATCGCCTTTGATGAACAGCTCGACGCCGAACAGGCCGCGGCCGCCCAGTGCTTCGGTCACGGCCTTGGCAACGCGCTCGGACTCTGCCAGCGCAATCGGGCTCATGGCTTGCGGCTGCCAGGATTCCTGATAGTCGCCCTTCTCCTGACGGTGGCCGACCGGCGCGCAGAAGGTGGTGCCGCCGACGTGACGCACGGTCAGCAGGGTGATTTCGTAGTCGAAGTCGATGAAGCCTTCAATGATCACGCGGCCTTTGCCGGCACGACCGCCTTCCTGCGCGTAATCCCACGCCTTCTGAACGTCAGCATCGGTTTTCAGCAGGCTCTGGCCCTTGCCTGACGAGCTCATGACCGGCTTGACCACGCACGGGAAGCCCAGGTCTTCGACGGCCTTCTTGTAGTCTTCGAAGGTGTCGGCAAAGTGATACGGCGAGGTCGGCAGGTCCAGCTCTTCAGCCGCCAGACGGCGAATGCCTTCGCGGTTCATAGTCAGCTGTGCGGCACGCGCGGTCGGGATCACGGTGAAGCCTTCGGACTCCAGTTCCACCAGCGTCGCAGTGGCAATGGCTTCGATTTCCGGGACGATGTAATGCGGCTTCTCGGCCTCGATCACGGCACGCAACGCAGCGCCGTCGAGCATGTTGATCACATGACTGCGGTGCGCGACCTGCATGGCCGGAGCATTGGCATAACGGTCGACGGCAATCACTTCAACGCCCAGACGTTGCAGTTCGATCACCACTTCCTTGCCCAGCTCACCGCAACCGCAGAGCAAAACGCGGGTCGCGGTCGGCGACAGTGGAGTTCCGATTTGAGTCATCACAGGTCCTCGTGGAGCAGATATCGAGGGCAGCCCGCCATGGACGAGCAACCGCAGGGGAGAAAGGCGCGCAATTTACCACGAAGGCCGGGGATTGGGGTGTGACGGCGGACGGGTGATCTGATGATTGCCCCTGTTCCGGCACCTATTCTTGGCAAGGGACCTTGCCACGGAGCATGAGCAAACACCGGTTCACTGTGGGAGTGAGCCGGTCACGAGGATCAACTCGAACCGGGCACCGAGAACATCATCCCGCTGGCCCGGGCGCGGTCGTCGCACAGCACCAGTACCGCGCGCCGCTCGTCGTTGCTCATGCGACTCCAGCCGGTGATTTCGGCGACGGTACGCTGGCAGCCGACGCAGATATCGGCCTCGTCCAGTGCACAGATGCTCACGCAGGGCGAACGAACGGGTTTCTCGTGTTGTGCAGTGTCGATGGACATCAGTCTTCCTGTGGCGCCAGATCGCGTGCGTAACGCTGTGCATTGTGAACGTAATGCGCAGCGCTGGCCTCCAGCATTTTCTTCTGCGCGTCGGTCAACTCGCGAACGATCTTGCCCGGCGACCCCATCACCAGCGAGCCATCCGGAATCACCTTGCCTTCGCCAATCAGCGAATTGGCGCCGATGATGCAGTATTTGCCGATCTTCGCGCCGTTGAGGATCACCGAGTTGATGCCGATGAGCGTGTTGTCATCGACGGTGCAGCCATGCAGCATGACGTTGTGGCCGATGGTCACGTTCTTGCCGATGGTCAGCGGCGACCCCATGTCGGTGTGCATGACCGTGCCATCTTGCACGTTGCTGTTCTCGCCGATGTCGATCAACTCGTTATCCCCGCGCAGCACGGCGCCGAACCAGACGCTAGCGTTGGCTTGAAGCCTGACCTTGCCGATCACGGTGGCGGTCGGTGCGATCCAGCTTTGCGGGTGGGCTTCAACGCGGGAATCCCCCAGGCGGAATTTCATATCGTTTTCCTCAAGGCTCTGCGGCCGTGGGTCGAGCGCATGGCTCACGGTTGAATGAAAAGGTACGGTCAGGACTTCAAGGTGTGAATGATCGAGCGCTTGGGCGGATGGTTGAGGCTGATATTGCTGTCGAACAGCACGTTCATCAGCTCGACGATCATGATGGCCGTCAGCCCCCAGATCTTGTACTCACCGAAACGGTAACTCGGCACGTACCAACTGCGGCCCTGATAGTCGATGCGGTGGGTGTGCTCGCGGGCATCCTGACGGAAGAACTCCAGCGGAACACTGAACACGGCGGCAATTTCGCCGTCGTTGGGACGGTATTCGACGAAGTCGGGGATCACGCCCACGTACGGCGTGACTTTGATCCCATGCTTGGAGATCAGCGGACTGAGAGGGCCAACGATCTCGACCAGCCCAGGCGGCAGGCCGATTTCTTCTTCGGCCTCGCGCAGCGCCGTGAAGATCAGGTCCGGGTCTTCCGGGTCACGCCGACCGCCCGGAAACGCCACTTCGCCACCATGCGTCGACAGACTGCTGGCACGCAGAGTCAAGACCAGTTCAGGTTCAGCACTGCGGGTGATGGGCAATAACACCGCCGCCTCGGGAAAGCGTTTGTCCGTTTCCAGAGTGCCCGGCGTGTGGCTGCTTATTCGGCCAAGTAGCTCGTCCAGCATGGGAATTCTCGTCCTGTTGCCTACCCGGCATCATGCACCAAAGCGCGAAAGTGCCCAACCCCTTGCAGGACAATGGCCGTCGTTCACGAGACGCCACTTGCCGACCACCCGCGCCGCACGCCAAGATAGCCGCTGACGACAGGAACCCGATTCGATCATGAAATTCTGCAGCCAATGCGGCGAACAGGTTATCCAGCGCATTCCCGAGGGCGACAGCCGCCCCCGCTACGTGTGCGAACACTGCCACACGATTCATTACCAGAACCCGAATATTGTCGCCGGCGTGCTACCGGTCTGGGACAACAAGGTCTTGCTGTGCCGACGCGCCATCGAACCGCGCCTGGGTTACTGGACGCTGCCGGCCGGCTTCATGGAGAACGGCGAAAGCGTGGAACAGGCCGCCCGACGTGAAACCGTCGAGGAAGCCTGCGCCCTTCTGGAAGACCTGCACCTGTACGCAATGATCGATGTGCCGCACATCAGTCAGGTGCACATCTTCTATCGGGCCAACATGGCCAGCGCGGATTTCGCCGCAGGCGTTGAAAGCCTTGAGGTGAAGCTGTTCGATGAAGCCGACATTCCATGGTCAGAGCTGGCTTTCCACACGGTTCGACGTACCCTAGAATGCTTCTTTATCGACCGGCGGCATCAAGAATTCCCGGTGCATACCGATTGCCTTTCTGTCTCTCCCCCTCTTAAAACCACTTGATCAGATGACGACGCGCGATTGCCGCGCGCGCTTCAGGGATACCGTGTAAATGCGTGTGTTGCTTGCCGTTCTATGTCTGTCGTTCGTTCCGCTGTCGCAGGCGGCGTTCACTCAGACCATCGTCCCTAAAGGGAGTGAGCAGAAGTTCATCGGCGGAAAGGTCGTGGACACGCAGGACATCTCCGAGCGCAGCATCGACAAGATTCTGGTGCTCAAGTCCGCGCATCAGCTGCAGTTGATGAGCAAAGGCGAGGCGCTTAAAACGTATCGCATCTCACTGGGCAAGGCACCCAAGGGGCCGAAACTGCAGGAAGGTGATCAACGCACGCCTGAAGGTTTCTACTGGCTGGACTACCGCAAGACCAGCGACGCCTACAACCTGTCGCTGCACATTTCCTACCCCAACATCTCCGACTCCGCCCGCGCACGCCGCGAGGGTGTGAACCCGGGCAGCATGATCATGATCCACGGCACGCCGGTCAGCGAGGACTACCCCGAGTGGTATTTCCAGACGCTCGACTGGACCAATGGCTGCATCGCCATGAAGAACAGCGACATCCGCGAAGTCTGGGATCTGGTCAAAGACGGCACGATGATCGAGATTCGGCCATAAGCTCGATACCGCTTGGCAGGCAGCCGATTTCGCGCGAGGACGAGGCAGATTCCTGTGGGCGCGAACTCATTCGTGATTGGGTGGGGTGTTCACAGGATTGTTGTGGCCGTACGGTTTTTCGCCAATGAATTCGTTTTCACGGAGACGTCCGTGGCGATCCATCACACTCAAAAATCCGCCAGTTTCCACACTTCATAAGCGGGTGTTTCATAGGGGTGGCTGTGCTTGAGCGCCGCCACCGCCTGTTGAATCAACGCATCGTCGACGACCAGCTCGACTTTCCACTCCTCCACGTGCTCGACCTCCCCGGTTTGCCCAATGAACGGCTGGCTGCCGTCCAGCGGGCGAAACTGACCTTGACCGAGCACCTGCCATGAGCAGCAGTCATACGCGCCGATTCGCCCCGCACCGGCGGCGAACACTGCGCGTTTGACCTGCTCCACATGGCTCGGTGGAACGAAGAAAGCGAGCTTGTACATCGTCTATCAGTTAACCCACACACGAGCGTTGCGGAACATACGCATCCACGCACCGTCCTCGCTCCACTCGTCCGGACGCCACGAGTTGTTCACCGCACGGAACACGCGCTCAGGGTGCGGCATCATGATGGTGACGCGACCGTCGCGGGTGGTCAGGCCGGTGATACCGCGCGGCGAGCCGTTCGGGTTGGCCGGATAGGTTTCGGTGACCTTGCCGTGGTTGTCGACGAAACGCATTGCCACGGTGCCGGACAGATCGCTTTCGAGCAGAGCCTCAGGCGACTTGAACTCCGCGTGACCTTCACCGTGAGCGATGGCGATCGGCATGCGCGAACCGGCCATGCCCTGCAGGAAGATCGACGCCGACTTCTGGATCTCAACCATCGCCACGCGCGCTTCGAACTGCTCGGAGCGGTTGCGAACGAAGTGTGGCCAGAACTCGCTGCCCGGAATCAGCTCGTGCAGGTTGGACATCATCTGGCAACCGTTGCACACGCCCAGCGCGAAGCTGTCGGTGCGCTCGAAGAAGCCCTGGAAGGCATCACGGGCGCGGCTGTTGAACAGGGCCGATTTGGCCCAGCCTTCACCGGCGCCCAGCACGTCGCCGTAGGAGAAGCCGCCACAGGCGACCAGACCTTTGAACTCGTTCAGATCGACACGACCCGCGAGGATGTCGCTCATGTGCACGTCAACCGAAGCGAAACCGGCGCGGTCGAACGCAGCCGCCATCTCGACCTGACCGTTCACACCTTGCTCACGCAGGACCGCCACTTGTGGGCGCACGCCTTTCTTGATGTAAGGCGCAGCGATGTCGTCGTTGACGTCGTAGCCCAGCTTGACGCTCAGGCCCGGGTTGTCTTCTTCCAGCAGCGCATCGAATTCCTGATCGGCGCAGTCAGCGTTATCACGCAGACGCTGGATCTGGTAGCTGGTTTCGCTCCACTGACGTTGCAGCAGACGACGATCACCCTTGAACAGCTCTTCTTCATTCAGGCTGATGGTCACTTCGCTGTTGTTCACTGGCTGACCGATGACCGCAACGCAGTCATCGCCCAGGCCGGCAGCGCTGAACTGTGCAAGCACCAGCGGGGTGGCGTCATGACGTACCTGAATCACCGCACCCAGCTCTTCGTTGAAGAGGATGGCCGCGACTTTTTCACGCTTGCCGGTCAGGGTGTCGAGTTGCAGGTTCAGACCGCAGTGACCGGCGAACGCCATTTCCAGCACGGTGGTCATCAGACCGCCGTCAGAACGGTCGTGATAAGCCAGCAGGTGGCCGTCGGCGTTCAGGCCCTGAATCACGGCGAAGAACGCCTTCAGGTCTTCAGCGTCATCGACGTCCGGTGCAGCCTTGCCGAGCTTGCCGTGGGTCTGCGCCAGAATCGACGCACCCATACGGTTCTGGCCGCGGCCCAGATCGATCAGGATCAGGTCGGTCAGGCCCTTGTCCATACGCAGTTGCGGGGTCAGGGTGCCACGAATGTCGGTGACCGGCGCGAAGCCGGTGACGATCAGCGACATCGGCGAGGTGACGGTTTTTTCCGCGCCTTCATCGCTCCAGCGGGTTTTCATGGACATGGAGTCCTTGCCCACCGGAATGGTGATGCCCAGCTCAGGGCACAATTCCATGCCGACCGCTTTCACGGTGTCGTACAACCGAGCGTCTTCGCCCGGGTGACCGGCTGCGGACATCCAGTTAGCCGACAGTTTGATGTCGGAAATCTTGCCGATGCGCGAGGCCGCGATGTTGGTCAGGGTCTCGCCGATCGCCATGCGACCGGACGCTGGCGCGTCCAGCAGTGCCAGCGGCGTGCGCTCGCCCATGGCCATGGCTTCACCGGTGTAAACGTCAAAGCTGGTCGCGGTGACAGCCACGTCAGCCACAGGCACTTGCCAAGGGCCGACCATCTGATCGCGATTGACCAGACCGGTGATGCTGCGGTCGCCAATGGTAATCAGGAAGTTCTTGCTCGCCACGGCCGGGTGATGCAGAACGCGCTGGACGCTTTCTTCGAGGTCGAGGGTGCTCGGGTCGAAATCGTCGCCCAGTTCGGCTTCGCGGTTCGCCGAACGGTGCATGCGCGGCGCCTTGCCGAGCAGCACTTCCAGCGGCATGTCCACAGGACTGTTGCCGAAGTGGCTGTCGGTCACGGTCAGTTGTGGCTCTTCGGTGGCTTCACCGACGACCGCAAACGGGCAACGCTCGCGTTCGCAAATGGCTTTGAAGCGTTCGAAATCAGGCGCGCTAACGGCCAGAACATAGCGTTCCTGGGACTCGTTGCTCCAGATTTCCAGCGGGGCCATGCCTGGCTCGTCGTTCGGCACGTTGCGCAATTCGAAACGGCCGCCGCGGCCACCGTCATTGACCAGCTCTGGGAAGGCGTTGGACAGACCACCCGCACCGACGTCGTGAATGAACGCGATCGGGTTCTTGTCGCCCAGCTGCCAGCAGCGGTCGATCACTTCCTGGCAACGACGCTCCATTTCAGGGTTTTCCCGCTGAACCGATGCGAAGTCCAGATCAGCCGAGCTGGTGCCGGTCGCCATGGAGGAAGCCGCGCCGCCACCCAGACCAATCAGCATCGCCGGGCCACCCAGCACAATCAGCTTGGCGCCGACCGTGATTTCGCCCTTCTGCACGTGCTCTGCACGGATGTTGCCCATACCGCCCGCCAGCATGATCGGCTTGTGATAACCACGGACTTCTTCGCCGTGCGGGGTGTTGATCGACTGCTCGAACGTCCGGAAGTAACCGGTCAGCGCCGGACGACCGAATTCGTTGTTGAACGCAGCGCCGCCCAGCGGGCCTTCGATCATGATGTCCAGCGGGGTGACGATGCGCTCAGGCTTGCCGTATGGCTTTTCCCAAGGCTGTTCGAAACCCGGGATGTTCAGGTTGGAAACGGTGAAGCCCGTCAGGCCAGCCTTCGGCTTGGCGCCACGCCCGGTCGCACCTTCGTCGCGGATCTCGCCACCGGAACCGGTGGAGGCGCCCGGGAACGGAGCGATCGCGGTCGGGTGGTTGTGCGTCTCGACCTTCATCAGGATGTGCACCGGCTCCTGCACCGCACCGTACTGGCGGGTTTCAGGGTTCGGGAAGAAACGACCCGCCACGCTGCCGACGATGACCGATGCGTTGTCCTTGTAAGCGGACAGAACGCCTTCGTTGTGCATCTGGTAGGTGTTCTTGATCATCCCGAACAGGCTTTTTTCCTGGCTCTGACCATCGATGTCCCAACTGGCGTTGAAGATCTTGTGGCGGCAGTGCTCGGAGTTCGCCTGGGCGAACATCATCAGTTCGATGTCGTGCGGATTGCGCTTCAGGCCGGTGAAGGCGTTGACCAGATAATCGATTTCGTCTTCGGCCAGGGCCAGGCCCAGCTCGACGTTGGCTTTTTCCAGCGCGGCGCGGCCGCCACCCAGCACATCGACTGCGGTCAGCGGCTTGGGCTCGGCGTGGCTGAACAAGCCTGCTGCCTCTTCCAGCGCGCTCAGGACCAGTTGGGTCATGCGGTCGTGCAGGAGGTCGGCGATGATCTGTGCTTCGGCTTCGCTGAACTGACCTTCTACATAGAAGGCAATGCCACGCTCAAGACGCTGGATCTTGGTCAGGCTGCAATTGCGGGCGATGTCGGTGGCCTTGCTCGACCACGGCGAGATGGTGCCGAAACGCGGCAGCACCAGGAACAGACGGCCACGAGGCTCTTGAACCGGCACGCTCGGGCCGTATTTCAACAGACGGGCAAGGACTTGCTGCTCATCCTCTGTCAGGACGCCGGCAACCTCAGCGAAGTGAGCGAATTCAGCGTACAGGCCACTCACAGCCGGAACTTTATCGTTCAGCTGCTCAAGTAATTTCTTGTGGCGGAAGGCGGAAAGGGCGGGAGCACCACGCAAGATCAACATCGTCGGGACAGCCTCGGGGAAGGGGGTGTGCTTTGAGGCCGTGCATTCTAGCCTAAACCGGGGGCTTTCGGCACCCGAAACAAAGGCTTCTGCGCATCCGAATGTCGGTGTTTGCGGATCCCCTACTGAGATGAGTAAAAAATCCGACTGCTCTATCAGACGCGATCATCTCTGTCGAGATATGGCGGTCAGTGCGCTTTGCGTATACTGCACCGATGTTTTCCCCATCTGATTTCCGCCCACGCTGTGCCAAGTGGCTCATCGCAACCGGAATCTTCCTGCTGCTCGGTGCCTGTGTTGAGAAACCCAACACGCTGGAACGAGTCAAGGAGGATGGCGTCCTGCGCGTCGTCACCCGCAACAGCCCGGCGACCTACTTCCAGGACCGCAACGGTGAAACCGGTTTCGAGTACGAACTGGTCAAGCGTTTCGCCGACGATCTGGGCGTGGAGCTGAAGATCGAAACCGCTGACAACCTTGACGACCTGTTCAATCAGATGAATAAACCCGGTGGTCCCGTGCTGGCCGCCGCCGGTTTGGTCAGCACCGAAAATCGCGCGAAGCAGGTGCGTTTTTCGCACTCTTACCTTGAGGTCACGCCTCAGGTCATCTACCGCAACGGTCAGTCCCGCCCTACCGATCCGGGCGACCTGGTCGGCAAACGCATCCTGGTGCTCAAAGGCAGCAGTCACGCCGAGCAACTGGCAGCGCTGAAGGTCAAGTATCCCGGCATCAACTACGAAGAATCCGATCAAGTCGAAGTCGTTGATCTGCTGCGCATGGTCGATGAAGGCCAGATCGACCTGACACTGGTGGACTCCAACGAACTGGCAATGAACCAGGTCTATTTCCCCAACGTGCGCGTGGCGTTCGATCTGGGCGACGGGCGCGACCAACGCTGGGCCGTGGCGCTGGGCGATGACAACAGCCTGCTGAACGAGATCAATAGCTTTCTCGACAAGATGCAGAAAAACGGCATGCTGCAGCGGCTCAAAGACCGTTATTACGGGCATGTCGACGTACTCGGTTATGTCGGTGCCTACACCTTCGCCCAGCACTTGCAGGAACGCCTGCCGAAATACGAGAAGCACTTCCAGGCCGCCGCCAAACAAGAGCAGGTCGACTGGCGCTTGCTGGCCGCGATCGGCTATCAGGAATCGTTGTGGCAACCGGCCGTGACGTCCAAGACCGGTGTTCGCGGCCTGATGATGCTGACCCAAAGCACCGCGCAAGCGATGGGCGTTTCCAACCGGCTGGATGCCAAGCAAAGCATTCAAGGCGGCGCCAAGTATTTCGCCTACGTAAAGGATCAGCTTGAGGACACCATCCAGGAACCGGATCGCACCTGGCTGGCGCTTGCGTCCTACAACATCGGCACGGGCCACCTCGACGACGCGCGCAAGCTGGCGGAAAGCGAAGGCCTGAACCCGAACAAATGGCTGGACGTGAAGAAGATGCTGCCGCGCCTCTCGCAGAAGAAGTGGTACAGCAAGACGCGCTACGGTTACGCCCGAGGGGGCGAGCCTGTCAGCTTCGTCGCGAACATCCGCCGTTATTACGACATTCTGACATGGGTCACCCAGCCGCAGCTGGAAGGCAGTCAGGTGGCGGAAGGCAACCTGCATGTGCCGGGTGTGGACAAGACCAAGCCGCCGGAAGAAAAAGCCCCGCTCTGATCACTGCCTGCATGATGGCCGGACTGCCCACAGGAAGTTGAGCAAGTAACTAATTTTCCGGGGCCAGTTAAGACTGTGGGAGCGAGCTTGCTCGCGAAGGCGGCATTACGGTCGCTGCTCATTTACCGGCCGACCATCAGTCTTCGTCCAAATGCAGCCCAGACCAGGCTCGCTCCCCCAGGTCATTCGACGCTCGTCAGGGCCGAAACAGACGCGAAACACGCATCAACCTTTCGCCCTTCTCATTCTGAAAAACTCGCTCAACATCGCCCCACACTCCTCGCCCAGAACGCCGCCTTCGAACAACACCCGATGGTTGAGAAAAGGCTGAGTGAAGAATTGCCCCTGACTCTGCACCACGCCCGCCTTGGGCTCGGTGGCACCGAACACCACGCGCGTGATTCGCGAATGCACGATCAGGCCTGCGCACATGCTGCAGGGTTCGAGCGTGACATAGAGCGTGCTGCCCGGCAGACGGTAGTTGCTGACCGCCTGAGCCGCCGCGCGAACAGCAACCATTTCAGCGTGCGCGCTCGGGTCGCTGCCACTGATCGGGCAGTTGAAACCGCGACCGATGATCTCGCCGTCCTGAACCACCACCGCGCCTACCGGAACCTCGCCCAGCAGCGCGCCTTCGGCGGCCAGCGCCAGTGCTTCTCGCATGAAATGCTGATCGCGGCTGCGATCAATGATGTGCGGCTGCCGCATTACGAAACCTCAATAGCGGCCATAAGACCGGTTTCCATATGATCGATCACATGGCAGTGGAACATCCACACGCCGGGATTATCCGCTACCAGCGCGACGCGCGCGCGCTCGTTTCGACCTAACAGGTAGGTGTCGGTGAAATACGGGATCACGTCCTTGCGGTTGGACGCGATCACTTTGAAGCTCATCCCGTGCAAGTGGATCGGGTGCTGATACTGGGTCATGTTCTTCAGTTCGAAGATGTAGCTCTTGCCCTTTTCCAGCCTGGCGATTGGCCGGTCAGCGCAGGTCTTGTCCGTGATGTCCCAGGCTTTGCCGTTAATCTGCCACAGGCTTGGCGGCTTGCCCTCGGCAGTGACCGACATCGAGCCGACCCATTCGAAGTTGAAGTTGAGCTTCTCAGCGTTGGCCAGGTCGGGCTCGGCGACGGGATTGGCGGGCAGCTCGGGCGGCCATTGGCCGGGAGCGTCGTGACTGGCCACCGAGCGGAAGGTCCCCAACCGCACCGGACCGTTACGCAGCGACAGTTCCTCGCCGGCCGCAGGCGCCCTGATCGCCAGACAAATGCGCATCCCCGGCCCGAGCCAGTAATCCTTGCCCAAGGGACGCGGCTTGACCGGGTTGCCGTCCAGCGCATAAATCATCGCCTCGGCGTCCGGCAGGTTCAGCCGATAGGTCACCGTGTTATCGAGGTTGAGAATGCGCACGCGGGTGATCTGCCCTGCCGGCAGCTCGATCACGCCCTGCGGCACACCATTGATCGTCGACAAGCGCCCCGCCGTCCCTTCACGAGCCGCTTCGCGAGTGACGCTGAAATCAGTGAAGGCGCCCTGCTCGTCGACATGCCAGCTTTTCAGACTGACGACCCGTTCGTGAGCAAATCCGGTTGGCTCGCGTTCCTCGACGATCAACGGCCCGACCAGCCCGCGCCCCAGTTCTTCGCTGCTGCTGACGTGCGGGTGATACCAATAGCTGCCCGCGTCAGGCACGCGGAATTTGTAGTCGAAGTACTCGCCCGGCTTGACCGGCAGCTGCGACACATAAGGCACGCCGTCCATCTCCAGCGGCAACCGAATGCCATGCCAGTGAATGGTCGTCTCCACAGGCAATTGATTGATGAAGCGCACACGCAGCCAGTCACCTTGCCGAACCCGCAACTCAGTCCCTGGCGCCGTCGCCCCAAACGCCCAGGCGGGCGTCTTGAAACCAGAAACCAGCTCGACATCCAGCGGCGCGGCAATCAACTCGTAGTCATGCCCTTCACCCGGGCCCGTGCGCCCAAGCCAGTACCGCGATGCCCCACCCGCGCCGAGCCCGACCACGGCGAGACCGGCAAGACCTCCGAGAATTTGTCGACGGGTGAAAGACATCGGTTGCGGCACCTGTATAAAGCCTGAAACGAAACAAAGCGCTAAATGAGAGACTTTGCGAAGGGCGGATAAGATACACCCGCGTTTGCACAAACTTAAGCGCAGGAGTGACACGGTACATATTTCGTATCAAACGAGCCCGGATGACACCGAAAGCCTGCCAGCTCGCACTTGCCGTTTGCTTGTCGCAGAAACCCGCCTGCGCCAGAATCGCCCCGACCCGCTCAGCGGAGCTGGATTGATGCCCACCTCACAGGATGTTCCAAGGATGATCGACTTCAACAACAAAGGCTTTTTCAAACTCAAGCAAAACAACGAATACGCAGAGCGCGTCACGGCGTTGCTGCTGGAGGGTGAAACCGTCATTGACGCCTACAAGTCCATGCGCGACGGCGTGGTCTTCACCAACAAGCGCATCATCGCGGTGAACGTGCAGGGCATCACCGGAAGCAAGAAAGACTTCACCTCCCTTCCCTACAAAAACATCGTGGCCTACTCGGTCGAGACTTCCGGCACGTTCGACCTCGACTCGGAGCTCGAGATTTACTTCTCCGCACTGGGCAAAGTGAAATTCGAATTCACCGGCAAGACATCGATCATCGAAATCTCACAGCTGATTTCCAGACACATTTTTGGTTGATCAGAAACGACAGAGCCGGATGGGCCTCGACGAGGTTGCATCCGGCTTTGTTATTTAGAAAGGGCCGAAGACTAGCGTTAATTTTAAATTTCATAAGGTCGATGATGGTGAGCATTATTTTCCGGCCTGCCCGCATCGCACACGCGAAACTCAATGCACAAAGCTGCAAAAATCTCCCAGCCCCCAAAAAACCAAAAGCCCGCAATTACGCGGGCCTCAGGCTATTTCTTGCTAGCTCGTTCCGGAAGATGCCGGACGCGGGATCATTCCCACTCAATCGTCGCCGGCGGCTTGCTCGACACGTCGTAGGTAACGCGGGAGATGCCTTCGATTTCGTTGATGATGCGGCCGCTGACGGTTTCCAGCAGTTCGTAAGGCAGGTGCGCCCAACGTGCGGTCATGAAGTCGATGGTTTCCACGGCACGCAGGGCGACGACCCAGGCGTAACGACGGCCGTCACCGACCACGCCGACCGATTTGACCGGCTGGAAGACGACGAAGGCCTGGCTGACTTTGTGGTACCAGTCGGCTTTGCGCAGCTCTTCGATGAAGATGTGGTCGGCGCGACGCAGCAGGTCGGCGTATTCCTTCTTCACTTCGCCGAGGATGCGCACGCCCAGGCCTGGCCCCGGGAACGGGTGGCGGTAGACCATGTCGTACGGCAGGCCGAGTTCCAGGCCCAGACGACGCACTTCGTCCTTGAACAGTTCGCGCAGTGGCTCGACCAGTTTCAGGTTCATTTCTTCCGGCAGGCCGCCCACGTTGTGGTGCGACTTGATCACGTGAGCCTTGCCGCTTTTGGCGCCAGCGGACTCGATCACGTCAGGGTAAATGGTGCCCTGTGCCAGGTACTTGATGTTGTCCAGTTTGCTCGACTCGGCATCGAACACGTCGATGAAGGTACGGCCGATGATCTTGCGCTTCTTCTCTGGATCGCTTTCGCCTTCCAGGTTGTTGAGGAACTGCTCTTCGGCGTTGGCGCGGATCACTTTGACGCCCATGTTCTCGGCGAACATGGCCATCACTTGCTCACCTTCGTGCAAACGCAGCAAACCGTTGTCGACGAAGACGCAGGTCAGTTGGTCGCCAATTGCCTTATGCAGCAGCGCGGCAACGACGGACGAGTCAACACCGCCGGACAGACCCAGCAGGACGTTGTCGGTGCCGACTTGCGCGCGAACCTGAGCGATAGCGTCTTCCGCGATCTTGGAAGGCGTCCACAGCGCTTCGCAGCCGCAGATGTCGAGAATGAAGCGCGACAGGATGCGACCGCCCTGTTTGGTGTGGGTCACTTCCGGGTGGAACTGCACGCCGTAGTAGCCGCGGGTGTCGTCGGCCATGCCGGCGATCGGGCAGCTTGGGGTGCTGGCCAGAATATGGAACTCAGCTGGCATCTTGGTGACCTTGTCACCGTGGCTCATCCACACGTCGAGGCCAAACAGGCCGTCAGCGTCGATGTGATCTTCGATGCCGTCGAGCAGGCGGCTCTTGCCGACGACGTCGACGCGGGCGTAACCGAATTCACGCAGTTCGGAACCTTCAACCTTACCGCCCAACTGCTCGGCCATGGTCTGCATGCCGTAGCAAATACCGAAAACCGGAACGCCGAGATCGAAGACCGCTTGCGGGCAACGCGGGCTGTCAGCGACGTGCACGGACTCGGGGCCACCGGCGAGGATGACGCCTTTTGGAGCAAATTCGCGGATCGCTTCGTCGTCCATGTCGAACGGGTGCAGTTCGCAGTAAACGCCGATCTCACGCACGCGACGGGCGATCAATTGGGTGTACTGGGAACCGAAGTCGAGGATCAGGATACGGTGGGCGTGAATGTCGAGGGCCATGAGTCATTCTCGTCGAAAATCAGAAACAAGACGGGGCTGTAATGAACAGCCCCGCTACACAATTCTTGAAACGCGCCCGGTTTATCAGGCGCATTTCAGATCAACCTACGCGATAGTTCGGCGCTTCCTTGGTGATCTGCACGTCGTGAACGTGAGACTCGGCCATGCCGGCGCCGGTGATGCGTACGAATTCAGGCTTGGTGCGCATTTCCTGGATGTCGGCGCTGCCGGTGTAACCCATGGAAGAACGCAGGCCGCCCATCAGTTGGTGAACGATGGCGGTCAGCGAGCCCTTGTAGGCAACACGGCCTTCGATACCTTCCGGTACCAGTTTCTCGGCACCTTCCGATGAGTCCTGGAAGTAGCGGTCCGAGGAGCCTTGCGCCTGGGACATTGCACCCAGAGAGCCCATGCCACGGTACGCCTTGTAAGAACGACCCTGGAACAGTTCGATTTCGCCCGGTGCCTCTTCGGTACCGGCGAACATCGAGCCCATCATCACGCAGTAGGCACCGGCCACGATGGCCTTGGACAGGTCACCGGAGAAGCGGATGCCGCCGTCGGCGATCAGGGGAACGTCGGTGCCTTCAAGCGCCGATGCAACGTTGGCGATGGCGCTGATTTGCGGAACGCCGACGCCAGCCACGATACGTGTGGTGCAGATGGAACCAGGACCGATACCGACCTTGACGCCGTCAGCGCCCGCTTCGACCAGTGCACGTGCAGCAGCGCCGGTGGCGATGTTGCCGCCGATGACCTGGACGTCGGGGAAGTTCTGCTTGACCCAGCGAACGCGGTCGATCACGCCTTTGGAGTGACCGTGGGCGGTGTCGACAACGATGACGTCAACGCCGGCAGCGACCAGGGCACTGACGCGCTCACCGGTGTCTTTACCGGTGCCGACCGCAGCGCCAACACGCAAACGACCCTGGTCGTCCTTGCTGGCCAGCGGGTAGGCTTTGGATTTTTCGATGTCCTTGACGGTCATCATGCCCTTAAGCGCGAACTTGTCGTCGACGATCAGGACTTTTTCAAGGCGGTGCTTGTGCAGCAGATCGCGTACTTCGTACTTGTCGGCGCCTTCACGAACAGTGACCAGACGCTCTTTCGGCGTCATCACTTCCCGAACAGGGATGTCCATACGATTTTCGAAACGTACGTCGCGAGAGGTCACGATGCCAACGAGCTCGCCGTCGTGCAGAACCGGCACACCGGAAATGTTGTGTTGACGGGTCAATTCGAACAGATCACGAACGGTGGCATCCGCCTCGATGGTGATCGGGTCCTTGACCACACCCGCTTCGAACTTCTTGACCTTGCGCACTTCGGCAGCTTGCTGCTCGATGGTCATGTTCTTGTGGATGATGCCGATGCCGCCTTCCTGAGCCATGGCGATTGCCAGACGGGCTTCAGTAACGGTGTCCATAGCGGCGGAAACGAGGGGGATGTTCAGTTCGATGCCACGGGTCAATCGGGTTTTCAGACTGACTTCGTTGGGAAGCACCTCGGAATAACCGGGCACAAGGAGAATGTCGTCGAATGTAAGGGCTTCTTGGCTGATACGCAGCATCGCTGGGCTCCCGAGCGGGAAAATGGAAGCGCGCCATTATACCCAGACACCTGCTGTTGCTCAATGTAAAGATCAGTCTATTTAATAATCAGAATGATCGACCCGCTCTATCACTGCTTTCCGTACTTATAGGCGAACTTTGACGAAGGACACGGGACGATCCAGACGTTCGGCGAATTCTTCCAGGAAGCTCGCCTTGAAGCCGGCATCCAGCCAGTCATTGAAGATGAAACCCAGGTTGGAAAAGCCGCACGGATCCAGAAACAGAAAGCCGTTGATGTCGTCTTCATGGCGGCATTCCGGGCAGATGAAGTTGTCGGTGTGGCCCGGCATCCATTCTTCCAGACTGTCGAACAGCGCCTCACCGATCTCCCGCCGACACTCGGGGCAACCGGCCTCCTCCTTGAAACCCTGCTGCGGGGTATAGATGCAGCGCTTAAGCACGATTTCCAGGCCATTGACCGCCTGACCGTAAGGCAAAGCATCCGGGTTTTCGACAAAACGCCGCGCGCCGGGTGCGATGGCATACGCCATCCGATTGAAACTGCGCCCGCAGGTGGTCAGGGATGCTTCCACCACGTCCAGCTTCACCAGCCAGCGCAAAATCGCCCGCGCCTTCGCTTCGTGCGCAGGAAAGCTGGAGATTTGCGGGACGATGATGCTTTGGGTGTTCATGACGGGCCTGTCTGACGTTTGATCGGGGGCGGCAGCTTAATACCCCCGCTGTTGACGTCAAGTATGGCTTCCTCAGCCGGCAAAATAACGACCGATAAGCGTGATGCCGCTGAGCAATACCATCCAGGTCACCAGACGCACGAACATCTCACGCGACAGGCGCATGACCAGGCGCCGACCGATCCAGGAGCCGATAATCATGGCCGGCAACAGGCACACCGCCAGTAACAGCAGGGAGATCTGGGCGTACACGCCGGTGATGACAAACAGGCTCAGGCGTACGATGGTGCTGCAACTGATCAGCGCGTTTTGCGTGGCACGGGCCTGCGTCTTGTCGGTCAGGCGGCCGTTGAGGTACATCGCATATAAAAAGCCGCCACTGCCAAACAGCGCACCAAACAACCCGCCCACGGTGCCCATCGGAATCGACCAGCCTGCCGAGAGCTGGGTCGGGCGCACCTTCACGGCAAGGCTGTAAACCGAATAGCCGATCAGAAACAATCCCATCAGTAACAGCAGCACATCGGATTTGAGATTCAGCAAGAACAGCACACCCAGCGTACAACCCACCGCCATGCACGGCACCATGCGCAGCAGCTCTGCGCGCACCACTGATTGACGCGACGGCAGTAAATGGCTGAACGCGGCGAGGAAATCCAGCATCACCAGCAGCGGGATGATCCGCGACAACGGCATGAAATGAATCAGGACGGGACCTGCGACCAGGGCCGTGCCAAAACCGGCAATGGCGAATACCAGATAGGCGGCGATGACGCCGGCCTCTATCAATAGCCAGTCAGTCGGGCTCAATCCCAACTCAGTGAAAGCACTCGACAACTCGGTGAGGACGGTGAGCATCATGTCTTCCATGAATGAACGGCGGCCCACAGAATATCCCGGGACGCAGGATGGGTCAGCGGATATTCAGGGTGGAATACAGATCCATCTGTGGGAGCGAATTCATTCGCGAAAGACGTATCAGGCGAGATATCTATTGAATGTACCGATCCATCGCGAATGAATTCGCTCCCACAGGGTTTCCTGCGTCATCTATTAGTCTGGTGACCCTGGCCCCAATGCCTTTATCATGCCCCGCATGATCAAAGACCCCTTCGCAAGACTCGGCCTTGACCGGGAAGTCCTCACTGTCAGCCAGCTCAACGGCCGCGCCCGCGTGTTGCTGGAGGACGTTTTCGCCAGTATCTGGGTCGAGGGGGAGATTTCCAACCTGTCGCGCCCGGCGTCCGGTCACGTGTACTTCACGCTGAAGGACACAGGCGCCCAGGTGCGTTGCGCCTTGTTCCGCAGCAACGCCGCGCGCGTGCGTCAGGCGCTGAAAGATGGGCTAGCGGTGAAAGTGCGGGGTAAGGTTTCCCTGTTTGAAGGTCGCGGCGACTATCAGTTGATCCTCGATACCGTCGAACCCGCCGGTGACGGCGCGTTGAGACTGGCGTTCGATGCGCTGAAAGAAAAACTCAGCGCTGAAGGACTGTTCAGCGCCGAGCGCAAAGTCGCCCTGCCCTTGCACCCTCAACGGATCGGCATCATCAGTTCGCCCACGGGCGCGGTGATTCGCGACATCATCAGCGTGTTCCGCCGTCGCGCGCCGCAGGTGGAACTGACGCTGATCCCCACCGCCGTGCAGGGACGCGAAGCCATCAACCAGATCGTTCGTGCGCTGAAACTGGCCGACGCTCGCGGCTTCGACGCCTTGATCCTTGCCCGCGGCGGCGGCTCGCTGGAAGACCTGTGGTGCTTCAACGAGGAAGCGGTCGCCCGCGCCATCGACGCGTGCGTGACGCCCATTGTCAGCGCGGTCGGTCACGAAACCGACGTGTCCATCAGTGACTTCGTCGCCGACGTTCGCGCGCCGACGCCCTCCGCTGCGGCTGAACTGCTGGCACCCGATTCCAGCGACCTCCACCGCCGCGTCGACAACCTACAACGGCGGTTGATCAGTCGTATGCAAGATCGCCTGATGCGTGAGCGACTGAGGCTGGACGGTATCTCGCGGCGTCTGCGTCATCCGGGTGAACGACTGCGCCAGCGCGCTCAACGTCTGGATGATCTGGACATGCGCATGCGCCGTGCGTTCGAGCAGCAGATGCACAAACGGCAGGTGCGCATGAGTCACCTGGAAAGCCGTCTGGCCGCGCAACACCCTGGACGCACGCTGGCGTTCCTGCGCCAGCGACTGGACGTCCTGGCCGAACGCCTGCCGCGTGCGATCAAGGAGAACATCAAGACCCGCCGCCTACAACTGCAAACGCAGGTTCAAACACTCAACGTGGTGAGCCCATTGGCGACGCTGGGACGCGGCTACAGCATTTTGCTGGACGAGCGCGGCAAGGCGATCCGGACGGCCGAACAGACTCACACCGGCCAGCGCCTGACCGCGAAACTGGCCGAGGGCGAACTGCACGTGCGCGTTGAAGATAACCACCTGACGCCCGTCACCCTTTCTCTTCTGGATTGACCGATGCTGCCTTTTATTTCCCGCTCTCTGGCCGGCGTCGCGCTGGCGCTTTGCGTGACGCTGCCCGCTTACGCCGACAGCTACATTTCTCGCCTGCTGAACAAGCCGGTGCCCGGTGGCGTGGCGGTGGTCGATCTCGGTCCGGCCGCTCAGGCGCCTAAAGCGACCTGGCAGGGCAAGCCGGTGCTGGTGGTCAAGGATCAGGACGCCCGCTGGCTGGCCATCGTTGGCATCCCGCTGACGATCAAGCCCGGCACGTCCCAGCAGGTGAGCAGTGGCGGTCGCACGCTGCCGTTTGTCGTCGCCAGCAAAAAGTACCCCGAGCAGCACATCACCCTGAAGAACCAACGCCAGGTCAATCCGAATCCGGATGACCTGAAACGCATCGAGCAGGAGCTGGAGGTGCAAATGCGCGCCTACCGCAGTTTCACGCCAGGAACGCCGAGTAACCTGTTGCTGGACAAACCGGTCGACGGCCCGCTGTCGAGCAAGTTCGGCGTGCGCCGTTTCTTCAACGGTGAAGAGCGCAACCCCCATGCTGGCCTGGATTTCGCTGTCCCTGCGGGCACACCGATCAAGTCACCCGCTGCGGGCAAGGTCATCCTGATCGGCAATTACTTTTTCAACGGCAACACAGTGTTCGTTGATCACGGGCAAGGCTTCATCAGCATGTTCTGCCACATGTCGAAGATCGACGTGAAAGTCGGCGACGCCGTACCTCGGGGTGGCGTCGTGGGTCGCGTCGGTTCAACCGGTCGCGCGACAGGCCCGCACATGCACTGGAACGTCAGCCTGAACGATGCGCGCGTGGACCCGGCGATTTTTATCAACGCGTTTCAGCCGTAGGCCAAGGGATTCGCCGGTCTGAACCCTGTAGGAGCGCGCTTGCCCGCAATTGCGAGAGGTCAAGTCAGCTAATTGTTGCCTGACACAGCGCAATCGCGGCAAGCGCGCTCCTACAATTAGCCGAGTTGCGCAGACTGAAACAGCCCGGCAATAAAATCTCGCAAAACAGAGATAACCTGCCGATAAATCTCATTAGCGCGGGGCTATCGAAAACTTCTCCCAATTTTTTTCAACTGCTTGCCACCTTTCACCCCATTGGTTACGGTTGAGCACATGAAAGCCTCTCAAACCCTCATTCTGCTGCGTCAACATCGCTGCCTCAGTCTCGTCAGTGCACGACTGCCAGGCTAAATCGCGGTGCCTCGACGCTACACCTCGCATTAATCGGCTGGCCGCCTTCTCTCGGCCCTGAGTACAAAAAGGACTGTCCACATGACCATGCTCAAAGATCCCTCGCAGAAGTACCGCGCGTTTCCTGTCATCGACCTGCCTGACCGCACCTGGCCTTCCAAGACCATTACCGAGGTGCCGATCTGGTGCAGTTCCGACCTGCGTGACGGTAACCAGTCGCTGATCGAGCCGATGGATTCGGTCAAGAAGCTGCGTTTCTGGAAGACGCTGGTGCAGGTCGGTGTGAAGGAAATCGAAGCCTCGTTCCCGGCGGCCTCCCAGACTGATTTTGACTTCGTGCGCACCCTGATCGAAGACGGCCACATCCCGGACGACACCACCATTCAGGTGCTGACCCAAGGCCGTGAAGACTTGATCGCACGCACCTTCGAATCCCTGCGCGGCGCCAAGAAAGCCATCGTTCACCTGTACAACGCCACGTCCCCGTCCTTCCGTCGCATCGTCTTCAATCAGGACAAGGACGGCATCAAGGCCATCGCGGTCAACGCCGCCAAGCTGTTCGTCAAATACGCCGCACAGCAGCCGGAAACCCAGTGGCAATTCGAGTACTCGCCTGAAACCTTCAGCGCCACTGAGCTGGATTTCGCCAAGGAAGTCTGCGACGCGGTCATCGAAGTGTGGAACGCCACGCCGCAGAACAAGGTGATTCTCAACCTGCCGGCCACCGTTGAAGTCGCTACCCCGAATATCTACGCCGACCAGATCGAGTGGTTCTGCCGCAACATCAGCCGTCGCGACAGCGTGATCATCAGCCTGCACACCCACAACGACCGTGGCACTGGCGTAGCAGCGACCGAACTGGGCTTGATGGCGGGCGCAGATCGCGTCGAAGGCTGCCTGTTCGGCAACGGCGAGCGTACCGGCAACGTCGACCTGGTGACGGTCGCACTGAACATGTACACCCAGGGCCTGAACCCGCAGCTGGACTTCTCCGACATCGACGGCGTGCGCAAAGTCGTCGAGGAGTGCAACCAGATTCCGGTTCACCCGCGTCACCCGTATGTCGGCGACCTGGTTCACACCGCGTTCTCCGGCTCCCACCAGGACGCCATCCGCAAGGGCTTTGCCCAGCAGAAGGAAGGCACGCTGTGGGAAGTCCCTTACCTGCCCATCGACCCTGCGGACATCGGTCGCAGCTACGAGGCGGTGATTCGAGTCAACAGCCAGTCGGGCAAAGGCGGTATCACCTACCTGCTGGAGCAGGAATACGGCATCTCCCTGCCGCGTCGCATGCAGATCGAGTTCAGTCAGGTGGTTCAGGGCGAAACCGACCGTCTGGGCCTGGAAATGACCGCTGAGCAGATCTATTCGCTGTTCAAGCGCGAATACCTGCAAGCCAACAAACCGTATGCGCTGGTCAGCCATCGCCTGCAGGAAGAAAACGGCCACAGTGCGGTAGAAGTCGAAGTCACTGCCAAGGGCGACGGCGAGAGCAACCTGCACTGGCGCGGCAAGGGTAACGGTGCGCTGGAAGCGCTGGTGGCCGGCTTGCCAGTCAACGCCGAGATCATGGACTACAACGAGCACGCCATCGGCGCAGGCACCACGGCCAAGGCCGCTGCCTACATCGAACTGCGGGTGAACGGCGAGCGTGCGGTACACGGCGTGGGCATTGATGAAAACATCACCACTGCCAGCTTCAAAGCCCTGTTCAGCGCGTTGAACCGTGCGTTGTCTCAAGCGGAAGACGCAGCGAAAGCCGCGTAATCTGAAGCCTGATTCTGAGCCTTGTGGGAGCGAATTCATTCGCGATGCGGTATTCAAGACGAGAAAGATTCGTCGACTGTACTGGCCTCTCGCAAATGAATTCGCTCCCACAGATCTGAAACAACCGCGCAGATGATCGTTGTATGCACGCTACGAAAAAGGCCCTGAAGTGAATGCTTCAGGGCCTTTTGTTTGTAAACGCGGGTTAGATCAAGCGGTGGTCTTGACCGTGCCTTTCATCAATTCCAGCAGCGCCGCCTGCTGCGCGCTCAATTGCGCCATCGTGCCGGAAATCTGCTGCTGAATAGCAAGCACCTGCGTGGCCTTCTCCTGCTCCGGCGCCTTGCTGTTCTGGGCGACGGCCAATTGCTGCTGCTGTTGCTGGAGGATCTTCTGCGTCTGCTTGATCTGCTCCTGCAACTGCTTGATGGCCTGCTCTCGCGGACTGCCCCCGCTCTCTGCTTCGCCTGACTTTGAAGCGCCAGGCGATTGATAAACGTTGCCGCGCAGGTTCACGCTGGCGTTAGTGGCATCGCTCTTGGTGGACTCATCATTCTTGAAGCCAGCCGTGAACACGCTGGAGTAAGCACTCAACGAACTGGTGTTGATAGTGGTCATGATCAAACTCCTGTTTAGTGCACTTTGTATCGGCTGGCTTACAAAGAACTGAAGGCCATCTTTCATACGCGCGCAAAAGCGCCCCACGGCGTGGGCCATGGAACGCTTTCGTCAACGTTTTACGCGGTGGTGTTGATACTGCCGGACTTTTGCAGCTGGACCAGCGCTGCTTCCTGAGTGGCCAGGCTGGCGGTGGTCGTCGAGATCTGACCTTGAATGGCCATCACACGCTGAGATTTTTCTTCATCGGAGCCTTTGCTCGCCTGAGCCGCCGCCAATTGCTCTTCTTGCTCCTGCAAGCGCTTCTCGGTTTCCTTGATCTGCTGCTCGAGCTTCTCGATCGCCTGCTCGCTTTCGCTGGAAGAATCCGAGCTACCGCTGGCGCCGCCCGCAGCCTGTGCGCCGCCTGCAGCGCCCGATGCGGAAGCCGAAGTCGATGCGGCGGCTGCGGTGGTCGAGGTGTCGTCGCTGTCAGCCGTCGCGGTGTCTTTCTTGACGGCAACGGTGAAGGTACTGGCGTACGAAGTGAGTGAGGACGCGTTGATGGTGGTCATACCGATCTCCTGTTTGGGTACAACGCTATCGACCGCATCCCCCTCTGACTCTATGAACTTAGTGTATCTCGAATGTATCAGCGTCGAGATAGGCCGGGAATTTCTGCCGGTACGCGGCCAGGCTCTCGGCAGACAGGCTGACATGGAAAACACCGTCCGCCTCCCCAATGTTCAACAGGCTTTCGCCCTGGAAATCCAGTACCTGACTGTCGCCGGTGTAGGCAAACCCTTTGCCGTCGGTACCGATACGGTTCACTGCCGCCACATAACACAGGTTCTCAATGGCCCGAGCGGGCAACAGGCGGTTCCAGTGTTGACGGCGGGCCCCCGGCCAGTTAGCGGTGTACAACAACAAGTCGGTGTCGCGCGCATCTCTGCTCCAAACCGGGAACCGCAGGTCGTAGC
The DNA here is from genome assembly GCF_039697315.1 of Pseudomonas abietaniphila. Taxonomy (NCBI): domain Bacteria; kingdom Pseudomonadati; phylum Pseudomonadota; class Gammaproteobacteria; order Pseudomonadales; family Pseudomonadaceae; genus Pseudomonas; species Pseudomonas abietaniphila. The sequence continues at coordinate 4,340,773 of NZ_CP155619.1, read as the reverse complement.
AGATCAGCGGACGAATCCGCCAGCCCTTGAGTTCGAACTGCACCTGCCGCTCGCCCGGACTGTAATGCTCATGCTCACCCGCCATGCGGAAGAGATGGCGCTTGTCGTAGTGCAGAAGCTCGCCGTCAGGTCGCGCCCACAGCAGACGATTGCGATGACTGCCATCGGCCGCACGCACGATCACGCTGCCGGTCACCACAGCGTTGATGCGTTTGGCCTGCGCCAGCAGCCATTTAGACGTCACGCCGTTCTCGGGTTCGGCGAGTGCTTCGGACTCCATGGAGAAGCCGGTGGTGAACATCTCCGGCAGGATCACCAGATCGGCACCTTGAGCCTGGTCGAGCAAATCCTCGAAGTGCGCATGGTTGGCTTTGCAGTCGTGCCAGACCAGGGTGGTCTGTACCAGGGCGATGTTCAGGTTCGGCAGATCGCTCAGATCGCGCATAATTTTTCCGCTGCCTGACGCAACGTCTCCTCTCGCTTGGGAAAGCACAGCCGGATGATGCGCTGGCCTTCAGGCGGATTCTGATAGAACACGGAGATCGGAATGCTCGCGACGCCATGCTCACGGGTCATCCATAGCGACATCTCGACGTCGTTCAAGTCCGGACGGATCTGCGAGTAATCGACCAGTTGGAAGTAGGTCCCTGCGGCTCGCGTAAAGGTGAAGCGCGACGACTCCAGCTGATCGCAGAAGAAGTCCCGTTTGGCCTGATAGAACGCGGGCAGCTCTTCTACATGCTCAGGGCACTCAGCCATGTAGTCGGCCAACGCCCACTGCAAAGGCGTCACACCGCAGAACCCGACAAACTGGTGGACCTTGCGCATTTCGGCGGTCAGCGCAGGTGGCGCGACCAGATAACCGGTTTTCCAGCCCGTCACGTGGTACGTCTTGCCGAAGGAACTGACGACAAAGGCACGCTGATAAAGCTCTTCGTGCGCCAGCACGCTGGCATGCTTCACGCCGTCGAACACCAAGTGCTCGTAGACTTCGTCGCTGACCAGATAGATGTCGCGATCCCGAATCAACGCGGCCAGTTGGTCGAGTTCCCCACGTGTGATCAAGGCACCACTCGGGTTGTGTGGCGTATTGATGATGATCATGCGCGTACGCGGGCTCAGCGCCGCATTGAGCTTTTCCCAGTCGATGGAGAAATCACCGTCCTTGAGCTGCACGTGCACACAACGGCCGCCCGCGAGTTCGACCGAGGGCTCGTAACTGTCGTAGCTCGGATCAAAAACAATGACTTCATCGCCGGCACGCACCACGGTCTGAATCGCGCAGAAAATCGCGTGGGTCGCACCCGGGGTGATCGTGACCTCGGTATTCATGTCGACCTGACGCCCGTAGGATCGGGCGATCTTGGCGGCCACCTGCTCGCGCAATGCGGGCAGGCCGGTCATCGGCGCATATTGGTTGTGGCCGTCCATGGTGTGACGGCAGAGGGCCTCACGCAGCGCGTCGGGCCCATCGAAATCGGGAAAACCCTGAGAAAGATTGATCGCCCCGGTTTCGGCTGCAAGCTGGGACATCACGGTAAAGATGGTGGTGCCAACGTTCGGCAATTTGCTGGTGATCATAGGGTTTTCCTGCTCCACACCCGGCTCCAGAACGGCACGGGGACTCGCAGGATAGCCCATACGGCGAACACAAAAAAAGGCGCCAAAGGCGCCTTTTTCGAAGAAAGACCGTTACACAATCAGCGCTTATCCTTGCGCTTCTTGTCGGCCTTCTTGTGGTGCGACATCAAGCGACGCTTCTTGTTGACCTGACGGTCGGTCAGCGTGTTCTTGTTGCCCTCGTACGGGTTTTCGCCGCCTTTGAACTCGATGCGGATCGGCGTACCGACCAGCTTGAGCACACGACGGTAGGTGTTTTCGAGGTAGCGGACGTAAGACTTCGGTACCTTGTCGACCTGGTTACCGTGGATCACGATGATCGGCGGGTTCGCGCCGCCCAAGTGGGCATAACGCAGCTTGATGCGGCGGCTGGCAACCATCGGTGGCGCGTGCTCGCTAACGGCATCTTCGAGAATCTGCGTCAGGCGGCTGGTCGGCCAGCGGGTCACGGCAGATTTGAACGAGTTCTGAACCGACTGGTAGAGGTTACCCACGCCCGTGCCGTGCAGCGCCGAGATGAAGTGGATGTCGGCGAAGTCGACGAAGAACAAGCGGCGTTCCAGCTCGGTCTTCACGTAGTCACGTTCACTCGGGACCATGCCGTCCCACTTGTTCAAAGCGATGACCAGTGCGCGGCCTGCTTCCAGGGCAAAGCCCAGCAAGTTGAGGTCGTGGTCCACCACACCTTCGCGGGCGTCCATCACGAAGATCACCACGTTGGCGTCTTTGATCGCCTGCAGGGTTTTCACTACGGAAAACTTTTCGACTTCCTCGTGGATCTTGCCGCGCTTGCGCACACCGGCGGTGTCGATCAGCGTGTACTTCTCGTCGTTGCGCTCGAACGGGATGTAGATGCTGTCGCGGGTCGTGCCTGGCTGGTCGTAGACGATGACGCGGTCTTCGCCGAGCATGCGGTTGACGAGCGTCGACTTGCCGACGTTCGGACGACCGATGATCGCGATCTTGATACCGTCTTTTTCGCTCGGGCCCGGGATGCGCTTGGCTTCTTCGCCTTCAGCAACGTCCTCTTCTTCACCCTCTTCCACTTCGTCCGCGTCTTTCGGAAATTCGCTCAGGGCGATTTCCAGCATCTGGGTGATGCCGCGACCGTGAGCACCGGCGACCGGAATCGCGTCGCCCATGCCCAATGGCGCAAATTCGGCGCGGGCCATGTCAGGGTCGATGTTGTCGACCTTGTTGGCGACCACGTACGAGGTCTTGTTGCGCTTGCGCAGGTGCTCGCCAATCATCTGGTCGGCGGCGGTGAAGCCGGCCTTGGCGTCCACCAGGAACAACACGACATCGGCTTCTTCGATGGCCAGCAGCGACTGCTCGGCCATCTTTTCGTCCATGCCGTGCTCATCACCGGAAATACCGCCGGTGTCGATCAGGATGTAGGTACGCCCTTGCCACTTGGCCTCACCGTATTGGCGATCACGGGTCAGACCGGACAAGTCGCCGACGATGGCGTCGCGAGTCCTGGTCAGGCGGTTGAACAAGGTGGACTTGCCGACGTTCGGTCGACCCACCAGGGCGATTACGGGAACCATGCGGCTCTCCACTTCGTTATTTCAGAAAATACAAAAGCCGCTGCAAGGCAGCGGCCGGAGTTCGGAGCGGCACCCGAAGTGCCGCAAGCCCCGTCAGAGCGGGGCCGCTCGAGGAAAGCCGGTTGACTGGCCTCCTCAAGCATAGACAGCCACTACTTGATCGTCAGGGCTTCCAGCTTGCCACTGTTGCCGAAGACGTAAATGGTGTTGCCCGACACCAGCGGGCGTGCACGCAGGCCGTCGCTGTCGATCTTTTCACGGCCGACGAAGTGACCGTCAACCTGGCTGAGCAGGTGCAGGTAACCTTCCATGTCGCCCACTGCTACGTAGCTGGAGAACACTTCCGGCGAACCCAACTGACGACGCGCCAGCGAGTCATTGCTCCACAGTGCGGTGGAAGAACGCTCATCGACGCCTTCAACCGTGCCGTTGGCCAGGGAAACGTAGACGCTGCCAAAGCCCTGGGCAACGCCCGAGTAGCTCGATGCATCACGCTGCCACAACACACGGCCGCTCTGCAGTTCCAGACCCGCGACACGGCCTTGGTAGGTCGCGACGTACAGGGTCGAGCCGGACAACAGCAGGCCGCCATCGATGTCGACCACGCGGTCCAGTTCCGAACGACCTTGTGGAATAGCTACGCGCTGCTCCCAGACCGGCACGCCGTTGTTGATGTCCAGTGCCACGACCTTACCGGTCGACAGGCCCGCGACCGCCAGCTGGTTGGTGACAATCGGAGCACCGGTGCCGCGCAGGGTCAGAACCGCAGGACTGCTTTCGTAGATCCAGCGCTGATTACCGGTCGCAGCATCGTAACCGATGACCTTGTCATCCTGGGTCTGAGCAACAACCACATCACCGTTGGTGGCCGGCGAAGACAGCACTTCGCTGGTCGCCTTGGCTTTCCACTTCTGCTCGCCCGTGGCTTCGTCCAGGACGATCACTTCACCGCGCAGGGTGCCGACCATGACCAGGCCGGAGCCCACGCCGACGGCGCCGGAAACAGGCTGCTCGAGCTCTTTCTTCCAGACCACGTCGCCATTGCTACGGTTGATCGCCATGACCAGACCGTTGGCGTCCGCCGCGTAAATGTTCTCGCCGTCGATGGCCGGAACCAGCATGTTGTAGATGTCGCCCTGGCCGTCACCGACCGAGCGGCTCCACAGCTTTTGCAGGACCACTTCTTCTTTGAAGTCGGTCAGCTCGGCCGGAGGCAATTCCTTTTTGGTGTTGCTGCTGCAACCCGCGGCCAAAACGGCCAGAGCCAGCAATGCTGCATGTTTCCAACGAATCACGTCACGCATCCCCTTTCGCCAGATCGTCGAGCTTCATTTGCAAGCCACCCACTGCCGCTTCCTCGGACAGCGAAGCCTTGGCCTTTTTGTATGCAGCATAAGCATCGTCGGTACGACCCAGCTGAACCAGCAGATCACCGCGCAGCTCTTCACGACTGGCCGCGAATGCCTTGTCGACCTGACCGTCGAGCAGCTTCAGCGCGTCTTCTGCCTTGTTCTGTGCCGCGAGCACGCGAGCCAGACGCTGACGGGCGATTTCACCCAGCGTCGGGTTGGCCGGCTTGTCGTTGACCGCTTTCAGTTCGTTTGCAGCATCGTCCAGCTTGCCGGTTTCGACCGCGACCTTGGCCACGAACAGGCTGCCGTACTGTGCGTACGGGGTGCCGCCAAATTCGCTTTTCAGCTTGCCGGCGATTTCCGCCACACGGCCGGCATCGGCCTGGCCACTTGGGGTCAAGGCTGTTTCCAGCAACTGTTGGTACAGGGCCGAAGCACCTTGTGCCTGGTTGTTCTGATAGCGGTGCCAGGCTTGCCAGCCCAACACAACGATCACCGCGAGCAGACCGCCGGTGACCAGGGGCTTGCCGTTACGCTGCCACCAGTCTTTTACCGCCGCCAGCTGTTCATCATCGGTACTCGACACCCCAATACTCCTATCTGATTCGGCTGTTTATCAGCTTCAACCCTGCACGATGCAGGTGGCCAGGTGCTCGGAAAGAGCATCCCAGGCAATATTTTGTTGTTCGCCCTGACCGCGCAGAGGCTTGACGCCCACTTCCTTGCGAGCCAGCTCTTCATCGCCCAGGATCAGCGCATACAGCGCGCCGCTCTTGTCGGCTTTCTTGAACTGGCTCTTGAAACTGCCAGCTCCGGCGTTGACCTGCAGACGCAGGTTCGGTGCCTGATCGCGCAGACGTTCCGACAGCGCCAGGGCAGCCAGCTCTGCGGCTTCGCCAAAGGCACAGACGTACACGTCGATGGTGCGCGAAATCTCTTCCGGGACCTGCTCCAGGGTTTCCAGCAGCAGCACCAGACGTTCGATGCCCATGGCAAAACCCACGCCGGTGGTCGGCTTGCCGCCCATCTGCTCGACCAGACCGTCGTAACGACCGCCCGCGCAGACAGTGCCCTGAGCACCCAGTTGGTCGGTGACCCATTCGAAAACGGTCTTGCTGTAATAGTCCAGACCACGAACCAGTTTCGGGTTGATCACGTAAGGAATGCCAGCCGCGTCGAGACGCGCCTTGAGGCCTTCGAAGTGAACCCGTGACTCGTCGTCCAGGTAGTCCGCCAGCTTCGGCGCATCGACCAGCACCGCCTGGGTTTCAGGGTTTTTGGTGTCAAGCACGCGCAGCGGGTTGGTTTTCAGACGGCGCTGGCTGTCTTCGTCCAGCTGTTCGAGGCGGGCCGAGAGGTACTCGACCAGCGCTTCGCGATAACGTCCACGCGCTTCGCTGGTGCCCAGGCTGTTGAGTTCGAGCTTGACCGCGTTGCGGATGCCCAGCAGGCCCCACAGACGCCAGGTCAGCACGATCAGCTCGGCGTCGATGTCCGGACCGTCGAGGTTGAACACTTCGCATCCGATCTGGTGGAACTGACGATAACGGCCTTTCTGCGGACGCTCGTGGCGGAACATAGGGCCAATGTACCAGAGCTTCTGCACCTGACCACCGCCCGTGATGCCATGCTCGAGCACCGCACGTACGCACGCCGCCGTGCCTTCAGGGCGCAGGGTCAGCGAGTCGCCGTTACGGTCGGCGAAGGTGTACATCTCTTTCTCGACGATGTCGGTCACTTCTCCAATGGAGCGCTTGAACAGCTCGGTGAACTCGACGATCGGCATGCGGATCTGGCGATAACCGTAGTTATCCAGCAAACGCGATACGGTGCCTTCGAAGTAGCGCCACAGCGGCGTCTGGTCCGGCAGGATGTCGTTCATGCCACGAATGGCTTGCAGGGACTTGCTCACAAAAATTCCTTGGAAACTGGGTTAGCCGCGAACGATCAGCGCTGCGTCGGCCTGGACCTTCTCGGCCGCTTTCTCGCGGATCAAGCGTTCAAGCTCGTCCACCAGATTGTCATTGGTCAGCTTTTGCGACGGTTTGCCATCGATGTAGATCAGGTTCGGCGTGCCGCCAGTGAGGCCGATATGGGCTTCCTTGGCTTCGCCCGGACCGTTCACCACGCAACCGATCACCGCGACATCGAGCGGGACCAGCAGATCTTCAAGGCGCCCTTCCAGCTCGTTCATGGTCTTGACCACATCGAAGTTCTGCCGCGAGCAGCTCGGGCAGGCGATGAAGTTGATGCCACGGGAACGCAGGTGCAGCGACTTGAGGATGTCGTAACCGACTTTCACTTCCTCGACAGGATCGGCGGCCAGCGAGATACGGATGGTATCGCCGATTCCTTCGGCCAGCAGCATACCTAGGCCGACGGCCGATTTCACTGTGCCTGAACGCAATCCACCGGCTTCGGTGATGCCAAGGTGCAACGGCTGAACGATTTGCTTGGCCAACAGACGGTAGGCTTCCACGGCCATGAACACATCGGAGGCTTTGACGCTGACCTTGAAGTCCTGGAAATCAAGGCGATCGAGGTGCTCGACATGGCGCAGCGCAGACTCGACCAACGCCGCTGGCGTCGGTTCGCCGTATTTCTTCTGCAGATCTTTTTCCAGCGAACCGGCGTTTACGCCGATACGAATCGGAATGCCGCGATCACGCGCAGCATCGACCACCGCGCGAACACGGTCTTCACGGCCAATGTTGCCCGGGTTGATCCGCAGGCAATCGACACCCAGCTCGGCCACGCGCAGCGCGATCTTGTAGTCGAAGTGGATATCGGCGACCAGAGGCACCTTGACCAGCTGCTTGATACGACCGAACGCCTCGGCGGCGTCCATGTCCGGGACGGAAATGCGGACGATGTCCACGCCTGCGGCTTCCAGACGGTTGATCTGTGCAACGGTTGCAGCGACGTCGTTGGTGTCGCTATTGGTCATGCTCTGTACAGCGATCGGGGCATCGCCACCGACCGGCACCGAGCCGACCCAGATTTTACGAGATTCGCGACGTTTGATCGGAGATTCGCCGTGCATGACTTATTGCCCCAACTTCATGCGAGCCGTCTGGCCCGAAGTGAAAGGTGCGACGTCGACCGGCTGACCGTTGTAGCTGACCTGTGCAGCACGGGCCACGCCCAGTCGGACCGCAAGAGGCGGCTTGCCGCTGACATCGACGCTGTCGCCAGTGCGCTTGAGGCCACTGGTCAGCACCTTGCCGTTACCGTCGGTGATCTGAAACCAGCAGTCGGCATTGAACGTGATATGCACCTGACCGAAACCCGCGGGAACCGGCGCAGCCTCAGTGGTGGCTGGCGTTTGAGCAGGGGCTGGCGCAGGTACGGCAGCCGTGGCGGGCGTCGTCGGCGCGGTGTGCGCCGGAGCAGCAGGTGTGGCTGCGGTGCCATGCGCAGGCGCAGTCGCCGCTGCACCTGTGGCTGGCGCGGCGGTGGTCGGTGCAGTCGGCGTCGTCGGTACGGCGGCGGCCGGCTCGGCGTTATTCAATGGCAGCGGCGCAGACGTATTGCTCTGTGCGTCAGCGACAGCCTGATCTTCCGGCTCGTCCAGCGGATGAATCTGTGTGGTGCCGTCTGCGCTTTCGACTTCGACGTGCTCCATGCCCAGACTGGTCGGCTCTTTACCGCGCAGCGTCGCCTGATCCTGCCACCAGACAAAGCCGCCACCGATCAGCGCGATCAGCAGCAACAGGCTGACAATGCGCAGGATATTGTGGGACAGGCGCACAGGTTCTTCGATACGACCCAGGGCATGAACGTTGCTGCCCTTGCCGTCGGTGCCGGTGTACTGATCGAACTCGCTGACCAGGGCTGCCTGATCCAGGCCCATCAGTTTCGCGTAGGCACGAATGTAACCCCGGGCAAAGGTATGGCCGGGGAGCTTGTCGAAATCGCCCGACTCTACATAACCCAGGGAAGTCGCGGTGAGGTTCAGCCTCAAAGCCACATCTGGCAGCGACCAGTTTCTGCTCTCGCGAGCCTGGCGCAACGTTTCACCAGGATTTCTGCGAGTGGCTGCTACAACTTCGGGATGCGCCGCTTTCATCATTGCTCCGACAGGTATTGCTGATATTCCGGCGTACCGGGATAGAGTCTTTTTAGTTGCAGGCCATAACTGGCTGCCTTGTTGCGATCGTCATAAACCTTTGCTAACCGTGTGCCCAGCAACAGGCTACGTGCATTCTGCTCACTAAGCTGGCTGAAACGGTCGTAATAGTCACGTGCCGGCACATAATGCCTGTCTTCGTAAGACATCTCAGCCATTTCGAGCAACGCGCGCGGTTGTTGACGATCAAGCCTCAAGGCTTTGGTGAATTCTTCCAGTGCTGCGTCACGATTTCCCAGCATCAGGGACGTCATGCCCAGATTCTCGAAGACCCTGGCGCGCTCGGCGTAGAGATTATCATCGGCGGCCTGCTGAAAGCGCTCATAAGCTTCCTTGTAGCGCTTTTGCTCGTAAAGAAAACCACCGTAATTGTTGAGAATGCGTGCGTCCTTGGGACGTGAGGACAGTGCCTTGGTGTAATACTCATTGGCCAGCTCAGGTTCGAGTTCGGCTTGAAACACAAGTCCCAGGGCAGCGTTTGCGTCGGCGTCCGAGCTGTCCAGCTCAAGCGCCTTTTTCAGCGGCGCTTTCGCCCGCTCCATCTGACCTTGCTGCAGATAGCCGAGGCCCAATTGCACATATGCATGACGAGCTTCATCACGTCCCTTGCCGGTACTCAGCGGATCGACGTTGCCAGTGGACACACAACCTACCAGCAACGTGGCAAAACACAGCAGCAGCGCAGCGCGCAGGGACATAGAGATCCTCTCAGTCAAGTTCGCAGTCAGGTGCGGGCCGCCGCGACCTGGGTCCCGTCGGTCTCTGCGCTGAGCTCACGCACAGCGATGTAACGTTCGCTGCGACGCGTGCGGTCCATTACCTGCCCGACCAACTGGCCACAGGCAGCATCGATGTCCTCGCCGCGCGTGGTACGCACGGTGACGTTATATCCGGCTTGATGCAGCAGATCCTGGAAACGACGGATCGCGTTGTTGCTGGGACGCTCGTAACCCGAATGCGGGAACGGGTTGAACGGGATCAGGTTGATCTTGCAAGGGGTGTCCTTGAGCAGCTCGATCATCTCGACCGCGTGCTCCGGACGATCATTGATGTCCTTGAGCAGCGTGTATTCGATGGTCAGCACACGCTTCTCGCCCAGTGCCGACATGTAGTTGCGGCAGGACTCGAGCAGCATTTTCAACGGGTACTTCTTGTTGATCGGCACCAGCTGGTTGCGCAGCGCGTCGTTTGGCGCGTGCAGCGACAGGGCCAGCGAAACGTCGATGTGCTTGGCCAGCTCATCGATCATGGGTACCACGCCCGAGGTGGACAAGGTCACCCGGCGCTTGGAAATGCCATAGCCGAAGTCATCCATCATCAGATGCATGGCGGAGATGACATTGTCGAAGTTCAGCAATGGCTCGCCCATGCCCATCATCACCACGTTGGTGATGGCACGGTCGACGGTAGCCGGGACACTGCCGAAGGATTTGTTGGCAATCCACACCTGACCGATCACTTCGGCGGCGGTGAGGTTGCTGTTGAAGCCTTGCTTGCCGGTAGAGCAGAAACTGCAATCCAGCGCGCAGCCCGCCTGGGACGAAACACACAGGGTGCCGCGTTTGCCTTGCGGAATGTAGACAGTCTCGACGCAGCTGCCGGACGCCACGCGAACGACCCATTTACGGGTACCGTCGGTGGAAATGTCCTCGCTGACGACTTCAGGACCACGAATTTCGGCACGACGCTCGAGCTTTTCGCGCAGCGCCTTGCCGACGTTCGTCATGGCTTCGAAATTATCGACGCCAAAATGGTGAATCCACTTCATGACCTGACCGGCGCGGAAGCGTTTCTCCCCGATGGACTCGAAGAATTTTTCCATTTCCGGCTGGGTCAGACCCAACAGGTTGATTTTGCCAGTTGTATCAGTCATGGATTCACCCTCACTCGCAGCGGCAGCTTAGCGAGCGGTTACCTCGGTAGCAGCGAAGAAGTAAGCGATTTCGCGAGCGGCAGCAGCTTCGGAGTCCGAGCCGTGAACAGCGTTGGCGTCGATGGACTCGGCGAAGTCAGCGCGGATGGTGCCGGCAGCCGCTTCTTTAGGGTTGGTAGCGCCCATCAGCTCACGGTTCAGAGCGATGGCGTTTTCGCCTTCCAGAACCTGAACGACAACCGGACCGGAGATCATGAAAGCAACCAGGTCACCGAAGAAGCCACGCTCTTTGTGCTCAGCGTAGAAACCTTCTGCTTCGGCCTTGGACAGTTGCTTCAGTTTCGAAGCCACAACACGCAGACCGGCTTTTTCGAAGCGGGTGGTGATTTCGCCGATTACGTTTTTAGCAACGGCGTCAGGCTTGATGATCGAGAAAGTACGTTGAACAGCCATGGTGTAACTCCAGAAACAGTGATTGTTGCGAAAAATTAAACCCGCGAATTATACGCGGGTTCTGGTGTATTGCCTAACGTGCAAAGATGATCAGTCTATTTCATCGGCCCAAAGGGTCTGAACCGCTTCGAGCACCTTCTCGCCGACTCGGCCAGAGGTGTCGTCGAAATCAGGCAGTTGCTGAATCATCTGCTGCAGTTTGACGAAGCTAACCGAATACGGATCGGTATCTGGATGAGCCTCGTACAATTCCTCGGCGATACGCTGTACATCATTCCAACCGTAGCTCATGACAATCCCTCGGTCAGTGCGGCGCTTCAGCTGCATGGTTAAGCGAATATTTCGGAATCTCGACGGTCAGGTCTTCAGTGCCGACCTTCGCCTGGCAGGACAGACGCGATTGCGCTTCCAGGCCCCAGGCACGATCAAGATAGTCCTCTTCCAGCTCGTCAGCCTCTTCCAGGGAATTGAAACCCTCGCGGATGATGCAGTGACAAGTGGTGCAGGCACAGACGCCGCCGCAAGCACTCTCGATTTCGATGTGGTTGTCATGTGCCACTTCGAGAATCGACTTGCCGGTTTCGGCCTCGACAACCATACCGTCCGGGCAATGCTCGGCGTGTGGCAGAAAAATGACCTGCGGCATCAGTTATTCCTCAATCTCATTCAGGTTGCGCCCTGCCAACGCGGCTTTCACCGTCGAGTCCAGGCGGCGGGCCGCGAAGGCATCGGTCACCTGCGACAGACGCTTGGTCTGCTGCTCGATGGCCGCACCGTCGGTGCCCTTCATCAATTCACGGAGTTCGTCCACCTGCATGTCGATAACCATGCGCTCTTCGGCGTCGAGCAAGCGCTCGCCATCCGCCTGCAGCGCACCTTCGACAGCCTCGATCAGACGCTGGGCGTCGACCTGCTGCTCACGCAGCACACGAGCGACCTTGTCGTCACCGGCATACTGGAACGAATCCTTGAGCATGCGAGCGATTTCGCCGTCGGTCAGCCCGTAGGACGGCTTGACCTGGATGCTGGATTCCACGCCGGACGCCAGCTCGCGAGCGGACACGCTCAGCAGACCGTCGGCGTCGACCTGGAAGGTGACACGAATCTTGGCGGCACCCGCGACCATGGCGGGAATGCCGCGCAGGTCAAAACGCGCCAGTGAACGGCAGTCGCTGATCAGTTCACGCTCGCCTTGCAGCACGTGAATCATCATGGCCGACTGGCCATCTTTATACGTGGTGAACTCTTGCGCACGCGCCACCGGGATCGTGGTGTTACGCGGGATCACCTTTTCCATCAGACCGCCCATGGTTTCAAGCCCCAGGGACAGTGGAATCACGTCCAGCAGCAACAGCTCGCCGCCGTCACGCTTGTTGCCCGCCAATGTGTCGGCCTGGATCGCGGCACCGATGGCCACCACTTGATCAGGGTCGATTTCGGTCAACGGCTGACGACCGAACAGATCGGCAACGGCTTCGCGAACGCGGGGCACGCGGGTCGATCCGCCGACCATGACCACGGCTTCGACTTCATCCAGCTCAATACCGCTGTCACGCACGGCGCGGCGGCAGGCCTTGAGGCTGCGGGCAATCATTGGCTCGATCAGCGCGTCGAACGCTGCGCGGGTCAGCACGCCCGTCCACGCACCGTGTACGACGTCGACCGAATCGGTGTACGTCAGCGCTTCCTTGGCCGCACAGGCAGTCTGCATCAGGCTGCGCTGGGCCGAAGGATCGAGGTCATCGGAAAGACCGGCTTCAGTAATGATCCAGCTGGCGATGGCGTGGTCGAAATCGTCGCCGCCCAGTGCGCTGTCGCCACCGGTGGCCATGACTTCGAACACACCGCCGGTCAGGCGAAGAATCGAAATATCGAAAGTGCCGCCGCCCAGGTCATAAATGGCCACGACACCTTCGGCGTTCTGGTCCAGACCGTAAGCCACGGCTGCCGCAGTCGGCTCGTTGAGCAAACGCAGGACCGTCAGACCCGCCAGTTTGGCGGCGTCCTTGGTCGCCTGGCGCTGAGCGTCGTCGAAATAGGCTGGCACGGTAATCACTGCACCGACCAGATCGCCACCCAACGTCGCTTCGGCACGCTGACGCAGTACCTTCAGGATATCGGCAGAAACTTCAACCGGGCTTTTGGCGCCCTGAATCGTCTCGATGAACGGCATATGCGACTCACCGCCGATGAAGCGGTAAGGCAGTTGATCGCCCAGATGCTTCACATCGGAGATGCCGCGGCCCATCAGGCGCTTGACCGAAATGATCGTGTTCAGGGGATCGGTGGCGGCAGCGTCTTTGGCCGACTGGCCCACTTCGACGCGATCGGCGTGGTAACGCACCGCCGACGGCAGGATGACCTGCCCGTTTTGATCGGGAAGCGGTTCACTGATGCCGCTGCGCAACGCAGCCACCAGCGAGTTGGTGGTGCCGAGATCGATCCCGACGGCCAGACGACGCTGATGAGGTTTTGGACTTTGGCCGGGTTCGGCGATCTGCAGTAGAGCCATTGCTTTTCTGATATCACTGGCGCGCCGCCCAAGGGCGGCGCGGGGTTAATCGTCGAGGCGCTCTTCCAGCTGGCGCACTTCGTAAGAGAGCTTGTCGAGGAACTGCATGCGGCGCATCAACCTTTCGGCCTGCTCACGCTGTGCAGCATCATCCCAACAGGCCGCGAAGCTTTCGTTCAGTTCTTCCTGCGCCACCTTGAGCCGACGCTTGAACGTCGCGACACCGTTCAGGTCCGCTTCGTCCTGCAAGTCCTCGAGTTCTTCGCGCCATTGCATCTGCTGCATCAGAAACTCAGGGTCCTGCACGGTGACTTCAAGCGGAACTTCGCCCTTGAGCGCCAACAGATAACGCGCCCGTTTAGGCGCGTTCTTCAGCGTCTGATAGGCATCGTTCAAGCTCGCCGAGCGCTCCAGCGCAACGCGCTGCTCACGCTCGGAAGCGTCAGCGAAGCGGTCGGGGTGCACGCTACGGGCAAGCTCGCGGTAACGCGTCGCCAGCAGGTCGAGATCCAGACGGAAATCCGGCTGCAGATCGAATAAAGCGAAATGACAAGGAGTGCCCACAGTCAGCCTCAAACGTTGAAGCTTTCGCCGCAGCCACATTCACCGCGCGAATTGGGATTGTTGAACTTGAAGCCTTCGTTCAACCCTTCCTTGACGAAATCGAGCTCAGTGCCGTCGAGGTAAACCAGGCTCTTGGGATCGATGATCACCTTGACGCCGTGGTACTCGAACACCGTGTCTTCGCCTTCCGGCTCGTCGACGAACTCGAGAACGTACGCCAGGCCAGAACACCCGGTCGTGCGGACACCCAGACGAATGCCGTCACCTTTGCCGCGCCCTTCAAGGGAGCGACGCACGTGGTTAGCGGCAGCTTCGGTCATGCTGATAGCCATCGGAACTCCTTACCTCTTGCAAGCGGGATGAAGACTGCTTAGAGCAGGCCTTTCTTCTGCTTGTAGTCGCGAACAGCGGCCTTGATGGCATCTTCAGCGAGTACGGAGCAGTGGATTTTCACCGGCGGCAACGCCAGCTCTTCCGCCAGTTGAGTGTTCTTGATGGTTTCTGCTTCGTCCAGGGTCTTACCCTTCATCCACTCAGTGGCGAGGGAGCTGGAAGCGATGGCAGAACCGCAGCCGTAGGTCTTGAACTTGGCGTCTTCGATGATGCCTTGCTCGTTGACCTTGATCTGCAGGCGCATCACGTCGCCGCACGCTGGAGCGCCGACCATGCCGGTGCCGACATCAGGATCTTCCGCGTTCATCTTGCCGACGTTGCGCGGGTTCTCGTAGTGGTCAATGACCTTTTCGCTGTAAGCCATGGTGCAATCCTCTCATCAGGTAAATCGCTCTCGCGACACTTCAAAAACCGTACAACGCGTTTTTAGAGCGCCGCATCTGTGGCGACTTTAAATTAGTGCGCCGCCCACTCGATTTTGGAGATGTCGACACCGTCTTTGAACATGTCCCACAGCGGCGACAGAGCGCGCAGCTTGGTGACAGCCTCGCAAACTTTCTGCGCAGCCCAGTCAATCTCTTCTTCCGTGGTGAAACGGCCGAAGGTGAAACGGATCGAGCTGTGAGCCAGCTCGTCGTTGCGACCCAGGGCGCGCAGCACGTAGGACGGCTCCAGGGAAGCCGAAGTGCACGCAGAACCGGACGACACCGCGAGGTCCTTGAGCGCCATGATCAGCGACTCGCCTTCGACGTAGTTGAAACTCAGGTTCAGGTTGTGCGGTACGCGTGCGGTCATGCTGCCGTTGACGTACAGCTCTTCCAGGTGCTCGACCTGCTTGTAGAAGCGGTCGCTCAGTGCCTTGATGCGCACGTTCTCGGCAGCCATGTCTTCTTTGGCGACGCGGAACGCTTCACCCATGCCGACGATCTGGTGAGTCGCCAGTGTGCCTGAACGCATGCCGCGCTCGTGACCGCCACCGTGCATGGTCGCTTCGATGCGAACACGCGGCTTGCGGCTTACGTACAGCGCGCCAATGCCCTTTGGACCGTAGGTCTTGTGGGCCGAGAAGGACATCATGTCGACTTTCAGCTTCGACAAGTCGATGTCGACCTTGCCGGTGGACTGAGCAGCGTCGACATGGAACAGCACGCCGCGCGAACGGGTCAGCTCGCCAATCGCAGCGATGTCGTTCACGGTGCCGATTTCGTTGTTCACGTGCATGATCGAAACCAGGATGGTGTCGTCACGCAGGACCGCTTCGATCATGGCCGGAGTGATCAGACCGTCTTCGGTCGGCTCCAGGTAGGTGACTTCGAAACCTTCACGCTCCAGTTGGCGCATGGTGTCGAGGACAGCCTTGTGTTCGATCTTGCTGGTGATCAGGTGCTTGCCTTTGGAGGCGTAGAAATGCGCAGCACCTTTGATCGCCAGGTTGTCGGACTCGGTAGCACCGGAGGTCCAGACGATTTCACGCGGGTCGGCGTTGACCAGATCAGCGACCTGACGACGGGCATTCTCGACCGCTTCTTCTGCTTTCCAGCCGAAGACGTGGGAGCGCGACGCCGGGTTACCGAAGTTGCCATCAACCAGCAGGCAATCGCTCATTTTCTGCGCAACACGCGGGTCGACCGGGGTCGTCGCGGAATAATCGAGGTAAATCGGCAATCTCATTGAATATCTCCTATCGGGCAGGCGCGCCGCGCGTTCATCTGCGTTCACTCAACGGCGGATGTTTCAATCTTGTCCAGTTGCTGCGTCTTGTTGTTGCAACGACGCAGATCCTGACGTTGGGCGACTTCCTGCACTTCACGGCGAGTGACGAGGTCGGCCAGGCTGATACCGCTTAGAAATTCGTGAATCTGCTGGCTGAGGTCACACCACAAGTGGTGGGTCAGACAGGTATCGCCAGCATGGCAATCACCGAGTCCCTGACAGCGTGTCGCGTCGACCGATTCGTTGACCGCATCGATCACCTGCGCCACTTGAATGCCTTGCATCGTACGGGACAGCTGGTAGCCACCGCCGGGCCCACGCACGCTGGACACCAGATTGCTGCGGCGCAGCTTGGCGAACAGTTGCTCGAGGTAGGAAAGGGAAATCCCCTGCCGCTCGGAGATATCGGCCAGAGACACTGGCCCATGCTGCGCGTGCAATGCCAGATCAAGCATGGCAGTGACGGCGTATCGGCCCTTTGTAGTCAGTCGCATGACGTGTACCGCGGAGGTTCGGAATGAGGGCGAGTATGCTATTCCCGAGTATTTAAGTCAACTATAAGACCTAGTGAAACAGTCGGGATTACCCGCAAAACAGCGGGCCGTATCATAGCAAAACCCAGACTGGAATGGCACTTATGCGTTTTCCAGCCCCCACCCCCTCCTTTAGTCGTGGACGGCTTTGGTTTCGCTGCGCTCTTTAATGCAATCGAAGACTTCCTGATGCAACTCCGGAAGCGCCTTCTCACGGTATTCGCACCCCAGACTCTTGAGCGCCTTGCCCATGTCTTCCATGCGCACATCCACTGCCTGCAAGTGATCCAGCAACTGACCGATCGCTTTGGCGACAGGGTCCGGCATGTCCTCGCTCACACCGTACGCATCGAAACCGATCTTCTCGGCCATCGCCTTGCGCTTGGCTTCAGCCTCGCTGTCGTCTGACTTGACGATGATCCGCCCGGGAATACCGACCACTGTCGCACCCGCCGGCACCGGCTTGGTCACCACGGCGTTGGAACCGACCTTGGCGCCCGCCCCCACAGTGAACGGGCCCAGCACCTTGGCACCCGCACCCACGACAACGCCGGACTCCAGCGTCGGATGACGCTTGCCTTTATTCCAGCTGGTGCCGCCCAGGGTCACACCCTGATAAAGCGTCACGTCGTCGCCGATCTCGGCCGTCTCGCCAATGACGATGCCCATGCCGTGATCGATAAAGAAGCGCCGCCCGACTTTGGCGCCGGGATGGATTTCGATACCCGTCAACCAGCGACCGAAGTTGGAGACCATACGGGCCGGCCACTTCAAGTCATTGCGCCACAACCAGCCAGACAAACGATGCAACCAGATCGCGTGCATACCGGGATAGCAGGTCAGCACTTCGAATGCGTTTCGGGCTGCCGGGTCACGGTGAAACACGCTTTGAATGTCTTCTCGCAGACGCTCGAACATCACTGATCCTTCCGCTTGTAGGGCTCACCGTTGGCCGCTTTCTGAGTCTCGGTGAGGATGCCACGCAAAATGCTCATTTCAGATCGGTTGACAGCGGAGCGTCCGTAGAGCCGGCGCAACCTGGCCATCAGATGACGAGGCTTTTCCGGATCGAGGAAGCCAATAGTCACAAGCGTGGCTTCCAGATGCTCATAGAATTTCTCCATCTCATCCATTGTCGCAAGCTCGGTGCTGCGTACGGAGTTGACTTCGAATTTCTCGACCTTGGTCGCCTGCCCACCTGCCGCGAGCCACGCCATGCGGGTTTCGTAGCTCAGTACCTGTACCGCAGCCGCCAGATTCAGCGAGCTGAATTCCGGGTCGGACGGGATGTGCACATGGTAATGACAGCGTTGCAGCTCTTCGTTGGTCAGACCGGCGTATTCGCGACCAAATACCAGGGCGATTTCTTCGCCCTGCGCGGCGTGCTCAACGGTCTTCACGCCCGCCTCGCGCGGGTCGAGCAACGGCCAGGGAATGCGGCGGTCCCGCGCACTGGTGCCCAGCACCAGATTGCAGCCCACCAGCGCATCCTCAAGCGTTGCGACCACCTGGGCACCTTCCAGGATGTCGCCAGCCCCCGACGCACGGGCGTCCGCTTCGTGGTGGGGGAACATCGCCGGATCAACCAGCACCAGACGCGAAAGCCCCATGTTCTTCATGGCACGAGCAGCGCCACCGATATTTCCCGGATGACTGGTACCGACCAGGACGACACGAATATTTTGCAGCACTGGTGAAGTCTCGCTAGCAGGTGAAAAGGGGGACGAATCTTACAGAAGCGCCCGGCGCAAGGCTATGAACCCGTGCGCCATTCGACCTAGATACACCGTTAAGGCGCGCAGGACCAGCGACGTTCAAGGGGTAATGAGGCGACCGGACGCAGGGTAAAGGCTGCACTCGCGCTGGAAATCGTCGGAAAGAACCCATAGAATGCCCGGCTCTCTTTAACGACCTAGGTGATACATCCATGCAGCCCATGCTGAATATCGCGCTGCGCGCCGCCCGCAGCGCCAGCGAATTGATTTTCCGCTCCATCGAGCGCCTGGATACCATCAAGGTCGACGAAAAAGACGCGAAAGACTACGTAACCGAGGTTGATCGCGCAGCAGAAAAAGTCATCATTGACGCCCTGCTTAAGGCTTACCCCACTCATGGCATTCTTGGCGAAGAGACCGGCCTGCGCGAAGGCAGCGGTGAAGGCGCCGATTACCTTTGGGTCATCGACCCACTCGACGGCACCACCAACTTCGTTCGTGGCGTTCCGCACTTCGCGGTCAGCATTGCCTGCAAATACCGTGGTCGCCTGGAACACGCCGTTGTTCTGGACCCGGTCCGCCAGGAAGAATTCACCGCCAGCCGTGGCCGTGGTGCTCAACTGAACGGCCGCCGCCTGCGCGTCAGCCCTCGCAAGAGCCTGGAAGGCGCCCTCCTCGGCACCGGTTTCCCGTTCCGCGAGAACCAGCTGGATAACCTCGAAAACTACCTGAACATGTTCCGTTCGCTGGTTGGCCAGACCGCTGGTATCCGCCGCGCTGGCGCAGCGAGCCTGGACCTGGCTTATGTGGCTGCCGGTCGCTTTGACGCGTTCTGGGAATCGGGTCTGTCCGAGTGGGACATGGCTGCTGGCGCCCTGTTGATTCAGGAAGCAGGCGGACTGGTCAGCGATTTCAACGGTGGCCACGAATTCCTCGAGAAGGGCCACATCGTTGCCGGCAACACCAAGTGCTTCAAAGCCGTACTGACCTCGATCGCTCCGTACGTTCCAGCCTCGCTGAAGCGCTAAGCTTCGCCGCTGCAAACAAACCGGCCCTGTGCCGGTTTTTTTATGCTCGCGGCAGCGCTCTGCGCCCGCTGAGCTCGCGCGACAAATCAATGAAGTTCTGCAACGGCGGCAGCTGATTGAAGCTGCGACACACCAGCGTGATCGGCGCATGCAGCCGAGGCCTGGCATGAGCAATCGGGCAATAGACGACACTCTCTTTGTGCACATCCTTCATCGAAGCCGGGACGATGGAGATCCCTGCGCCCGCGGCCACCAGACTGACGTTGGTCAGCATGCGCTCCACCTCGAAGGCGATCTTCGGATTGAAGCCTGCGTTTTGACAGGCTTTGATCAGGTTGGCGTACATCCCAGGAGCACCGGGCCGTCGCACGAGAATGAACTGCTCATCCTGCAGGTCATCGAGCGAAATGGACGGCGGCTTCGCAGACGGGTGATGCTCCGCCAGCAAGCGATGACCCACAGGCAGGGTGAGCAGCATTTCCTCGTTGAGCAGGCGATGAAATTCGATGCTCTGATGACGACTGACCGGAGCCCGCAGAATGCCGACGTCGACACCTCCCTCAATGCTCATCTCCGTGAGCTTTTGCGCACTCCCCTCCTTGAGTGAAACCGCAACGCCTGGATAACGCTCACGGTAAGCGCGAATGATGCGCGGGATCAGCGGATGAGCGGCGGCCGAACTGGTGAAACCGATGCTCAACTGGCCTTCGATACCATGAGCGGCACGGGACGCCTTGAGCGAACCCTCTTTGACACGTGCCAGAATGCCCCGAGCCTCCTGTAGGAACACCAAACCACCCGCCGTCAGATCCACGCCCTTGGGGTGACGCTTGAACAGGTCGAACCCAAGTTCTTCTTCCAGCGCGCGAATTTGCTGGCTGAGCGGCGGTTGCTGCATGTTCAGGCGAGCGGCGGCACGCGTGAAATGGCGCTCCTCGGCCACCATGACGAAATAGCGCAGATGACGAAGCTCCATGGTGGTCTATCCCGCATCAAGGTTTTATGATGGCCGCCCGATCAACGCGACATTGACCGGCAAGCGTGCCCAATCCATCCAGCGCTGACAAGGCACGCTCATAACAATAAATACGCTGAAAACCCGGAACACCGATGCCACTCAGGCTTCTGCGAAATCCCACGCTCCACCTGCTCATGGCCATCGCCTGCGGCATGCTGCTGGGTGCTTTCGACCCGCGACTTGCCGTGGACATGAAACCGCTGAGCGATGGATTCATTCGCGTCATCGGCTGGCTGATGCCGTTCATGATGTTCCTCTTGATTGCGTCGGGCGTCGCCGGTTTGCAGGTCAGGCAACGCGGGCTGGGGTCCAGGGTCCTGATCTATTTCCAGACGATGGCGCTGCTGTCGTTGTTGCTGGGCTGCCTGATCGCAGAAGTCCTGCATCCGGGTAATGGGGTCGCATCCAGTACGTCAGATCTGTCCCTGCCCTTGCTCGATGCGGACACGACCCGTAGCGAGTTTTCGTGGTCAGCCGCAGGGGCTGTCGTTACCCGTGCACTTGTGCAAAACCCGATATTGCCGATCATGCTCTCCGGGTTACTGGCAGGAGCCCTGCTCGCCCGCGCGAAGGGGCATCCTCATGCCGATGCTTTGCGCGCGTTGCTGGAAAAGGCCGTGGGCCTGCTCTTCAAGGTTCTGAAAGTCATTCTACGTTTTGCACCGCTTGCCGCTTTTGGCGCCATCGCCTTCACCATCGGACGATTCGGCCCGGCGTCGGCATTACCGCTGCTAAAGTTCGTGGCCGTTATGTACCTGGCATCGGCCGCGTTCGTACTGCTGATATTGGCCCCCGTGGCCCAGGCGTCCGGGGTTCCGCTATGGCGGTTGATCGTGCATCTGAAGGACGAGTTGCTGCTGGTGACCTTCACCGGCTCCTCCGTGGCCGCGCTGCCTGGCCTGATCGAGAAGATGCAGGCGCTGGGCTGCGACCGGCAACTGACTCGCTTGGTGATGACCACCGGCTATACCTTCAACCTCAGCGGTTCAAATATCTACCTGATCACAGCGGCGCTGTTCCTGGCGCAGATGGCAGGGATCGAACTGACCGGCAGCGAACTCCTGACGCTGCTGCTGATATCACTGGTGACGTCACTGGGCTCGACCAGCATGGCGGGTTCGGCCTTCTTCACATTGATCGCCACGCTGAACCTGTTTCACCTCGTGCCTCTGGAAGGGGTCGGCTTGCTGCTGGGCGTGGAGCGGCTGATGAAATGCAGGGTGTTAACCAACGTGCTGGGCAACTGCGTGGCGTGCCTGGCGATTGCGCGTTGGCAGAATGCAATTGCTTTTGTTTCTGCCCGAAGAACGTAGCCCTCCGGACAGAAACCGAGTGACGTCAGCCTTTGGACGACAGCAATTTCTCGAACGCCCGATCCAGGTTACCTTCCGCCTGGGTCAGCTTTTCCCGACGCTCACGCAGCCACGCCTGATCGGCATCCAGCGTCTTGTGCGCCTCGGCCAGCATGCGCTTGACCTCTTCGGGCTGAGGCCCACCCGTGCCTTTACGGGTCTTGACCATGTTTTCCGGCGACAATGACGCGCGGAAAGTCGCCTCATCCAGAGGCAGGGTGTTCTGCTTCCACTGATACTTGTCCGCCGCTTGGGTGTAGAGCTTTTGCGCATCGGCATACGGGAAAGTTTTCGGCGTCAGGCCTTGATCGCGGGCCTGCTCGACGATGAGTGACGCGAAGCTGTGGCCAATGCGAAACGGCACTTTCTGGGTACGCTCAAGCGTGTCCGCCAGTTCCATGGAGGTGGTCCATTCGTTTTCCAGTTCTTCGCGAGCACGCTGCGGATTGACCTGTAACGCATCCAGCACGGCATCCATCGCACCGAACATCTCTTTGGTCGAATCGAACACGCCCAGCGAGTCGAAGGCGAATTTGTAGTCAGTCATGCCGGGCGTGACGTTGTGCGCGCGCAAGGTCACGCTTTGCGCCAGCCCCACCACGTCGGATGCGCTTTCCCGCGCACGCATCAACAACCCCGGATTCCGTTTCTGCGGCATCGCACTGCTGGTGTAGGTCTTTTCTTCGTCCAGCAACAACCACGGCCGAATCTGGTGATACTGAGTGTGGATGTCGCCAATCATCGCGCCCACCCGAATCGCCGAGGACGACGCGATATTTGCAGCCTCGATCGGGATGTCGTAGGTGGAAATCTGACTGGAATCCAGAGAGTTTTCACGCACGCCATCGAAACCCAGCAACTCGGCCATGCGCTCGCGATTCAGCGGGTAAGCCGAGTTGGCCAGCACGGCAGTGCCCATCGGACTCTGATTCAGGCGTTGATACAGCTCGCGGATTCGCTGCCCGTCGCGATCAAACGAGGCCTCGAATGCCAGCAGGTAGTGCGCATAAGTGATCGGCATCGCCTGGACACCGTTGGTGTAGGCCGGAATCAGGGTGTCGATGTTCTTGTCGGCGAGGTCCAGCAGGCGTTTACGGGTCGCGTTCATGGCTTCGCTGTAGGCCAGCACGTCCGAACGGAGTTTGGCCAGACGGTAAGTGGCGAGCATGTCCTGACGACTGCGACCCGAATGAATCAACGAAGCTTCCGGGCCGATTTTGTCGGTCATGATCTGCTCAAGTTGCAGCACATCGCTCGGGCGCTTGCCGTTGGGCTGATCGGCCTGATCGATGGCGTAGCGCACGCCGGTCGCGATCTTCTGGCCCATTTCGGGTTTCACAATGCCTTCTTCGGTCAACATGACAATCGAGGCTTTGTTGATGCGGTTCAGCCAGGAAAACTGGCTGTCGCCCTTGTTGCCTTTGGCGCTCGATTTATCGACCGTGGCGCCGATTTTCGCCGCCTGGGCGGCGCATTGCTCCGTCGTCGCACACGGCAACTCGGCCGTGTTGGCCGCATAAGCGCCATAGCTGTTGAACAGCGCGAAGGCGATGGCGAGATGGATGAGGGACTTTCTTATGGGCATATCAAGCTCCGTTGCGGCGAGTGCCGAAGATGAGCGTTGTCGGGAAGGTGTCAAATGTGTCGGTACTCAGAGCAGCGGCAGCGTGTAGCTAACGATGACGCGGTTCTGGTCGATGTTGTTGCCGCCGTTACTGCGGTAGGTGCCGTTGCGCCACCTCAGTTCGAGGTTCTTCAGTGCGCCACTCTGGAACACGTAGGCAATGTCGGTGTTGCGCTCCCACTCGGTGCCTTCTTTGTTGCCGCGAGCGAAGTTGTCGCCCTGCAGATAGCGCGTCATGAAGCTCAAGCCAGGCAAACCCGCCGCTGCGAAGTCATAGTCGTAACGGGCCTGCCATGAGCGCTCTTCAGGGTTGGCGAAATCCGGAGAAATCATCACGTAATTGACGAGGAAGGAGTCGGTGCCCGCCAGGTGCGGAAACCCGGTTTCGCCGTTCATGCGCTGATACGCCACGCCAAAACCGTGGCCTGCGACGCTGTAGGTGAACTTCGCGCCGACGGCCGTGTTGTCGACGTTGGTGTTACCGTCCTTGAGCGAACGCGCGTAACGCAGGTCACTCTTGATTGACTGTGACTCGCCCAGCGGAAAGCTGTGAACCAGCGTCACGATGTGTTGCTTATAGTTGTTCTCAAGCCCCCCGTAGTTGTAAGACGTGGTCAGCCCCTTGCTCCAGTTGTAGCTTGCGCTGGCGAAGTCGAACTTGTCGCTGGGACGGCCACCCTTGAGGCCCTTTCCTTCAGCCTCGATGTCTTCGTGCCCGCTGTCATTGCGCTCAGTATTACTGGTCAGGCGGCCGACATTGAGGGTCATGTCGGTGATGTCCCTGGACGTCACCTGTGCACCCCGAAAGGTCTGCGGCAACAGACGCCCATCGTTGGGGAGTACCGTCGGCAATCTCGGCAGCAAGGTGCCGACCCGCAACACACTCTTGGAGATTCGCGCCTTGGCGGTCACGCCTGCGCGGCCGTAGTCATCTGGGGCCTTTTCATCCCCGACTGGCAGCAGTCCGGTGTTGCGACGGTCAGGACCGGAATCCAGTTTCAGGCCGAACAGGCCAATGGCATCGACACCGAAGCCGACCGTGCCGTCGGTAAACCCGGACTCATAATTGAGGATCAGGCCCTGGGCCCATTCATCACGCTTGGACTGGCTGGCGCCGTCCTGTCGGTAGTCACTGTTGAAGTAGAAATTGCGAAGTTCGAGATCAGCTTTGCTGTCCTCGAAAAAGTCGGCTTCGGCGAAGCCAGGAAACGCCATGGTCAACCCGAAGGCAGCCGACGTGAGGCCAAGGGCAACAGGGTTTTTATGCATTTTTATTCCCGCGTGTCGTCGCTGATTCTTATTAGATTTGTCGTGCGAGCCCGGTAACGCGTCCGTCGCGGGGCCACATGAAAAAGCTTACGCGGCGAGATTGGCGATTAAAAATATATAGTTACTACCCATTCAATACTTTATGGATATGAGGAAAATCCGGACAAAAAAAACGCCCCATTCAATGGGGCGTTTATTTGAAGCGGGGCCGACGGTCAGGCTTACTGAGCCTGACTCAACTCCAGCTGACCGTCCTTGTTGACTGGAATCTGGCTGCCCGGATCACGATCCATACGGACTTGGCCAACCTTGTCGTTCAATTTGTACTTCACGTTATAGCCCACGACCTTGTCGCTGATATCGTTGACCGTGTTGCAACGGCTTTCAGTGGTCGTGTAAGTGTCGCGGTTTTGCATGCCTTCCTGAACCTTGTTACCGGCATAACCACCACCGACAGCACCGGCAACGGTCGCGATCTTCTTGCCGTTACCACCACCCACCTGATTACCGAGCAGCCCACCGGCGACGGCACCGATGACGCTGCCGACGATCTGGTGCTCGTCCTTGACCGGCGCGCGGTGGGTCACCGCGACGTCTTTGCACACTTGGCGTGGCGTTTTGATCTGTTCTTTTACAGGCTCGACGGCGAGTACTTCTGCGTACTCTGGGCCGTTTGATTTTACGAGGCTATAGGTGGCCAAAGCGCCACCGGCGGTGACACCGACAGCACCCAATACTGCACCAACTAGCAACGACTTGTTCACGTGAACCTCCTGGTGATATTCAGCGCAATTGCTCGCGCTACTCCCAGCCTTGGAGCACAAAAAAAGGCGCGAGTTCACACTCGCGCCTTTTTACATGATGACCGGTCGGATGGATCGTTAAGGACGATCGTCCACCTTGTCAGTCGTCACGGGTGGAAGCAGGTCTTCACTGCGCAGGTTCAGCCAGATCAACACCACGTTGGCGATGTAGATCGAGGAGTACGTACCTGCCAGAACGCCGATGAACAGCGCGACGGAAAAACCGTGCAGGCTGTCGCCACCGAAGATCCACAGCGCCACGATGGCGAGCAAGGTGGAAATCGACGTCGCCATGGTGCGCAGCAGGGTCTGCGTGGTCGAGATGTTGATGTTCTCGATCAGCGATGCCTTGCGCAGCAGGCGGAAGTTCTCACGAACCCGGTCGAATACCACGATGGTGTCGTTGAGCGAGTAGCCGATGATCGCGAGCACCGCGGCCAGTACCGTCAGGTCAAAGGTCACCTGGAAGAACGACAGGATACCCATGGTCACGACCACGTCGTGGATCAGCGAGACAATCGCACCGACCGCGAACTTCCACTGGAAGCGGAAGGCCAGGTAGATCAGTACGCCGCCCAGCGCGAGCAACATGCCGATACCGCCCTGATCGCGCAGTTCTTCACCGACCTGCGGGCCGACGAACTCGACACGCTTGACGGTCACAGGGTTGTCAGCACCGGTCTTGCGCAGCGCTTCGGCCACTTGGGCACCCAGCTGTGGATCTTCACCCGGCATACGCACGAGCAGGTCGGTGGTTGCACCGAAGCTCTGCACGATGGCCTCGTGGTAACCCGAAGAAACCAGCTCCTCACGCACCTTGCCCAGATCGGCAGGACGCTCGTAAGTCAGTTCGATCAGCGTACCGCCGGTGAAGTCCAGACCGAAGTTGAGCCCTTTATGGAACCAGCTGAACAACGCCAGTGCGGTAAGGAGCATGGTGATGGCGAACGCAACGTTGCGAACGCCCATGAAGTTGATGGTACGTTTCATGGCAGCCCCTTAAATCCACAACTTCTTGAAGTCACGACCACCAAAAATCAGGTTGACCATTGCGCGGGTCACCATGATGGCTGTGAACATCGAGGTAAAGATCCCGAGCGACATGGTCACCGCAAAGCCCTTCACAGGGCCGGTGCCCATCGCGAAGAGAATGCCGCCGACCAGCAACGTCGTCAGGTTGGCGTCGAGGATCGCGGTGTAGGCGCGGTCGAAACCTTCGTTGATCGCGCGCTGCACGGTCATGCCATTGGCGATCTCTTCACGGATACGCGAGAAGATCAGCACGTTGGCGTCCACCGCCATGCCCATGGTCAACACGATACCGGCGATACCTGGCAGGGTCAGCGTTGCACCCAGCAGTGACATCAGCGCCAGCAGCATGACCATGTTGAAGGCCAGTGCGACGGTCGCGATCAAACCGAAGAAACGGTAGATGGCGAGGATGAACAGCGAAACGAACAGCATGCCCCAGAGCGATGCGTGAACGCCCTTGGTGATGTTGTCGGCACCCAGGCTCGGGCCAATGGTGCGCTCTTCAGCGAAGTACATCGGCGCAGCCAGACCACCGGCACGCAGCAGCAACGCAAGCTCAGAAGACTCACCCTGACCGTTCAGGCCGGTGATGCGGAACTGAGCACCCAGCGGCGACTGGATGGTCGCCAGGCTGATGATCTTCTTCTCTTCTTTGAAGGTCTGGACCGGCACGTCTTTCTCGACGCCATCCACCATCTGCTTGGTGTAGGTTGTAGTCGGTTTCTGCTCGATGAAGATCACCGCCATGCTGCGACCGACGTTGGCGCGGGTTGCGCGGCTCATCAGATCGCCACCGTGACCATCCAGCTTGATGTTCACCTGTGGACGGCCGTGTTCGTCAAAGCCAGCCTTGGCGTCAGTCACCTGGTCACCGGTGATGATCAGGCCACGCTCAACCGCTGCTGCCGGACGACCGCCTTCGCGGAACTCGAACATTTCAGTGGTGGCCTTGGTGTCATCGGGGCCTGCGCCCAGACGGAACTCAAGGTTGGCGGTCTTGCCGAGAATACGCTTGGCTTCGGCAGTGTCCTGCACGCCCGGCAGCTCAACCACGATGCGGTTGGCACCCTGACGCTGAACCAGTGGCTCGGCCACACCCAGTTCGTTGACCCGGTTACGCACGGTGGTCAAGTTCTGCTTGATCGAGTATTCACGAATCTCGGCGACCTTGGCCTGGGTCATCGCCAGACGCAGGATCGGCATCTCACCACGATCGGTCATGGTGATATCGAAATCGGTGTAGTCCTTGCGGATCAGGGCACGGGCCTGCTCGCGGGAATCGGTGTCACTGAAGCCCAGCTGAATAGCATTGCCGTCTTGCGGCAGGCTGCGATAACGCAGTTTTTCCTTGCGCAACAGGCTCTTCACTTCGCCTTCGTAGACATTCAGACGAGCGTTGAGCGCCTTGTCCATGTCCACTTCGAGCAGGAAGTGCACGCCGCCGGAAAGGTCCAGACCCAGCTTCATCGGGCTGGCGCCCAGATTGCGCAACCACTTCGGCGTGGTTTGTGCCAGGTTCAGTGCAACGACGTAGTCGTCACCCAGTGCCTTGCGTGCGACATCCTTGGCTGGCAGCTGGTCTTCCTGCTTGGTCAGACGCAACAAACCGCCCTTGCCATTCTCGGCCAGAGACGCGCCCTTGACCGCGATGCCAGCATCGGTAAGCGCCTTGCTTACGCGATCCAGATCAGCCTGAGTGACCTGCAGCGCGGTGCTTGCGCCGCTGACCTGAACGGCCGGGTCATCAGGGTAGAGATTGGGTGCGGAATAAATAAAGCCGACCACTAGCACTGCCAGGATCAGGATGTATTTCCACAGAGGGTATTTGTTCAACATCACGCCGCCTGCTTATAACGCGGGGCGCCTTGCGCGCCCCGTCGATTGGTAAAAGACTGGAATCAGATGGCTTTCAGAGTGCCCTTCGGCAGGGTGGCAGCGATGGCGCCCTTCTGGATCTTCAGCTCAACGGTGTCGGAAACTTCGATCACCACGAAATCGTCAGTCACTTTATTGATCTTGCCCGCGATACCGCCGGAAGTGACAACTTCGTCGCCCTTCTGCAAGTTGCCCAGCAGGTTCTTCTGCTCTTTGGCACGCTTGGCCTGAGGACGCCAGATCATCAGATAAAAGATGACCAGGAAGCCGACCAGGAAAATCCACTCAAAACCCGAACCTGCCGGGCCAGCGGCCGCAGGTGCCGCGGCGTCTGCCATGGCATTGGAAATGAAAAAGCTCATTTAACACTCCAGTTGCATAATTTTAATAATAAGAAGCGGTAAGACCGGATGTCATTCAGTCCAGCGGCGGCACGGGAAGCCCGCGTTTGGCATAGAACGTGTCGACAAAGGCGGCCAATGTACCCTGTTGAATAGCCTCGCGCAAACCAGCCATAAGCAGTTGGTAATGCCGCAAATTGTGGATCGTATTGAGCATGCTCCCCAGCATTTCGCCGCACTTGTCCAGGTGATGCAGATAAGCGCGGGAGAAGTTCTTGCAGGTGTAGCAATCGCAGGTCGGATCCAGAGGCGATTCATCGTGGCGATGAAATGCATTACGAATCTTCAGGACACCGGTGTCGATGAACAGATGACCGTTGCGAGCATTGCGCGTAGGCATCACGCAGTCGAACATGTCGACTCCGCGGCGCACACCTTCAACCAGGTCTTCCGGCTTGCCTACACCCATAAGGTAACGAGGTTTTTCAGCCGGCATGCGGCCTGGCAGATAGTCCAGCACCTTGATCATTTCGTGCTTGGGCTCGCCCACCGACAGACCGCCAATGGCCAGGCCGTCAAAGTCGAGCTCGTTCAAGCCTTCCAGCGAGCGCATGCGCAGGTTTTCATGCATGCCGCCCTGAACGATGCCGAACAGCGCCGCCGTGTTTTCGCCGTGGGCGATCTTCGACCGCTTGGCCCAACGCAGCGACAATTCCATGGAGGTGCGCGCGACGTCTTCGTCCGCCGGGTACGGCGTGCATTCGTCGAAAATCATCACGATGTCCGAGCCCAGATCACGCTGGACCTGCATCGACTCTTCCGGGCCCATGAACACCTTGGCGCCATCCACCGGAGAAGCGAAGGTCACGCCCTCCTCCTTGATCTTGCGCATGGCACCCAGGCTGAACACCTGGAAACCACCGGAGTCGGTCAGGATCGGCCCTTTCCACTGCATGAAATCGTGCAGGTCGCCGTGGCCCTTGATCACTTCAGTGCCTGGACGCAGCCACAGGTGAAAGGTGTTGCCGAGGATGATCTGCGCACCCGTGGCTTCGATAT
This sequence comes from Pseudomonas abietaniphila, assembly GCF_039697315.1. Taxonomy (NCBI): domain Bacteria; kingdom Pseudomonadati; phylum Pseudomonadota; class Gammaproteobacteria; order Pseudomonadales; family Pseudomonadaceae; genus Pseudomonas; species Pseudomonas abietaniphila. The sequence continues at coordinate 4,310,965 of NZ_CP155619.1, read as the reverse complement.
CCCGAGGCAGCATGCCCTTGACCGTGCCGTAGGTACCGACCGGCATGAACGCCGGGGTTTCGACCACGCCACGGGGAAAGGTCAGACGACCACGACGAGCCTTGCCATCAGTGGCCAACAGCTCGAACGACATACGACAGGTGCGACTCATGCTTGATCCTCTGAGGCCGAGTCCACAGGGTCTGAACCCTCAGGGGCAGTCGGCGCGGGATTGCGGGTGATGAACATCGCATCACCGTAACTGAAGAAGCGGTAACCGTGCTCCACCGCTGCCGCGTAGGCCGCCATGGTTTCCGGGTAACCGGCGAAGGCCGAAACCAGCATCAACAGCGTGGATTCAGGCAAATGGAAGTTGGTGACCAAGGCATCGACCACATGAAACGGCCGCCCCGGGTAGATGAAGATGTCGGTGTCGCCACTGAACGGCTTAAGCACGCCATCGCGCGCCGCGCTTTCCAACGAACGCACACTGGTCGTACCGACCGCGATCACCCGACCGCCACGGGCGCGGCACGCGGCAACGGCATCGACCACGTCTTGCGTGACCTCGAGCCATTCGCTGTGCATGTGGTGATCTTCGATCCGCTCCACGCGCACCGGCTGGAACGTCCCCGCGCCGACGTGCAGCGTCACGAACGCCGTCTCGACGCCCTTCTCGGCAATCGCGCCCATCATCGTCTGATCGAAATGCAGCCCCGCCGTCGGCGCCGCCACCGCACCCGCACGCTGCGCGTACACGGTCTGATAACGCTCGCGATCGGCGTCGTCATCCGGGCGATCTATATAAGGAGGCAGCGGCATGTGCCCGACGCGCTCCAGCAACGGCAGCACGGGTTCGGCAAAACGCAGCTCGAACAACGCATCGTGGCGCGCGACCATCTCGGCCTCGCCACCGCCATCGATAAGGATCGTCGAACCCGCTTTAGGCGACTTGCTGGAGCGCACGTGCGCCAGCACGCGGTGCTGATCGAGCACCCGCTCCACCAGAATTTCCAGCTTGCCGCCCGAGGCTTTCTGCCCGAACAAACGGGCCGGAATCACCCGGGTATTGTTGAAAACCATCAGATCGCCGGGGCGTAAATGCTCCAGCAAATCAGTGAATTGGCGGTGTGCCAGCGCGCCGCTTGGCCCGTCGAGGGTCAGCAAACGGCTGCTGCGTCGCTCCGCCAAAGGATGGCGAGCGATCAATGAATCAGGGAGCTCGAAGGTAAAGTCAGCGACACGCATGATGGGGTTCGTCTAGCAGGGCCGGGAAGTTTAGCCGAATAAGTGAAAATTGACCATGAAACATGATTGACCAACGGTAGGAGCGTCTCTATACTTCGCCGCCATTGAGCCCTGATGGCGGAATTGGTAGACGCGGCGGATTCAAAATCCGTTTTCGAAAGGAGTGGGAGTTCGAGTCTCCCTCGGGGCACCAAACAGCAACACCTTCAAGTGGTTACGTAGCTTGAAGCACAGAGAAACCGGCCAGATTTGAGCCGGTTTTTTTGTGGGCAGGATTTGTAGATGAGGTGAGCGGGGTTATCTTCCCGTCCAGAATCCGGATCGTTATGGGCACGTTTCCCTGACACCAATGCCCGCTATTTGCGCATGCGTCCCCTCAAATACCCCCTCGCCCCACCATCATCTACCGATCAACTTATCTCGCCATCTGCTCAAAACGCTCTTCCAGCCATCGCGGACGACGTTACGCTTCGCACTCCGCTCGACCATGAGTTCGGGCATGTCCCTTAACCGCACCCAATAGTCGCTCTGCCATTGCAGTAACCCCACCGAACATCCCGACCATTTCATGGCGTCCATACTGGGCGAATGCGGCTCGGCCTTGTCACGCAACGCTGGCAATACCTCGTGGGTCAGCCAATGCCTCAACGCTCGGTTTTCGGGGACGTAGTGGTGGACCAGCATGGCGAAGAGGCCGGATTCGCTGATGAGGAGTTGTTTGCTCCATTGGCCGTTGCTGTGTAGCCAGGCAGTGCGGCGTTGGTCTGGATCGAGTTTGTAGGTGGCGCGTTCGTCGAGGGGTTTGCCCATGAGGCGGGCGGTGTCCTGGAGGCAGAACCAGGCTTGGTTTTCGAGCTGGAAAGCGCGGAGTTGGCGGTGGTGGCGGATGAAGATTTGAGGTTCGAAGCAGTCGGTCATCGCCTGGTTTCCCTTTCCGGGGTTAGCGATGGGGGTGGGGATTTGGGTTGATGCGATACCTGCATGGGTGAAGCTCCTTAGTTAGCGCTGGCTCCAATGTCGTCAAACATTAGGTGGCAGCTGTGCGAAGGTTGACGAACCGGCCTAAGGCTACCGGCAGACCCGAAGGTCTCCGACGCACAGCTGCCATAACACGTGCTGCAAGCGTAATAGCTCAAAGCATAGTTGGAGCGCTGTGCGCCTTAGTCTCAGATCGTCAAATCCGGTCGCTGATCACAACGACGGCGGGGAGGCTAACGTGGGCATTGTTCGTCGACAACCCGACGGCGGAAATTCAGAAACGTCCTACAAGTACCTTTGGATCTAGGTCTGCCTGGTAGGGACAGGTTGACGGGTTTTGCTGCCGGTTCCCGGCAGATCGCGGGACAAGCCACGCTCCTACGCCTTCCGGGCAGAACCAGGCGACTCGATTGTGCCTGGTACTCCGAGAGCACAGGGTTTGCTGCCGGTTCCCGGCAGATCGCGGGATAAACCGCGCTCCTACGCCTTCCGGGCAGAAACGGCGACTCGATTGTGCCTGGTGCTCCGCATGCACAGGGTTTGCTGCCGGTTCCCGGCAGATCGCGGGACAAGCCACGCTCCTACGCCTTCCGGGCAGAATCAGACGACTTGATTGTGCCCGGTACTTTGCATGCACAGTTTTGCTGCCGGTTCCCGGCAGATCGCGGGGCAAGCGCGCTCCTACGTCTTCCGGGCAGAATCAGGCGACTTGATTGTGCCTGGTACTCCGCATGCACAGGTTTTGTTGCCGGTTCTCGGCAGATCGCGGGCAAGGTGGAACGCCACCCCGGTCGCTCCTACAGGGGTGACTCTTGAGACGATCTATTGCAGGGGGCGCGAGCATTGCGTGGGTTGCGACAGGGGCGGGCCTGTCGCAACCCCGCTCACTGGATCAGAAATCCTGCGAGGTCGGGCGCAGGACGATTTCGTTGATGTCGACATCGCCCGGTTGTTCGATCGCGTAGGCAATTGCGCGGGCGACGGATTCGGCGGGGATGGCTTGTTTGTAGAACTCTTTCACGACGTCGGCGCTTGGCTGGTGGCCGCTGCCGAATTTGAGTTCGGAGTCCACAGCACCGGGTTCGATGGTGGTGGTGCGGATTTTTCCGCCGACTTCGTGGCGCAGGCCGTCGGAGATGGCGCGCACGGCGTATTTGGTGCCGCTGTAGACGGAGCCGCCCGGGCTGAAGACTTTGATGCCGGCCACGGACGAGATGTTGATGAAGTGGCCAAAACCTTGGGCTTCGAATTTCGGCAGCGCGGCGGCAATGCCGTAGAGCACGCCTTTGACGTTGATGTCGATCATGCGGTCCCACTCGTCGACGCGCAGTTCGGCGATGGGCGCGATGGCCATGAAGCCGGCGTTGTTGATCATGACGTCGACTTTGCCGAAGTCCTTGATGGCATTTTCCACCAGCGCGGTCAGATCTTCCCGGCGCGTGACGTCGACGGTGTAGGCCGATGCTTCGCCGCCTGTGGCTTTGATGTCCTGGACGATGACGTCCATGCGCTCTTGACGACGTGCGCCAAGGACGACTTTGGCGCCGAGTTTGGCCAGATGGCGGGCGGTTGATTCGCCCAGACCGCTGCTCGCGCCGGTGATGACGACGACTTTGCCTTGGATACCGTTGCTCATGGTGAATCTCCTGCAGAGGGTGGGAGGTGGTTGAGCAGGAGTTTGCAGTGGATCTTCTGCTCAGAAAATGGAAGAGTTTGGCTTTGAGAATTCCACTTTCTGGAACACGCTCTTCATCTCAACGTCGCAACAAGGATCCCGATCAATGCTCAATCGCATGGAAATGCTCCGTGTCTTTCTGGTCGCGGTGGAAGCGCCGAGCTTTCGTGAGGCTGCGCATCGGCTGGGGACATCGCCGCAGAAGGTGACGCGGGCGATCAAGGAGCTGGAGCGCACCTTTGCCGAGCCGCTCTTTCATCGCAGCACACGACAGGCGACGCTCACGGCGTTCGGGGCAGAGATCGCGCAGCAGGCGCGGGAGACGTTGAATCAGTTTGACCGGCTGTTCGTGTCTCACTCAAAACCGAAGAGCGCCGAGATCGTTGGCCGTGTCGGGATCACCGCGCCCCATGCCATCGGCAAGCTGTATATGGCGGAGTTTCTAAAGCCGCTGATGCAACAGCATCCCGGGTTGCGAATCGAGTTGAATCTGGATGACCAACTGACGGATGCGGTGCTGTCGCGGATCGACATCGGGGTCCGTATCGGGGCGGTGCGTGATCGGCGATTCATCGCGCGGGCAGTGGCGCAGGTGCCGTTGAAGATCGTGGCGGCCCCTGCATTGATTGCAGCGGTGGGCGCACCGTCGAGCATGGAGGCGCTCAAGCCGTTGCCGCTGTCGGTGCTGATCGACCGGAACAACGGCAGGCCGTGGCCATGGTTCTTTTCGGACGGTGAGAGTTATTTGCCGCCCTCCCCTGCGTTCAGCTGCGATGACCCGGAAACAGAACTGGAGTTTGTACTGGCCGGGCTGGCGTTCGCGCAGATGCCGCACTATCTGGCGGAGCCTCATCTGAGTGACGGCTTGCTGGTCGAGGTGCTCGCCGACTGCGCGCCGCCGACGGTGGACTTGATTGTGTACCGCACCCAGTCAGGGCCGGTGCCGCCCAGAGTCCGGTTGGTGTATGACCATCTGATTGCCTGTCTTTCGGACAAAGCAAGTTTTCCCAAGTCGTCGAGGGAGAACGGATAGGGTTGGCGTGTCCGGTTTTGCTCTGAGCCCGGATTCAACCACCTGCCCTTTTTCATCCCCTCGCCCCTGCAAAACCCCAGTTCTCAACTAGCCTGAAAATTGACTGATCCAGAGCGAATGGACCAAACGTTTAACCTCGCTGATCGGATAAAAACAACAATGAAAGATCCTTATGCGTTCGGGTTTTATTGCGCCTTGTTCGCTCTTGCAGCGATGACCGGCGCGGTGTTCTACGAGTCCTACACCGGTGCCGGCTTCTCAGGGTCGGCGCGCGCGTATGACGTCATCAATTCGTGTTCCGCGCTGGTGCAGGCGCTCGCGGCGATAGGCCTGGTGGGCCTGGCGTTCAAGGCGTACCGAGCGTGGAAGAACGAGATCATTCACAACAAGGCGCTGGGCATCATTTGGGATGCCAACGTCGCCTTTCGCGAAATCGAGCTGAGTTTCAACGAGTGGTTCTTCGGCCCCAATGCAGTGGACAAGGCCAACAGCGAAGGGTCGCGCATTACTTCGTTGCTGGCGGCCAGCCCGTTTGGCGCGAGCCTGCGCAACTTCAAGAAGCAGTGCATCCTCATCGACAAGGTGGTGATCAAGGATGACTGGCAGTGGGTCAACCACGCCACGGAACTGGACATGCTGGCGCGCGTGCTGAGCATGGACGCCTTCCGCCCGACCACCAAGGCCAAGGAAACCGCCAACATCATCGACTTCCTCTACTCTCGCGAAGGCGAGGCCCTGAAACGCACTCAGGGGGAGTGGGAAATGTTGATGAAGGTGATCGAAAAAGACCTGGCGGCGCTGGAGGCTGAGTACAGCGAGTGACCCTGCTCGACGTTGAAGCGCGATAGAACTGTTGGCGTTCAGGTTTGGTCGAACGGCATGCCTTCCGCCGGATGACCCTGCGGCTAACCCCTTTCCGAGGCCGCTGGAGCTCATGTTCGAACACGTCGACGTTAATTATCTGCTGGTCAACTACGGATACTGGGCCGTATTTATTGGCTGCCTGCTGGAAGGCGAAACCATTCTGATCCTGGGAGGGTTGGCGGCTCACCAGACGTCCCTCCACCTGCTGGACGTCATCCTCATCGCGACCCTGGGCGGGATGCTGGGGGACCAGATTCTGTTTTGGATCGGGCGTTACTTCGGCCCGCGGATCCTGCCTAAGCTGCACCGACAGCAATCGGCCATCGACCGGGTTTCCGACTTGATCAAGCGCTACCCTACCGCGTCGGTTTTCTCCGTGCGGTTTCTCTATGGTATGCGTCTCGTCGGGCCGTTGGTGATCGGCGCGAGTCGTCTCTCGCCCATTCGCTTCGCGCTGATCAATCTACTGGGCGCCGCCGTGTGGGCGACGCTGTTTGTGATGGCGGGTTACTGGGCCGGCGAGGCGTTGCAGCATCTGCTGGGGAACCTGAAGCCTTACCGTTTGCCGATTTTCATCGGTGTGGTTGTATTGGCGGCCGGGGTGGCGCTTTATCGGCATCATCGGGCTAAAGTCAAAGCCGCGCGCTCCCTTGGAAACTGACGCTCATTGCGCGTACGGGACTACACGCTGCCTCTACCGGTCGCGCTTGCACGAAGCTCGACCCCGAGGGCGTGCATGACCTTCACGACGGTGTCAAAGCGCGGTTTAGCACCTGGCGACAACGCTTTGTACAGACTTGCGCGCCCCAACCCCGTAGCCTGCGCGACATTCGACATGCCACGTGCCTTGGCCACATAACCGATCGCTCTGACGAACTCTTCGCTGTCTCCGTCGGACAGCACCTGGGTCAGGTATTCACCAATCGCTTCGTCCGTTTCCAGAAATGACGCGACATCGAAGGGAATCAGTTTATTACTCATGCTCTAACCTCTTTGCCAGTATTCGGGCGTAACGAATATCTGCAGACTGGCTGGCTTTGTCACCACCGGCCAACAAAACGATGCAGACGCCGTCTCGGAACGTAAAGTAAACCCGGTAGCCACTCCCGATGTTCAAACGTATTGCCGAGACGCCGCCCCCAACTGATTTGACGTCCCCAAGATTTCCTGTGGAAATCCGGTCTATACGACGGACGATGGCAAGCTTCGCCTGAGTATTGCGCAACCCGGTGTGCCAACTCACAAACGCCTCGGTTTGCAGAACGGTGTACATAAATGAGTGTATCCGATCGAAGACAAAGCGCAATCGTACTGAACGCCCGCCAAGCTATGGCACTACATATTTACTACCCGGGTTGTATATAAAGCGGACCGCTTCTACGCTTCCCACCCGCCGGAAGCCCCTCTATAACGACGATACGCACAACCGACTCACAGGGATCGACACGATGAAGACATGCTTAACCGCCAGCCTGTTGTTGGGATTGGCCAGCGTCACTCACGCGCAGGCCGCCGAGACGGCGTCGCATCTGGACGCGGTCCAGCAGAAGGGTGAGCTCGCGGTCTGTACCACCGGCGATTACAAGCCGTATTCGTTCCTCAAACCGGATGGGCAATACGAAGGCATCGATATCGAACTGGCGCAATCGCTGGCCCAGAGCCTTGGCGTAAAGGTGCAGTGGGTGCCGACGACCTGGAAAAACCTGATGCCGGACTTCACGGCGGGCAAGTGTGACATCGCGGTCGGTGGTATTTCGGTGACGCTGGAACGGCAGAAAAAGGCCCTCTTCAGCAGCACGCTGGACATCGACGGCAAGGTGCCGCTGGTGCGCTGTGAAGACGAGCCGAAGTACCAGACTGTCGAGCAGATCAACCAGCCCGAGGTCCGTTTGATTGAACCTCAGGGCGGCACGAACGAGGCGTTTGCCAAGGCGTACTTGCCCAAGGCGTCGCTGTCTTTTCATGACAACAAAACCATCTTCCAGCAGTTGCTGGACAAGAAGGCCGACGTGATGATCACCGATGCGTCGGAAGCGCTCTACCAGCAGAAGCGCATGCCGGGGCTGTGCACGGTCAACCCTTCCCGTTATATGCAATATGGCGAAAAGGCGTATCTGCTGCCGCGTGACGATGTCGCCTGGAAGAGCTACGTCGATCAGTGGTTACATCTGAGCAAGGCAACCGGCGCGTATCAGAAGGTGGTGGGCGAATGGCTGGCGGTTCCGGCTGAGTAATGTTGTGTTGGGGTTGTGCTAATCACTGGCGATTCAGCATCATCCCGGCATGATCCCTCGGCACAGGACCCGGCCGCTGTCATGAAGACCCGCAAAAGCATCACCCGCGCGTTCTGTGTCGAGTTGCAGCAGGAGCTGTCGATCGTGGCGGCGCGTCGTGAATACTTCTCCCAAGAGCCACCCCGCGCGCGGTTCAACTTCCTGTGTTCGTCCGAGCCGTGTCGTGCGCAGGGCGTGAAGATCACGGGTGTGCGCTATGACGTGAAGCCACAGGAGCATCCGACTTTTGTGGCGGCGCACTTTCGCGCCAACCCCAATTACGAGCACCATGCCGATTGCGAGTGGGTCGACGAGGCTGAAGTGGCCGAGGACAAGCCCGGCCCTGAGAAGACCGAGGCGGAAACCGCCCTGCGCAAGGTCAAGCGCAAGCTGGACGATTACATCGATGTGTTCGACCCAGCGCTGAAGGAAAGAACCCGGCCTGCCTCCTCCACTGACACATCCGAACCATCGCCCGAAGAAAAACCCGCGAGCACGACTCCGTCTTCAACCACCTCGAACACCAAACAGCCCACCGAAACCCGCACCAACAACCTGGAGCGCCTGGTCGACAGTTTCCGACAGGCACAGGCCACCCTCAGCAAGGAAGAGTTCGCCTTGCTGACGCTGCGCATTCCGGGTCAGGGTGAGGTGACGCTGCGTTCCTGGTTCCGCCACATCAAGTTTGCCAGGCTGGAGGATGAGCGACGCGTGCTGTACGGCGGCGGTCTGGTGGAGCGATATGGCACGGGGTTCAAGTTCAAATTCTTTGATCGGCTACAGGGCAAGCCGGTGACGTTGTACGTTTCGCCCGCCCAGATGCAGGCGTACCGCTCCAGTCGCTACATCAGCGAGTTGCTCAGCCACTCGGACGAGGTGCGGTTTTTTACTGTGTTCGCCTTGGGAACGCTGGCAGCCAGCCCGTCGGGCAAAAGCGTCAGCGTGGAAATCGACGACTTGAGGCACCTGGCGATCGTGCTGGGGCCAGCCAAGGAAGCGACCCCAAACATAAAGGATGACACCGGTTCTCAGGGCGATCCGGTGCCGAAACCTTAAACCCGGAACACCTGCACCATCCCGTTCAGGCCAACCGCCAGTTGCGACAACTCGCCGCTCGCGCCTGACGTCTGACTGGCTGCGGCGGCGGTCTGGTTCGACAGATCCCGGATGCTCGTCAGGCTGCGATCCACTTCGCGAGCGACCTGGGCCTGTTCTTCGGTCGCTGCGGCGATGCCCAGGTTACGTTCGTTGATCTGCACGATGGCTGCGGTGATCTCGGCCAGCGCCTGACCCGCAGCTTCTGCCACTTTCAAGCTGGCCTGCGCCCGGTCGCTGCTGTTGCTCATCGCGGTGACGGCCTTGCCCGCGCCGCTTTGAATCGAAGTGATCATTTGCTCGATCTCGGCCGTCGATTGCTGAGTGCTGTGCGCCAGGGCGCGTACTTCATCGGCGACCACGGCGAATCCACGCCCGGCTTCCCCGGCCCGTGCAGCCTCGATCGCGGCATTGAGCGCCAGCAGATTGGTCTGTTCAGCGATGCCACGAATGACGTCCAGTACGCCGCTGATGCCTTTGACCTGACCCGCCAGACCGTCAATCTCGGTCGCCGTGAAACCTACTGCACCGTGCAGCTCGGTGATCGCAGTGACCGTTTCTTCGACACGACGGCGACCATTCTCGGCCGACTGACTGGAATCACGCGCCGCCACCGACGCCTGCGCAGCATTGCGCGCCACCTCCTCCACTGCCGCACTCATCTGGTTGATCGCGGTCGCAGCCTGATTGATCTCATCGTTCTGCCGTTGAACGCCCTGCATGGCGTCGTGGGTCACGGCCGACATTTCTTCGGAGGTCGACGCGAGCTGGTTGGAGGAATCACTCAGCTGCATGACCGTACGCCGCAGGTTGTCCTGCATGATGGACAGCGCTTTGAGCAAACGACCAGGTTCATCCCGACCGTCCGTTTCAACGGGATGACTGAAGTCATTACTGGCGATACGCTCGGCCACACTCAACGCTTTGGCGATCGGGGCACTCAGGCTGCGGGTGAACAGGCCCGCCAGTGTGAGGGTTGCCAGCAAGGCGACAACAATCGTGGCGAGGGTGACGTTACGCGCCTGCACGTAGGTCGCGTTCGCGGCCAGAGCGGTTGCGGTCACTTTCTGGTCGGTCAACTGGCTTGCTTGAGCGATGATCTTGTTCAGTGAATCGGCCGCCTGGGTCATTTCACCACTGGCAGACACCAGCGAGTTGACGACGTCATTGCGCTTTTGCTCGACCGCATCGAGAAAACGCCCATGCACGCTCAGGTAGCTGGCCAACGCTGCCTGCAGGTCCGCGTAAATCTTCTGCCCCTCAGCCGATGGCAACAACGCTTTCAGCTTGTTGACGTTGCCCTGCAAGTCATCACGCGCCTGACTGACACGCTGCCTGGCCTGCTTTTCGGTCTCGGCATCCGGCGCGGTCCGCGCAACCGAGTTCCACAGGCGGATGGAGGTCAGGTTGTTACCAATGTCACCAATGCGCTGCACGGTAGGCAGCACGGTCGTCTCGACGACTTCCTGAGCCTGCTTCAAGGCGGCCGATTGCCACAGCGAAAACACACCTTGCACGGTGACCAACAGTGCGAAGAAGCCGAAACAGAGCAACGCCCGTGGCGCAATATTGAGGGATCTGAGGTTCATGGGGCATTCCTTTGAGTCAATAACCAGCATGTTGGAGAAACGTTTCAGCCATTATGCAAAAAAACGATTCCAAAATGATGTCACTCTCTTGAAATACCCGATTTAGAGCCGTCGCAATGATGATTTGCGAGGGTTTGTCCTATTTCTACAATCAGCGGGTCATGCCGCCTTGCGCGCCCTGACGTACGAGAGGAAGGCATCCAGATCGGGTCCGCACAGGTTTCGGGCAACCGACTTCACTTCTTCCATCGGCCAGTCCCACCAAGCGGCTTCGAGCAGTTGTTCACGCACGTCTTCTTCGAAACGCCAGCGAATGAACTTGCAGGGATTACCGCCTACAACGGCGAATGGCGGCACGTCGCGGGTGACCACTGCGCCGGCGGCAACGATCGCGCCGTGTCCAACGGTCACACCGGACAGAATCGTGGCGTCGGCGCAGATCCAGCAATCACTGCCGATGACGACATCACCTTTGCTTGGGGCGTAATCCTTGATGTCTTCGAGACCCTTCATCATGGCCGGGAATGGATAGGTGGTCAGCCAGTCGGTGCGGTGTTCACCACCCAGCAGAATCTTCACGCCCGCCGCGATCGAGGTGTAGGAACCGATCCGCAGGATAGTGTCGTCGCCGAACTCGAAGACTTCCGGAATGCCGTAGGTGCCCGTGCCCACCACATAGTGCGGATAACGCAGGCGGATCTTTTCCGGGGCGCGCTCGAGTTTGTCGAGGCTGCGCAGGTGCTTTCTGGTTTTGCGGGTTTTCAGGAGTTCGAAGAATTTCATGCGGGGTCCGTGAGCTGAAGCGGGCACGACAAGGGCGGATCAACTGCTCTGGCGATGCAACAGAAGACGCTTGAAGCGACGAAAAGTGGTCCGGTTGAACTGCCTCAACGGAATCGAGCGAAGCAGCGTCCAGGCGTACTTCTTGTCGCTGACCACGGCATATTTCAGTGCCTTGTTGATGATCGCGGTCAGTCCCCGGTTATAGGCCGGATGCGAGCGATAAGGCGCGATGGTGCGCATGTCCGCGTCAAACAGGACTTTGTAGCGGCGCGACAGGTTGTTCGGGTGGCGTCGATACCGGGTGACGCTCACCGGCAACACGTGCACCTCATAACCCTTGCTGGCGATTTTCAGGGTCATCTGAAAATCCTGGACCTTGATCTCGGGATCGTAGAAGTCCACGGTCTTCAATGCGTCCATCCGGTACAGCGAAACGGGGGCGCCTACGACGAGCGCCTCACCCAGGATTTCGTCGAAGCTGAGTTTCTGAATGCCGGCCAGCTTCTGCGACTTGGTGTCGTTGCCCTCTGAGTCCATGTAAATGATCAGCGCGCCGACACAGCCCACTTCCGGGTGCTGACTCAGGTAATCGGCACGCAGACGTACCGACGACGGCAACATGATGTCGTCCAGATCAGGCGTGCACACGTACTCGCCCTTGGCATACCGCAGCCCGTGATTCAGGGCAGCACTGACGCCTTGATTGGCCTGGGAATAAAGCTGGAAGTCGTACTGACCTTGCAGTGCCCGAAGCATCGGCACGCTGTTATCGGTGGACCCGTCGTCGACGATGATGACTTCAACGTTCGGATAGTCCTGGGCGAATATGCTCGCCAAGGCAACGTCCAGATACTTTTCTGCGTTGTAGCAGGGCGCAATGATCGATACGAGAGGCATCGAATCATTTTTGGGCCGAATGTCTGGAGTCATTTGCTCAGTCATAATTCTGTTTTTTGTATCTCTACGACTGGATCGGATGCATTTCGCGACGATCCTTGTACAAAACAGATACATGATGCGGCAAAGCAGTAGGCTTTGTCATGGGCTGATTAGAGCCTGAAAAGCCCAAATTGCGGATTTTACTTCCTCCACTAAGCGAATATTCCTACGAGCCGTTAACTCGCACCCAACAAAAAACCCCGTGGCTCGAAAGCGTCACGGGGTTTCCTGTGTTTCAGTTCAGGCAATCAAGGGGCTGCGTAAGTGACCAGCAGCTCTTTAGTTACCTGAAAGTCCAGCGACATCGCCACGCTCAACGCCGTGATGGTGAAGATGGAGAACACAAACAGCTTGCGTGCCCAAACGGTGTCATCTTTGGCTTTGTACCCTGTCCAGGCCATGTACAACCAGTACATGCCCATGGCAGCCGCAACGGCCAGATAGTTGAGCCCGGCGTAACCGCCGAAGGTCAGCATCAAGGTCGCCAGCAGGAACGCCAGGATGTAGATCAGGATATGCCGCTTGGCCACCCGGATACCGCGCTTGACCGGCAGAACCGGAATCGAAGCAGCCAGGTAGTCATTGAAACGGAAGATCGCGATGGCGTACGAGTGCGGCATCTGCCACAGGCTGAACATGACGAGCAAGGTCAGCGCTGCGAGGTCGAAGCTGTTGCTGACGGCAACGTAGCCGATGACCGGAGGCATCGCACCCGACAGACTGCCGACCAGGGTGCCGTGAACGGATTTGCGTTTCAGGTACAGGCTGTAGAAGCCGACGTAAATCACAAAACCGATCACTGCGAACAAGGCCGCCAGTGGATTGGCCTTGAAGTACAGCAGGCCAACACCGACAACACCCAGAACCGTGGCGTAGGCCAGGGCCAGTTTCACCGAAACCAGCCCCTGAACCAGAACACGGTTCTTGGTGCGTTCCATCTTCAGGTCGATATCGCGGTCGATGCAGTTGTTGAAAACACAACCGGAGGCGACCACCAGCGAAGTACCGATCATCGCGATCAGGAACAGGCCGAAATCGACATGTCCCTTGGATGCGAGGAAAAAGCCACCAGCCACCGAAAGCACGTTACCGAAAATGATCCCCGGTTTGGTGATTTGGATAAAGTGCTTCAGTGACATCAGGTTTTCCTCACTTCGCCATCATGAAGGTGTGAATGCTGAACATGATCCAGACACTCAGACCCACCAGCAGCAAGATCACCAACGTGGCGAATGCAAACGCAATCACGTTGTTGCGCTGGGCCGCGGAACGATCCAGGTGCAGGAAGTACACCAGGTGAACCAGAACCTGCACGACTGCGAAGATCAGCACGACCCACAGGGTCGCAACCTTCGAGATCGTCGGGAACATCACCAGACCGAAAGGAATCGCGGTCAGGATGATCGACAGGACGAAACCGACCATGTACGACTTGAAGCTGCCGTGGCTGGCATCGTCATGAGAATGATGTGAATTAGCCATTTAAATGGTCCCCATCAGGTAGACAACGGTGAACACGCAGATCCAGACCACGTCCAGGAAGTGCCAGAACAGGCTGAGCATGCTCAGACGGGTTTGGTTGGTCGACGTCAGGCCGTTCTTGCTGACCTGATACATCATGATCGCCATCCAGATCAGACCGCTGGTCACGTGCAGACCGTGGGTACCGACCAGCGTGAAGAACGCCGACAGGAAGCCGCTGCGGTTCGGGCCGTAGCCTTCGGAGATCAGCATGTGGAACTCGTTGACTTCCATGCCGATGAAGCCCAGGCCGAACAGGAAGGTCACGAACAACCAGCCCAGAACGCCAGCCTTGTTACCCTTGTGCATCGCCAGCATGGCGAAACCGTAGGTGATCGAGCTGAGCAACAGGCAGGCGGTTTCACCCAACACGTATGGCAGTTCGAAGATGTCGTGGCCCGAAGGACCACCGGCAACGTTGTTCACCAGCACTGCATAGATTGCGAAGATCGACGCAAACAGGATGCAGTCGGTCATCAGGTAGATCCAGAAGCCGTAGATCTTCATCTCGCCGGCGTCATGGTGACCGTGGTCATGCTCATGGTCATGACCGTGGTCGTGACCCTTCGCACCTTCAAATACTAAGTTCGACATTGTTTATGCCTGCTCCAGCTTGTTGACAGGAGTGTTCGCCTGGGCGTTACGCACCGAGGCCAGGATCTTGTGTTGCTCGCCTTCGATACGTGCCACTTCCGAAGCAGGAACCATGTAGCCCTGATCGTCACGTGCCGCGTGGATGACGAAGTAAACGATGGTGCCTACCAGGCTCACGCCCGCCAGCCAGAAGATGTGCCAGATCATCGCGAAACCGAAGACGGTGAGCAGTGCGCCCATCACCAGACCGGTTGCCGTGTTGTTCGGCATGTGGATGTCGGAGTACTTGGCCGGAACCGCATACGCTTCGCCATCACGCTTGGCCGCGTAGAACGCGTCGATCTCTTCCGCCTTCGGCAGTTCTGCGAAGTTGTAGAACGGAGGTGGCGACGAAGTGGACCATTCCAGGGTGTGGCCATTCCATGGGTCACCGGTCAGATCGCGGTTCTGCTCGCGGTCACGGATACTCACGTAGATCTGAATCAGCTGGCAGGCGATACCGACCATGATCAGCGCCGCGCCCCAGAAGGCAACGTGCAGATACGGAGTCCAGTCCGGATTGTCAGTGGTGTTCAGACGACGGGTCATGCCCATGAAGCCCAGCGCGTACAGCGGCATGAAGGCCACGTAGAAGCCCGAGATCCAGAACCAGAACGCTGCCTTGCCCCACTTCTCGTTCAGCTTGAAGCCGAACGCTTTAGGGAACCAGAACGCGAAACCGGCGATGTAACCGAATACCGCACCACCGATGATCACGTTGTGGAAGTGCGCGATCACGAACAGGCTGTTGTGCAGCACGAAGTCAGCACCCGGGATAGCCAGCAGAACGCCGGTCATACCACCGATGGAGAAGGTAATCATGAAGCCCAGGGTCCAGCACACTGGCGCGGTGAAGCGCAGGCGGCCCTGATAGATCGTGAACAGCCAGTTGAACAGCTTCACACCCGTCGGGATGGAAATCAGCATCGTCGCCAGACCGAAGAAGGCGTTGACGCTTGCACCCGAACCCATGGTGAAGAAGTGGTGCAGCCAGACCATGAAGCCCAGTACCGAGATCGCGCCGGAAGCGTAGATCATCGAGTGGTGGCCGAACAGGCGCTTGCCGGTGAACGTCGAGATGACTTCGGAGAAGACGCCGAACGCCGGCAGAATCAGGATGTAAACCTCAGGGTGACCCCATGCCCAGAACAGGTTCACGTACATCATCGGGTTACCACCCAATTCGTTCGTGAAAATGTGGAAGTCCAGGTAACGGTCGAGGGTCAGGAACGCCAGGGTACCGGTCAGGATCGGGAACGAAGCCACGATCAGGACGTTAGCCCAGGTGCAGGTCCAGGTGAAGATCGGCATGTCCATCAGCTTCATGCCAGGTGTACGCATCTTCAGGACGGTGACCAGGAAGTTCACGCCCGTTAGCGTTGTACCAAGACCCGATAGCTGCAGTGCCCAGATGTAGTAGTCAACACCCACGCCCGGGCTGTAGCCCAGCTCGGACAGCGGTGGATAGGCAACCCAGCCGGTACGTGCGAATTCGCCGACACCCAGGGACACGTTGACCAGCACCACACCGGAGATCAGCAGGTACAGGGACAGCGAGTTCAGGAACGGGAAGGCAACGTCGCGAGCGCCGATCTGCAGAGGCAGAACGATGTTCATCAGACCGGTGAAGAACGGCATCGCCATGAAGATGATCATGATCACACCGTGAGCGGTGAAGATCTGGTCATAGTGTTCAGGCGGCAGATAGCCAGGCGAACCTTCAGTGGCCAGGGCCAGCTGGGAACGCATCATGATGGCGTCGGCAAAGCCGCGCAGCAGCATGACCATGGCGATGATGATGTACATCACGCCGATTTTCTTGTGGTCGACCGACGTCAGCCACTCGGTCCACAGGTAGGTCCACTTTTTGAAATACGTGACAAGACCGAGTACCGCCGCACCGCCGATAGCGATCATGGCAATCGTGATCATGACTATCGGTTCGTGGAACGGAATCGCGTCCAGACTTAATTTACCAAACATCGTTTACTCCTCTGCCTCAGCAGCTGAATGCTTACCTATGTCCATCCCTTCCATACCGGCCACTTCTTTCTTCTCGTGCTCAATCTTGCCCGGCTTCATACCTTCATACTTGTCGATGATGATCTGGAACAGGTTGGGAGTGACCGTGGAGTAGAGTTCAACGGGGTTACGTTCGCTAGGTTTGGCCAGAGCGGTGTACTCAGCCGATGCCAGCTGTTTAGGTGAATTCTTGACCTCGGCAACCCAGGCGTCGAAACCAGCCTGATCGGTTGCGGTTGCCTTGAATTTCATGCCGGTGAAACCTGCGCCGCTGTAGTTGGCGGAGATGCCATCGAACTCGCCGTTTTCGTTGGCGATCAAGTGCAACTTGGTCTGCATGCCGGCCATGGCGTAGATCTGGCCGCCCAGTGCAGGGATGAAGAACGAGTTCATGACCGAATCAGAGGTGATGCGGAAATTGATCGGGGTGTGCGCCGGGAACACGATCTTGTTGACGGTGGCAATGCCTTGGTCTGGGTAGATGAACAGCCATTTCCAGTCCAGCGCGACCACTTCGATGGTCAGCGGCTTCACGTCAGATTCAAGCGGACGGTAAGGGTCCAGCGCGTGGGTCGACTTGTAGGTCACATAGCCGAGCACGATGATGATGGCCAGCGGAACCAGCCAGACAACCAGTTCAATCTTGGTCGAATGCGCCCAGTCAGGCGTATAGGTCGCGCTCTTGTTCGAGGCGCGATACTTCCAGGCGAAGATGATGGTCATGAAAATGACCGGCACCACCACCAGCAGCATGAGCAGAGTAGCGGTGATGATCAGATCACGCTCTTGCACGCCGACATGGCCCTTGGGATCCAGCAGGGTGTAATCGCACCCGCTGAGCAGGAGCATGCTGAAAAGGGCCAAGAAGCCAAAAAACCTGGGGTACCTTTTTTTACTCATCTCACGACCTCTAAAAGCAGCTTTCGCATCGCAGTTGGGTTTCGACCGCCAACACTTCACCCTGCCAGGTGCTGGCAAATTTTTGGATTGAACAGGGGCCTGTCAGGAAGCGTGTGGCCTCGTAACAAATCCGGGTTTAGCTGTGGTTTCTTATTCGAATGGTGGCACCCGCCTATGCGGACCAAATCCTTTGGCGCAGACATTCTGAACGTAACGCAGGAGGCCATCCAAACGGCGTCTACAAAGGCGTAAAAACGCTTTCTGACCTCGATTTCCGCCGACCATCATGTGAAGGGGGCGTTAAGTGGGGGCGATTGTAGATACGTAAAGTTTTATTGACTATGAGTTATTGCGCAACAGTTAATTTCCGATTCTGTAAGAATGCGATCATTTGTCGCACCTCAAAAACCCTGGATAGCCCCAAATTTGTTAAGGAATTCGGGGCGGTTTTTTACGCAACACTTTGTAATTAACGCGCTTTCATTCGGTTCCGAATGATACCCAGCGGTACCAGAATTACAGTCAGAACAAAAGCGATCAAAGCCCACTGGGCCAGCGACAGTCCGAGGACTGGCGGATATGGCGTCTCGCAAAAGCCGCCGACCTGAAAACCGAGCGGAAACAGCGACGCCAGTGGCAAGCCATCGACAATCGGTTGCAGGACGTCGATGCCGCAGCTCTCGGTCGGGTGGGTCTGAATGTAGACATGACGCCCTGCTGCAACAATCCCGCCGACCGCACTCAATGTGACAAGCCCTTCGCAGATGCTCAGGCTTAGTCGGCCCGGCATGGCTGCACCGATGAAGGCGAAGACCGCGATGAACAGCAACGCGTACCGCTGCAGGATGCACAGCGGGCAAGGTGCCTCACCCAATACGACCTGCATGTACAGGGCTCCGCCGATCAGCGCCAGGCAGATGATGCCCAGCAGCACCAGGAACTGCTTCTCGCGTCGCAGGTAAAACATCTCGTCAGTCATTCACATACCCTTTGAATTGGTGTCCATCCAGATCAACGATCTGCGTTGTTACGTGCCCCGGCCAGTCGGGAAAGCCGGCAATTCTACCATCGTCTCAGCCACACGCTGGCGCAGATGGTGAACATGCCGGAATTACCCGAACATTAAGCGTGACACGTAACAATCGACCGACACCCAACACAACCCCTTCTATATATATAGAAGCATGCGACGCTTTGCCGCAGGGACCGATCGCCGCACCCCTTCCTTATATATAGAAGGATGCGGCTTTATGTCGCACCGCCGAATCACTCCAGCGCCGAGGCCGGACCGAAGAACTCGTAACGCGCCTGTTTTTCAGGCACGCCTGCGGCTTTGAGTTGGCGCTTCATCGCGGCCATGAAACCCTTCGGCCCCAGGAAGTACGCATCGACATCGCGGTCGACAGGAAGCCACTGCTCCAGACGTGCCTGATCCAGCAAGCCAACCGCATGAGCGGCCGGGCTGACGCCGTCGTCTTCGCTGTAGCAGTAGAAGCGCTTGAGCTGCGGGTGTTTGCCCGCCAGCTCTTCGATCCAGTCACGGAAGGCATGAACCGAACCGTTGCGCGCGCAGTGGATGAAGTGGATCGGGCGCTGTGTCTTCAGGGCCGCTTCCAGCATCGCCAGCGTCGGGGTAATCCCCACACCACCACTGATCAGCACCAGCGGCTTGTCATTGTGCGCCAGGGTGAACTCGCCCGATGGCGTGAACAGGTTGATGCTGTCACCCACGTTCAACTGGTCGTGCAGGTAGTTGGAAGCTCGGCCGCCCGGCTCCCGCTTGACGCTGATGCGGTACTGGTTGTTGCCCGCCAGCGCTGACAGCGAGTAGTTGCGGCGGATTTCTTCGCCATTCAGAAACAGCTGCATGCCGATGTACTGACCGGCAGTGAACGCCAGAATCGGCTGACCGTCGGCAGGCTCGAAGTAGAACGAAGTGATCTCGGCGCTTTCCGGCACCTTGGCCGCGACCTTGAATTCGCGAGCACCGCGCCAGCCGCCAGGCGCTGCCGCCTTCTCGTCGTAGATGGTCTTCTCTGCCCCGATCAGAATGTCAGCCAGTTGCCCGTAGGCATTGCCCCAGGCGTTGATGACTTCATCGGTCGCGATCTCGGCGCCGAGCACCTCGCGGATGGCCTCAAGCAGGCATTCGCCCACCAGCGGATAGTGTTCCGGCAGAATTTGCAGTGCGACGTGCTTGTTGATGAT
This sequence comes from Pseudomonas abietaniphila, assembly GCF_039697315.1. Taxonomy (NCBI): domain Bacteria; kingdom Pseudomonadati; phylum Pseudomonadota; class Gammaproteobacteria; order Pseudomonadales; family Pseudomonadaceae; genus Pseudomonas; species Pseudomonas abietaniphila. The sequence continues at coordinate 4,291,225 of NZ_CP155619.1, read as the reverse complement.
CTTGGCAACCAGATCGCCCAACTGCTCGAGCTGATCAATGTGGCGGGCGTACATCAGCACGCCGTTGGCCAACGCGCGGGGCTGATCGCCGCTCGCCTGGTGCGCCTGGTTGAACAGTGGCTGAACCTGAGGGTATCGGGTGAGCAATTTCTTGTAGAAGTAAGTGGTCAGGGCTTCACCGCCGCTTTCCAGCAGGGGCACGGTCGATTTGACGATGGCACGATCCGAAGCATTCAACATGATTGACTCCTGAGACTCGGTTAGTAAGAACTACCTTGGATATATCAGGAAGCGTGCCATAAATTATTTCCTTATAAGTCAATCACTTATTGAGAGGTGGTCAATATGACCAGATCTAGCCGATGGTCATAACGACATCCGACAGGTTATTTCGACTACACGGTGTGGTGAACGCAGCTACTCAGGTCTTTGCCAAAAGGGTTAAAGCCTGCCCGCGTGGGGTCGATAAACCGTCATCGACAGCTGATTGCTCGCATAAGAGACGATCAGACACCGCATGACAGAAGGTTCATATGTCCAAAAACGTCCGTGCAGATTCACTCTCGCTTCTGCTGTTCACGTTACGCAGCGGAAAGCTGATGGCGATCAACCTGCTCAAGGTCAGTGAAATCATCCCTTGCCCTCCCCTCACCCGCTTGCCGGAGTCGCACCCGCACGTCAAAGGTGTCGCCACCTTGCGTGGGAATTCCCTGTCGGTGATCGACCTGAGTCGCGCGATTGGTGAACGTCCTTTGCTCGACCCGGACGGCGGCTGCCTGATCGTCACCGACGTCAGCCGCTCCAAACAGGGTCTGCACGTGCAGGCGGTGAGCAAGATCGTCCACTGCCTGACCACCGATATCCGCCCACCGCCGTTTGGTTCGGGCAACAAATCGTTCATCACGGGCGTCACCCAAGTGGATGGCACGCTGGTTCAGGTGCTGGACATCGAGAAAGTCATCCATGGCATCGCCCCGGCGCGGATCGCTGTCGAACCGACCGAGCTCAGCCCTGAAGAGGTTGAAGTATTGACCAAAGCGCGAATTCTGGTAGTCGATGACAGCCAGGTGGCACTGCAACAGTCGGTCATTACCCTGCGCAATCTGGGGATCGAATGCCACACCGCTCGCAGCGCGCGGGAAGCCATCGATCATCTGCTTGATTTGCAAGGCACGGCGCAGCAGATCAACGTAGTGGTGTCCGACATCGAAATGTCCGAAATGGATGGCTATGCCTTCACCCGCACCCTGCGTGAAACGCCTGACTTTCAGGAGCTGTATGTGCTGTTGCACACCTCACTGGACAGCGCGATGAATGCCGAAAAGGCCAAGGCCGCTGGCGCTAACGCCGTACTGACCAAATTCTCCTCGCCCGAGCTGACACGATGCTTGATCGAAGCCGCCCGCACAGTCGAAGCCCAAGGGATCTGAGGCCCGGCCCCACTGACGCGTCCACCGGTCATTACTGGTTGATGCGTCGGGATCTCACACTTCCACGGCGTCCGGTGGCTTGGCCAGAAACGCTGCACGAGGTGCCGTTCAGTGCCGAGAATGCGGCGGCGGTTCACCGTTTGCTTGCCTTGGGCACGCAGCATGGCGGCGGACGGGTCGCCGACTTCACCACCTGGTTGAACGGGTTCGAAAGCGACCCTGAATTCGATCCGGCACTGTGTTTCGTCGTGGAAGACCCGCTCGGCGTGGTCGCCGTTGCGCAGTGCTGGACCAGCGCCTTCATTCGCAATCTGGTCGTCCACCCTCGCATGCATGGTCGAGGCGTGGGCTCGGCGCTGTTGGCCCGCGTGTTCGAGGCGTTCACTCAGCGCAACGAGGGTCATGTCGATCTGAAGGTCATGGAAAGCAACCTGACGGCCCGACGCCTCTACGAACGTGTCGGCATGCAATATGTGCAGCGCCGCGAACTGGAATCACGCTAAGCCACTCTAATGCGCCGTCACACACGCTCATAACGACGACGATGGAGATTTGCATGAAGACCACCACCCTGATGTTGCTGGCGCTGACCGCTGTTGCGGGTCAAGCCAGCGCCTCCAGCCCGGACGCATGGAAAGCATTCGACAAAACGTTGGTCGACAGCTGCGTTGCCGCAAGCTCACTGAAAAACGCCAAGCCTGCGGGCACTCCGGCCATGTTCGATGACAGCGTCGGCTACAGCGCGCTGCTGATCAAAGGTCAGTACAAACAGGCGTTCATGAAGAATAAAACCGGCACCGAACTGTGCCTCTACGACCGCAAGAACAAGAAAGCGCTGATCACCGAGTGGGACAACGCCACCACGCTGCCCAAGAAATAACGTGCCCACACCCACAGCCGTGTGCGGTACCCATGAAGAATGGGCGCTGGCGCATAACTTGCTGCAATTCCCGCCAACGTGAAAAACACACCCGCGATGACAGATTGCCAACGCGGGTCGGGCGTCTTTCCTCCGAATCGGCGGGTTATCTTTTTCGATGAACACTCAGTTTTCCTGTGTCGGTTGCGGCAAGTGCTGCACCGACCACCATGTCCCGCTCACCTTGTCGGAAGCCGCGCAGTGGGCGGCTGACGGCGGTTCGGTGATCATCCTCACCGAGGCCTTTCTCGCTGATGGCTACGGTGTGCCTGCCGAGCAGCTCACGCACGCTACCCGACGCTCGCATCCGGTCAACAGTGGAACCGCTCAGGCGATGGTCGCGATCACCTTTGCCGCCTACAACGCCGGTCGATGCCGAAATCTTGACGCGGAGAACCTCTGCCGCATTTACGACCGCCGGCCGTTGGTGTGCCGGATTTATCCGATGGAGATCAATCCGCACATTCCCCTGCGCCCAGAGGCCAAGGACTGCCCACCCGAATCCTGGGAACAGGGCCCGGACCTGATCGTCGGCGGTCAGTTAGTGGATCATCAGTTGATGGCGCTGATCGAAGCCTCCCGGCAGGCAGACCGCGATGACATCGCCCGCAAGCAGGCCATCTGCATGGCGCTGGGAATCAATATCACCGCCCTCAAGGGCAACGGGTTCGTCGCCTACCTGCCCGACATGAACGCCTTTTCCGCTGCTGTCGCGCGATTGATCACCGGCGAGTTGCCGACAGCCCCCGATGAAGGCTGGCGATTTCGCGTTGCCGGTGAAGCCGCCACACAGGCATTGGCGCGAGCCGGCGCACGACTGGAGACAGCAGAGTCGATGAGCTATATGTTCATCCCTTTGCAGAGCGCCTGAGACTTTTCGATGAGAAGCGTTGCGATCGTGCTGTTTCCACACGTCCAGTCACTGGACGTCGCGGGTCCGCTGGATGTGTTTGCCGAGGCCAACCGTTTCGTCGCCGAAGGCGATGGTTATCAGATCACCACCATCGGTGCCGCGCCTTATCCGATCCTGGCCTCGAACGGCATGCCGCTCGGTGCCGAATACACGCTTGAAAACGCGCCGAAACAGTTCGACATCCTGTTGCTGCCGGGCGGGCCGCGCCTGCACGAAGGCATCGAAATGCCCAACATTACCGCGTGGCTGCGAGAGGCCACGCCGCTGGCGGGTCGATACGGTTCGATCTGTACCGGCGCCTTCATTCTCGGGCACGCCGGATTGCTGGATGGCAAACAGGTCGCCACGCACTGGAGTCACGCGCAGCAACTGGCTGATTTGTTCCCGAACGCGCGGGTCGAGGCGGATCGCATTTACGTACGCGACGGCACGCTGATGACCTCAGCGGGCGTGACCGCGGGGATCGACATGGCGCTGGCGCTGGTCAGCGAAGATCACGGGCCGGCGATTGCCCTGGCGGTGGCCAAGCGTTTGTTGGTGGTCGCTCAACGTCAAGGCGGACAGTCGCAGTTCAGCCCTTATCTCACGGCATCGGTGGACGACGACTCGCCCGTGGCGAAGATCCAGCGCTACGTCATGGAGCACATTGCCGAACCGTTTTCAGTGGAACGTCTGGCCGAGGTCGTGGCGATGAGCCCGCGCAGCTTTGCCCGGGTGTTTGCACGCGATGCGAAAGTTACGCCTGCCGAGTTCGTGCAGCGCGCGCGAATCGACGCCGCCCGCCATTTGCTGGAGGGCAGCGAAATGGCGATCAAGGCCGTGGCGTATCACTGCGGTTTCGGCAGCGCGGCGCGGATGCGCTTGATCTTCAGCCAGCGTCTGGGCGTGACGCCGACGCAGTACCGGGACAGTTTTCGCAAGGAAGGCTGAATCGTCGATGCCGATTTTGAGCCATCGACCTGTGGATCAGCGCTTGCCCATCGAGCGACGAGTGCCGGACGGTGCTGCACCTGGGCGCTTGTCGTGGTTGGATTTACCCGACCCCTTGTAGTGCGACGGATTTTTCTTGGCCTGCAACAGCTCGCCCGGTTTGAACGGAAAGCTGAAAGCCGGAATCTCGGTTTTCTGTGCCTGTGTTTCGGCGCCCGCCTCGACCGATTCGACGTCAACGTCAGGAGCTGGGGTGTGTTCGGGGGTGGTCATGAAAGCTCCAGAATCGCAAAACGGTCTTAGGATGAACAGGCAGTGCCCGGAAGGCGCGCAGCATACCTGAATCATCGTGCAACTGCCTGTGACAACCGAGCAACGGCCTATTTGTAGAACAGATCGACCATCACCTCAGCCGAGAACGGCCCTGGGGTCGGCGCGTTGGTTTGCCACAGCAGCTCGGCATTGAAGTCGGCCGTGGCCGAATAGTCGTCACCGAGCAAATGGGTGGCGTGAAACGGCTCGTTGTAACGCACCGGGTTGTTGTTGCGTGCATTCGTAATGCGGATGCCAATGCTGTCGTTGTTCGTCGGCACCAGTACATCGCCAGACAGCGTGCCCGACACCGGGGTAAAACGCGCATTGAGGCTGAACGGCGAATCGCAGATTCGGCTGGTCGCCAGGGCAAATCGCTGAAAGGTCGCCACTTCGCCCACGCGCACATTTCTGATCGCCACATCACCAAACTCGACCGTTTCCGGCATGACCCGCAACTCGGCGTTACACGCGACAAAACGCAGTCCCCTCAGGTCGTTGATGACGTAATTGAGGTTGTTGTCCGGCACCGGATTCATCCCGCTGCCACTGTCGACCTGAAACACACGGTAGTTCAGCACATCGCTGGCCACGCCCGAGGGCGGCGTCGGCCCGTACTTCTGGATGAACACCGAGAACGGCAGGTTGAAGCTGACGGTTGGACAGGCTGAAATGCGCCCGGACGCTTCGCTGCATCCCGGCAGTGTCTGCTGTGCAGGAATTCGCCCGTTGCTTTGCAGGTAATCAATGCCATTGAGGGTAAGCCCGGCGCGAATACCCTGACCGATCTGCAGGTTTTCCGGATTCAGGTAAAGGAATACCTCTTCGGCGCCACCCGGCTGGTCCCTTGCGCATTCGACGGCAACATTCAGTCGCTCGGAACGCCAGACGACACTGCCATCGGGCAAGGTCGCCGGAATCGCAACGCTGCTGCTCAAGTCCGCGCGAATCACCGCTTCGCCTGCTCCCTGGGTTTTACAGGTCATGGCCATTCCGGTCGCGGGCAGCGCGAGGCTCAGAAGAAAGGTCGGACACCATCGGGTAAAAGAAAACTTCGTCATGGTCAGCATTTCTCCATCGTTGAATCGGCGGCAAGCACTGCGCGGGGAGGTGCGGTGGGAGGTGCGGTGGGAGGTGCGGTAAGGGCTGCGGGCGACTCGGCACCGGCCGCGTTCAGTCGTGCGTTGAAGGGTGTGTCGCCTGGTGCTTGCGCGCAGAAAGCGCGTTGACCGCCGTAATCGGTCAGCGCTTTGAACGTCAGGCGTCCCCGGACGGAGCGGCTGTTCGGGGTCGATGGCCACGTCAGCGAACGCTCGGACAGCGGCTCGATCAGCAGGTATTCGCTGACTTCTCTGCCCTCGAATACGAGGTCCTGCAACGCCACGTAGAACGGCGTCGGGTTACGCACCCGGAGCGCGTGATCGCCTGTTGCCGAGCGCTGCCACTCGAGGTTCATCGCGGCCTCGGCGGGATCACCCGGCAACGAATCAGGGCGGTAAAACACGTTGATTCGTTGCCGTATTGCGATGCTCAACTGCTGGGCGGCTTCACTGCGACGCGGCACCTCCAGCACGTATAAGTGCAGCAGTGATTCACGATCACCCGGCATGCCGACGCCCTCGTAAAGGAGGCGCAACGTCTGTTTGCCTTGCGCGGGCAGTTGCGCGAGATGCGGTGTCACCACGAACGGCAGGTCGGACGTTACAGACGGCTCGGCATCAGGTGTGCTCAGCCAGGCTTGAATCAGAGTGCTGGTGGTTCCCGGATTGCTGACCTCGATGCTCGATTCACGGAACCGGCCATCGAACACCAGGCGCGTCCCCGCCAGTGATACCGCGGCTTCCACGGCGGTGCTGAAAAACGCCGACGCAGCCCACAACCGGCACGCCCATTTCATTGGCACACCACCTTGACGCGATCGTAGGTGCGTTGCGGGTTTCGGGCGGGCAGATCAAAACGCGCCCTACAGTGCTGATCGCCCCATCTGACGCGTAATTCGCCACTGTCCTGCTCGCTCAAGACCAAGGCCCGGCTGCCGGGATCGACAGCGGCCAAGAGCTTTCCATTCTCGTCCTCCACAACAGCGCCGAGCGGTATGGCGCTGCCGTCGGCGCGCAGCAATTCGAACTGCACCCGACGACCGACCGATGTCTTGAAGGAGACCCGTGGCACCGCACCGCGACGCGGCACCACTTGAGCCACCGCATTGTCCAGTTCGACATCCGCACCCAATGCACGGGTGTCGAGGCTGACCCAGTTGGCGCGATAGGGTTGGGCGTACGGCAGAATCGCGTAGCCGTTACCGCCCGTTTCAACCTGGCTGAAATTGGAGAGCTTTGCGCCACTGACATCCTTGACCTCAACCAAGGCAAAGGTGTCGCCCAGCGGCTGGCCGACGTTCATGCCGCCCGCATGGGCGACCACCGAACCGGATGCGCCGACACTCAGGGCACGATAGTCACGACCCTGGCCGTATCCCGTATCGAATCGACCGTAGGGCGTCGTCGTGCTCAGTTTGCCGAACCCCGCCGAGCCCGAGCGGTTGTCGTGACCGGCCTGCACCGAATAAAAGGTATTGCGGTCATCGAAAACCTGTCCGTTGAGGCCGGCCTGCATGTCGTAATCGCCGGCACTGTCACGCACCGCATTCAAGAAAGCACGCGACGCGCCAGGACTGTCGCCCAGTGGAAGGCTTAGCGTCAGCGCAATACGGTTGTCGGTCTGACTGCCGCCCTCACGCTCGAACGTCTGGTTGCGCTCCACCGATAGGCTGTAACTCAGGCTTCGCCACGCGGCGTTCCAGGACAGATAGAACTGCCGTGTCTTGCCGGCTCTGTCCCAGTAGCGTTGTTCGGAGCCGATGAAGCTCAGTGAGCCGGACTGTTCGGGCAACGCCTGGGTCAGGTTGAACTCGACACGATCCTTGGCCCGCGCCGACGCCGCGCCGTTGCGGGCTTGCAGGGCTTCGACGTGCTCATCGAGGGTTCGGTATCGGTCGGTCGAGTAGCGATAACCCGCCACTGCCAATGTGGTGTTGGTCAGGTCCAGCGTGTTGGCATACCGCACGCGCAGGCTTTGCCCGCTGTAGCGTTCACGCCGCTGCTGACTGAGTGACTGCGTGAGGTCCAGCGACACAGCGCCCACGCCGGTGTTGACGCCAGCGCCGAGGTTGCCCGCCTGATAATCCTCGGCAACCTGAAGGCCTCCGGCCGTCGTCACCTGTTCAGTCAAGCCGTAGATCAACGTCGTGCTGGCGAAGTTTGGCGCCTGGCCACCGTCGTTGCTGTCGTACTGCCCTGCCGCGACGCTGTAACGCAACGCGCCCTTGGGCACCATGATCGGAAGTGACGCATAGGCCTGCACGAACACCCGCTTACGACCGTCCGCCTCGACCACGGTAATTTCAAGATCGCCGTTGGAACCGCTGGGGTAGATATCGGAAATTTCGAATGGGCCGGGCGACACATTGCCGCTGTAGAGCATGAAGCCGTTCTGGCGGACCTCTACCGTCGCGTTGGTTTCGGCGATGCCCCGAATGACCGGCGCATAAACACGCTCGCTGTCAGGCACCATTCCATCGTCGGACGCCAGGGTTGCGCCGATGAATCGAACACTGTCGAACACCTGTGAATCGGTGAAGGTTTCACCCAGCGTCAGTTGGCTCTTGAGGGCGCTGATGTCGCGCTGAACAAAGGTCCGGTTGCTGCGAAACCGGTAAGGCTGCGCATCTCCATAGACCAGCGAGGATTCATTGCGCAGTCGCCACGCCCCCAGGTTGAAACCGTTTCGCAGCCCCAGGTAATACTGATCCTGCGTCTGATTGCCCCGCGTGCGCCGTGCACCGCTGAAGCTGTAATTGACGAAGCCCACTGTTTCGCCTTCGTCCCACACTTCCGGTGGCACGTAGCCACGCGCGCTGCGGGACATCAATGACTGAGGGATGCTGATGCTCAGGCGCAAGCTCGCAGGCTGGTACTCGACGTGCGCGAACTCGACGTTTGCTGGCAGATCAAAGCACGCGCCGGGCGCTGCGGCTGAGCCGTTCATGGCGTCGATGTTCATGCCGAACTGGCGCAGCATCTCCAGCGTCAGACAGGCTTCGATCGCACCACTGACCGGGTTGGCGACAAAATGGATGTCACGTCGCCCGGTCAATGCCCGGTTGACGTAGACGTCCACGCGATACGTGCCGGGCACGACGCTGTTGCCTTGCAGAAAGGTGTTGAGGTCTGCCGGCTGGTCCGTGCCTTGAATGAACGCCGTGTTGAATTTCACAGGGGCGGCTCCCTTGCTGCCCGCGTCGGTCATCGCCATCGACCCGCTGCTGACCATCCAGGCTGCGGTGGCGATACAGGTAGGCAGGGCATGACGTTTGAGCGTCCGGGGAGGGTTTGCCGTGCACGTCCGAGTGCCGGGCGCTACCGCTGTCGAGGGACATTCCTTGTTGTGCTTGTCTCGCCGTTCCATTAGCTGGTTTCACTCGTGTTCTGAGTCTCGATGCGCCGCTGATTCCTTTCTCGCAGGCGCGTGAAGCTGAAGCCGGAAAACAGGTCCGGCCCGAAAAATGGGTCAACGAAAAAATCCCGACCAGCGTGTCGCTGCTAGTCGGGATGAGGCTCGGCCTTACTGGCCTGGGTCACTCGTTCACTGGACACCCTGGCGTGATAGGGCTCCTGAGCGCCGAAGTCGTTGATGCTGATGAAGGACAATTCCACCGGTCCACCCGGCGCCGAAGGGCTCAAAGACAACTGGATTCGCTGCCGAGGGGCGAGCATCCGACTGTCCTCTTGAAACATCACGTGTCCGTTTTTCCGAGCCTCAAGCTTGATCATCGACACGTGATAAGGCCCGGGATTGATGACCTCAATGGAGCCGCCGGACACGCGCCACTGCAGCGCTTGCGCCGCTTTCAGCGGGTCTTCAACCAAACCCTGCGGCCGATAAAACACTTTGATGCGCTGCCGGACCGCGACCTGCAGCTCGTTTTCGCTGGCGGCCTGAGGGATCTCCTGAACGTTGAGCCAAAGCACGGACTCACGGTCGGTTGCCAGACCCTCGCCTGAATACATCACCCTGATCAGCTGTCTGGCATCCCCCGTCATTCGTACCAGCGGCGGGGTCACGGCAAACGGTGGCGCGTCCGGGGAGGCGCTGTCGGGGCCGCCTTCAAGCCAGGATTGCGCAAGGATGTCGCTCGTCCCGGTGTTGTGAACGATCAGACTGACTTCCTTGTTGCTGGCCGGGTAAATCAACCGGGTCGTGTTCAGCACGATGCCCGCGTGTGCCTGCGCGGCCAGCCCCATCGCCAGGCCAGAGCAGATCCAGAAGGCGGAGCAACGAAAAAGAGTAGAAAACATGATGGAATGGTCTCAGGTTCAGAGGTAGGCGGAGCGAGCACTGCTCACCCCGCCTGTTGCATCACTGATAGTCCATCACGAACGGCAGGAAGCCGTCGGCATTGCCAGGATTGGTCGCGGCGCCGTTGAGCACATACACCGCGCCGAAGTTGATTTCAGCGGTGGCACCGTCAGCGCCATCCTTGATCAGCGGAGTGTCGATGGTTTCGTTACCGCTCAAGTCCATCAACTGATTGGAGGCGTTGAGCAGGCCGATGCCCACACCGTCGGCAGCCCCGGTGGTGCGCAGCAGTTTTTGGTCCAGATTATCGAGGCCACTGCCCTGACGTGCGATGAAACGCATGTTGACGGTGTTGTACTGCGAGGCACCGCCGGTGCAGTTGACCAACAGTTGAATCGGCGAGGCGGTTTCCAGTTTGTTGTCGGCGAAGCGGCCGATGTCGGAGAAAGAAACGTTGCCCAGATCGACGTTGATTTCGCCCGGGTTGTTGCCTGGGCTTGCGCCAGTGCCGGCACCGATGTCGCAGGTGATGTTGGTGAGGGTGCCGTTAAATACGAGCTTGCCGTTGTTTGCAGCGTGGGCCGTACCCGATACGCTGAAACCCATTGCGGCCACGATAGCCAGAGAAAGAGAAACCTTTTTCATGTTAACGACGTTCCTTGTGTCAATTCGTGTGTGCCCAGAGGACGGCGAGAACTATAAGCGGACGGGTGATTTGCGGCTGTCAGGCTTTCTACCTTGAACGTGCAGAATCGACAGTGGGCCGTGACAGACGTTTCCGTAGGATCCGGTAGAGCAGGCGTACATCTGGCGGATGGCGTGGCCTGCAGGGTAATCGCCGGAAAAAAGGTCGGGCGGACCTTTGCAGGTGATTTGTAAGGATTGGCGTTGGGCGGGCGCGAGGATGGCGTTCTGGAAGCCTTGGCGCGGGAGTGCGATCTGTTGGTTAGTTCGGGTGGCGCTGACGTTTTTTGATCATTCCCACGCTCTGCGTGGTAACGCAGCGATCAACGCTCTGCGTCAACGTAGACGCGGAGCGTCTTGGCAGGCATTCCCACACGGAGCGTGGGAATGATCACGATCCATGTCCTGACGGCGCTCTCGCGGCATCCATGCCGCTCGGCCCACTCCGCGCCACCTGCGTTCAGCCTGCACCCAAGTCGCATTTTGTGGTGTCTGTACGATTGATGTCGAAGAGCAAAATCAACAGCAGGAGCTGAAGCTGAAATATCAGGCTGACGCAGTCCCTGTAGGAGCGTGGCTTGTCCCGCGATCTGCCGCGTAGCGGTAGCAAAACCAGGCGACTCGGTTATGCCTGAAACTCCGCATGTAGAGGTCTCGCTGCCGGTTCCCGGCAGATCGCGGGACAAGCCACGCTCCTACAGTTGAGAGTGGATTAAGGGAGATTGATGGACAATCAAAAATGCGATGAGCGTTAGCTCCAGCCCGTGTTGCTCCTATACGCGCTAGGCCAGACACCACAAAACGCGACTTGGGTGCAGGCTGAACGCAGGTGGCGCGCAGTGGGCCGAGCGGCATGGATGCCGCGAGAGCGCCGTCAGGACAGGGATGTCCGTTCGGCGCGGGCCCACGGAGCGTCGCCGGAGTGAGCAACCGTGTCGCTTCTCAAGTCATTTTTGATCGTTCCCACGCTCTGCGTGGTAACGCAGCGATCAACGCTCTGCGTCAACGTAGACGCGGAGCGTCTTGGCGGGCATTCCCACGTGGATTGTGAGAATGATCCATGCGTCAGACTCACCGCCCTTACTGGTAATTCAACGTCACAACGCCAATCCGCTCACCCGCGATAACCGATGAGCGTTCGACATAGACGGCGGACACCGGGGTCAATGCCCCACCACACGCATCGTCGCGCGGGGCGAGTTCCACTGTCAGGTTCTCGCTGACCTTCAGCACTTTGACCGTGTCCGCCTGCCGGGCAGCATCGAGAACCCTCGCATCACAACCGGCATTCACAATCCGGCCGTGAAACCTCAGTGTGCTCTCTGCCGCCGAAGCGACGGGTCCGGCCAGAACCCAGGCCCCCACTAACGCGATCGAAAAAAACACCGAGACTGTCTTTTTACTGTTCATCGCCATACTCCGCCGTGAAGGCCCGCTTGTAGAAGTCGAGCCAGGGACAGCCAACCAGAAAAAACACGAACGTCGCTTTAGGAATTGTCGTTATTAAGCTAGATCCCGTTGCTCGAAAATCGTGCCCTCTCTCTGGCTATCGCCCTGTTGCGCCGTTTCTTTACGCCACTTCATGCTCCGCCCTATTCCAGCTGACAATATTGACAGGTAGCAGTCATTTTGCTGACCGGGTCGAAGGGTTATAAAGGAGGCTCTCGATTACCTGCCTCCACACTTTCGCTGGCGTTATCTCTGTATGCACAAGAAGAAAAACTCTTTGATTGCCGTTGCCGGACTGGCGGTGCTTATTGCGGTCGGTGTCTGGTTCTCCACTCGCCCCACCGAAAAGAAAGTCAGTGCCCCTGCGGCCGTGCCGGTTCAGGTGATCAACGTGGTTGAAGAGGACGTGCCGCGCTATGTCACCGGCATCGGGTCGGTGTTGTCGCTGCAAAGCGTGGTGATTCGTCCGCAAGTGGACGGCATCCTGACCCGTTTGATGGTCAAGGAAGGGCAGCAGGTCAAACAGGGCGATCTACTGGCGACCATCGACGACCGTTCCATTCGCGCTGCGCTGGAGCAGGCCAAGGCGCAACTGAGTCAGAGCCAGGCGCAACTCGATATGGCCCAGGTGGACCTCAAACGCTATAAGTTGCTGACCGTCGACAACAGCATTTCCAAGCAGCAATACGACCAGCAGCAAGCCCTGGTCAATCAGCTCAAGGCCACCGCGCAAGGCAATCAAGCCTCGATCAATGCGGCACAAGTGCAGCTTTCCTACACCCAGATCCGCTCTCCGGTGACCGGTCGTGTCGGGATTCGCAACGTCGACGAAGGCAACTTCCTGCGGGTCAGCGATGCCACCGGTCTGTTCTCGGTGACGCAGATCGATCCGGTCTCGGTCGAGTTTTCCCTTCCGCAACAGATGCTCCCTACCCTGCACGACCTGCTCGCTTCCACAACGCCAGCCGCGGTCAACGCCTACCTCGGCGAAGGCGCGACAGGCACCCTGCTCGGCGAAGGCAAACTGACGCTGATCGACAACCAGGTCGCGGCGACCACTGGCACCATCCGCGCTAAGGCCACGTTCGACAACGCCGCCGAAAAACTCTGGCCCGGTCAGTTGGTGACGGTGCGTATCCAGACCGCGCTGGATCGCAATGCGCTGAAGGTGCCGCCGCAAGTGGTGCAGCGCGGCATCGATCAGCATTACGTGTACCGCGTCAAAGGCGACAAGGTCGAAGTCGTCCCCGTCAAAGTCGAGTACCAGGACAGCGACCTGATGCTGATCAAAGGGGTCAACGTCAACGACGTACTGGTCAGCGACGGCCAGTCACGCCTTAAGGACGGTTCACGCATCGAAGTGGTCAAGGCGCAGGGCGTTGATACGCTGGCCGCTGCCAGCAGCGCAAAAGGGGCGGCGAAATGAAAGGCCACGGTTCGATCTCCGCCTGGTGCGTGAATCATCCGATTGCCACGGTTTTGCTGACCTTTGCGTTGGTGCTGTTGGGGTGTATCGCGTTCCCTCGCCTGCCGGTCGCGCCGTTGCCGGAAGCGGAATTTCCGACCATTCAGGTCTCGGCGACCTTGCCCGGCGCCAGCCCGGAAACCATGGCGTCTTCGGTGGCCACGCCCCTTGAAGTGCAGTTCAGTGCCATTCCCGGCATGACCCAGATGACGTCGAGCAGCGCGCTCGGCTCGACCAACCTGACCCTCCAGTTCGTGCTGAACAAGAGCATCGACACGGCCGCGCAGGAAGTGCAGGCCGCAATCAACACGGCCTCGGGCCGTCTGCCTGCCGATCTGCCGACTGCGCCAACCTGGCGCAAGGTCAACCCCGCCGACAGCCCGGTTCTGATTCTCAGCGTCAGCTCCAACCTGATGCCCGCGACCGAGCTGAGCGACGTCACCGAATCGCTGTTGGCCCGACAACTGAGCCAGATCAACGGCGTTGGCCAGGTCTCGATCACCGGCCAGCGACGCCCGGCGATTCGTGTGCAAGCGGCGCCGGAAAAGCTCGCGTCCATTGGCCTGACCCTTGGCGACCTGCGCACCGCGTTGCAGCAGACAAGCCTGAACCTGGCCAAAGGTGCGCTGTACGGCCAGAACAGTGTTTCCACCCTGGCCTCCAACGACCAGCTTTTTCAGGCCAAGGACTATGACCAACTGATCGTTTCCTACAAGGATGGCGCCCCGGTTCATCTGCGTGACGTAGCGCGGGTGGTCGACGGCTCGGAAAACGCCTACGTCAACGCTTGGTCCGGCGATCAGCAAGGGGTCAACATCGTGGTGTTCCGCCAGCCTGGCGCGAACATCGTCGAGACCGTGGATCGCGTACTGGGTGAACTGCCCCGGTTGCAGGAAATGCTGCCGGCCTCGGTCGATGTCACGGTGCTCAGCGATCGGACCAAAACCATTCGCGCGTCCTTGCACGAAGTGGAAATGACGCTTTTGATCGCCATCGTGCTGGTGATTGCGGTGATGGCCATTTTCCTTCGTCAGCTCTCCGCGACGCTGATCGTGACGGCCGTGCTGGGCGTGTCGCTGGTCGCCAGTTTCGCGCTGATGTACGTCATGGGTTTCAGCCTGAACAACCTGACGCTGGTGGCGATCGTGGTGGCCGTCGGCTTTGTGGTGGACGACGCAATCGTTGTGGTGGAGAACATCCATCGACACCTGGAAGCCGGCGAAAGCATGCGTGGTGCGGCGATCAAGGGCGCAGGCGAGATCGGCTTCACTGTCGTGTCCATCAGCTTCTCGCTGATTGCCGCGTTCATTCCGCTGCTGTTCATGGGCGGCGTGGTGGGTCGGCTGTTCAAGGAATTTGCCCTGACCGCAACCTCGACAATTCTGATTTCCGTAGTGGTTTCGCTGACGCTGGCGCCGACCTTGGCCGCGTTGTTCATGCGTGCGCCGAAACATGATGCCCATGCCAATCCGGGTTTCGGCGAACGCCTGGTGGCGCGCTATGCCCGTGGCGTGCGTTTCGCCCTCGCCCATCAGCGCATGATGCTGGGTATTTTCGGCGTGACGCTGGTCCTCGCGGTGGCTGGGTATGTGTTGATCCCCAAAGGCTTCTTCCCGGTTCAGGACACCGGCATGGTGCTCGGCACGAGTGAAGCGGCCGCGGACATTTCCTACCCCGACATGGTCGAGAAACACAAACAACTGGCGAAAATCATCGCTGCCGACCCGGCCGTAAAAGCCTTCTCTCACTCGGTGGGCGTCAGCGGCAGCAACCAGACCATCGCCAACGGCCGTGTCTGGATTGCGTTGAAAGATCGCGGTGACCGCGACGTGTCGGCCAGTGAGTTCATTGATCGCATCCGGCCCAAGCTGGCGAAGATTCCGGGTATCGTCCTGTACCTGCGTGCGGGCCAGGACATCAACCTGAGTTCCGGCCCGAGCCGCGCGCAGTATCAATACGTGCTCAAGAGCAACAATGGCGCGCTGCTCAACGAATGGACGCAGAAGCTGACTGAAAAGCTGCGTTCGATTCCTGCCTTCCGCGACCTGTCCAACGACCTGCAACTGGGCGGAAGCGTGACGCATCTGGACATCGACCGCAGCGCCGCCGCCCGCTTCGGGCTGACCACGGCGGATGTCGATCAGGCGCTGTACGACGCGTTCGGGCAGCGTCAGATCAACGAATACCAGACCGACATCAACCAGTACAAAGTGATTCTGGAACTCGAACCGCAGCAACGCGGCAAAGCCGAAAGCCTGAATTACTTCTATCTGCGCTCACCGCTGACCAACGAAATGGTGCCGCTGTCGGCGCTCGCCAAAGTCGGCGCACCGAAAATGGGGCCGCTGTCGATCGCTCACGACGGCATGTTCCCGGCCGCCAACCTGTCGTTCAACCTGTCGGCGGGCGTAGCGTTGGGTGATGCCGTCGTGCTGCTCGATCAGGCCAAGAACGAGATCGGCATGCCGGCCTCGATCATCGGCAACTTCCAGGGCGCCGCTCAGGCGTTTCAGAGTTCGCTCGCCAACCAACCCTGGTTGATCCTGGCCGCGCTGGTGGCGGTGTACATCATTCTCGGCGTGCTATACGAAAGCTTCGTGCATCCGCTGACCATCATCTCCACCCTGCCCTCCGCCGGCATCGGCGCACTGTTGATGCTGTGGTTGATGGGGCAGGATTTCTCGATCATGGGTTTGATCGGTATTGTGTTGTTGATCGGTATCGTCAAGAAGAACGGCATCCTGCTGGTGGACTTCGCCCTCGAGGGGCAGCGGCATCGCGGCCTGTCGCCGCAGGACGCCATTTATGAGGCGTGCGTGACCCGCTTCCGGCCGATCATCATGACCACCCTGGCGGCGCTGCTTGGCGCACTGCCACTGATGCTCGGCTATGGTGTCGGGGCTGAACTGCGTCAACCGCTGGGCATCGCGGTCGTCGGCGGTTTGCTGGTGAGTCAGGCGCTGACGCTGTTCACCACGCCAGTGATTTACCTGCAACTGGAGCGAATCTTCCACCGCAGGCACCCGACCACCACCCCGACGCCTCCGCCAACGGAGAAGAAACCGACGCCCATGCTGGTGGCTGAAAAGTAAACACTGACACGAAGCACCCGACGGCAAGAATCGAATAAGTGAGAGTGGACCGATGCGTGTCCTGATTATCGAAGACGAAGAAAAGACCGCCGATTATCTGCATCGCGGTCTCACCGAACAGGGTTACACCACGGACGTTGCCCGGGATGGCATCGAAGGGCTGCACATGGCGCTGGAAAGCGAATACGCCGTGATCATTCTCGACGTCATGCTGCCGGGCCTGGATGGCTACGGGGTGTTGCGCGCTTTGCGGGCGCGCAAGCAGACGCCGGTGATCATGCTCACCGCCCGGGAAAACGTAGACGACCGCATCCGTGGGCTGCGTGAGGGGGCCGACGATTATCTGGGCAAACCGTTTTCGTTCCTGGAGCTGGTCGCCCGCTTGCAGGCACTAACCCGCCGCAGCGGCGGTCATGAGCCGGTGCAGATCAGCGTCGCCGACCTGTGGATCGACCTGATCAGCCGCAAGGCGACCCGTTCCGGCGCTCGCCTGGACCTGACGGCCAAGGAGTTTTCGCTGCTCAGCGTCCTGGCCCGACGTCAGGGCGAAATCCTCTCCAAGACCTCGATTGCCGAGATGGTGTGGGACATCAACTTCGACAGCGACGCGAACGTCGTCGAGGTCGCGATCAAGCGCCTGCGCGCCAAGCTCGATGGCCCGTTCGAACAGAAACTGCTGCACACAATTCGTGGCATGGGGTACGTGCTGGAGAGCCGCCGTGTCGAGTAACTCCATCGCCCTGCGCCTGAGCGGCATGTTCGCGCTCGTGGCGCTGTTGGTGTTCCTGCTGATCGGCTGGGCCTTGTACCTGCAAGTGGACAAGGGGCTGGGTCTGTTGCCGGAAGCCGAGGTGGACGCGCGCTACAGCGTGCTTGAATCCGCCGTGCAGCGTTACGGCACGCCGGAGCACTGGGCGAAGATCAACGCCAAGCTCAAGCTGCTCAGCGAAGAAGACAAACGGCTGCGCTTCTGGGTCGTCAGCGATAACCCGACCTATGAATTCGGCAATCCCGATGCGCAGATTCGCGCGTTCGCCAATGGCCCGTTGGGCATGCGCGATTTGAACCTGAACGGTCACGATTATCCGTTCAAAGTGCTGGTCAGCCAGTTCCCGGCCAAGGACCAACGCCCGCCGCTGCGTTTCCTGACCGCTATCGACACCGAGACGTTCTGGCAGACCCAGCATTCGTTGCTGATCGCGTTGATCAGCCTGGCGGCGATCGGTATCGCGTTGGCCTCGGCACTGGGTTACTGGGTCGCGCGCATCGGCCTCAAGCCGTTGTTCGACCTCTCGCTGGAGGCGCAAAAACTGGCGCCCCCACGTTTGTCCGGGCGTTTGCAGTTGTCGCCGCTGCCGCCGGAACTGGATCAGTTCGTGACCTCGTTCAACTCCACGCTGGAGCGCGTCGAGCAGGCCTATTCCCGCCTGGAGTCGTTCAATGCCGACGTGGCCCATGAGCTGCGCTCGCCGCTGACCAACCTGATCGGTCAGACGCAGGTGGCGCTGACCCGTGGACGTTCTGCTGAGCATTACTTCGAGGTCCTGCAGTCGAACCTGGAAGAGCTCGAGCGGCTGCGCTCCATCATCAACGACATGCTGTTTCTGGCCAGCGCCGATCAGGGCAGCAAGGCCACCGAGCTGACTCAGTCATCGCTGGCCGAGGAAGTGGCGACGACGCTGGATTATCTGGATTTCATTCTGGAGGACGCGCAGGTTCAGGTTCAGGTACGTGGCGACGCGCATGTCCCGTTCGAGAAGGCTCACCTGCGGCGCGCGTTGATCAACCTGCTGCACAACGCGGTTCAGCACACCTCGCCGGGGCAAGTCATTCATGTGGACATCAAGGATGAACGCGATCACGTCAGCATCAGCGTGACCAACCCCGGTGCGCAGATTTCGGGCGAACACCTGCCCAAGCTCTTCGAGCGCTTTTATCGGGTGGATGCGTCGCGCAGCAACAGCGGCGCCAATCATGGCCTGGGGCTGGCCATCGTCAAAGCGATTGCGTTGATGCATGGCGGAACCGTGTTTGCGCGCAGCGAGCACGGGGAGAACACGTTCGGGATCAATTTGCCGAGTTGAGGCCGCGGTTACACCACGATCATGTGGGAGCTTGCCGGGGTGGCGCTCCGCCTTGTCAGCCATATCTGTGTCATTGAGCTGACTGCGATATCGCAACAACCTTGTAGGAGCGTGGCTTGTCCCGCGATCTGGCGGGCACCGCCAGTAAAATCAGGCGCCTTGGTTGTATCTGAGGCACCGGGTTAGCCGGGTTTGCTGCCGCTTCGCGCCAGATCGCGGGACAAGCCACGCTCCTACAAGGGGTTATGCGGTGATCAAACGATCATCACCCCTTCTTCACAAACTCCGACTTCAGCTTCATGGCGCCGATGCCGTCGATTTTGCAGTCGATGTCGTGATCGCCATCGACCAGGCGGATGTTCTTGACCTTGGTGCCGACCTTGACCACCAGCGAAGAGCCTTTGACTTTGAGGTCCTTGATCACGGTGACGGTATCGCCGTCCTGCAGGGTATTGCCGACGGCATCCTTGATGACCTTGACGTCATCGCCAGCGTCGGCGCCGCTGTCAGCGGACCACTCGTGGGCGCATTCCGGACAGACGAACTGGGCGCCGTCTTCGTAGGTGTACTCGGAACTGCATTTTGGGCACGGCGGTAAGCTCACGGCGGATCTCGCATCAGGATGAATAGGCGCAGGATTATAAGGGTTTTTATCGCGAGAGATCACGTTGCGGCTGACAATCACGCCAACGCCGTGTCCATCACCATCATCAGGCAGAAGCCCGCCAGCAGCCCGAAACTGGCGATTTTGCCGTGGCCGTTACGGCGTGACTCCGGGATGATCTCGTGGGTCACGACCAACAGCATCGCCCCGGCTGCAAGCGCCAGGCCGAGCGGTAACAGCAGCGCGGCGACCTCAACCAGCCAGGCGCAGAGTACGGCGAACACCGGCTCGACCAGACCCGATGCCGCACCGATCAAAAAGGCATTCAGCCGTGGCATGCCCGCAGCCGCCAGCACCAGCGCGATCACCAGGCCTTCCGGCACGTCTTGCAACGCGATGCCCATGGCCAGACTGTCGGCATGCGCCAGACCGCCGCCCGCCGAGACGCCCACCGCCATGCCTTCCGGAATGTTGTGGGCGATGATCGCGATGACGAACAGCCAGATGTTCGACGGGATCGCCGGTTTTTCCCCGGCGCTGGACCCATGCGAGCCTTGGGAAACCAACGTGTCGACAATAAACAGCCCTGCGGCGCCCGCGAGAATCCCGAGACTGATCAGCGCACCCGCGCCCCATGGTGAGAAACCCAGGCCTTGAGCAGCGCTCAATCCCGGCACGATCAGAGAAAACGCCGTGGCGGCGAGCATGATGCCCGCGCCGAAGCCGAGCAGCCCGTCGGAAACCGCCACCGGCATCCGGCGAATGACCAACACCGGAACAGCACCAAGGGCGGTCCCCAAGGCGCACAACGCTCCGCCTTCCAGCGCCCTCAGCATCCGGGGTTCAAGGGTCAACCATGAGAGCCCCTGGGCGATGAGCAGCCCCGTGCCCACCAGCAACAGGATCGAACCGATGGCCAGACGAAACAGGCGTGCGCTGCTAAGGGTGAGCAAATCCGAAGGCATAGAGCGTCTACTTCTCGTCAGGGGATTTAAGCCAGCGCGTCGTTATAGCGCTTGGCGACTTCGTCCCAGTTCACGACGTTATAAAACGCAGCGATGTATTCCGGGCGACGGTTCTGATAGCGCAAGTAGTACGCATGCTCCCAGACGTCCAGACCGAGGATCGGCGTGTTGCCGTTCATCAACGGGCTGTCCTGATTGCCGCTGCTTTCCACGACCAGTGTCTTTTCCGGGGTTACGCTCAGCCAGGCCCAGCCGCTGCCGAAACGGGTCAGCGCGGCTTTGGTGAACGCGTCCTTGAAGGCCTCTACACCGCCCAGTTGCTCGTCAATGGCCTTGGCCAGCGGCCCGGTTGGCAGACCGCCGCCCTTGGGGCTCATGACGTCCCAGAACAACGAGTGATTGGCGTGACCGCCACCTTGGTTGATCACGGCCGGGCGCAGTTTTTCAGGCAACTGAGCGACGCTGGCGACCAGTTTTTCAATCGGCCATTCGGCGTATTCGGTGCCATCGACGGCGGCATTGAGGTTGTTGATGTAGGTCTGGTGGTGCTTGGTGTAATGGATTTCCATGGTTTGCGCATCGATGTGCGGCTCAAGGGCATCGTAGGCATAGGGTAAGGCAGGCAAGGTGTACGGCATGTCAATGGACTCCGAAGGACAGGATGCGACCGCAGCGACAGATCGGGTAGCGCCAGCGCCGAGTGTTTCAGGCGACGTCGATGATCGGCAGGGCTTGGCGACAAAGCTTCAAACCTAGCGAATGATATTCATTATTAAATGAGTTTAATAATCAAAACAACCCCGACATTGGCATGACACCGGTGCGAGAATGCGCATTCAATGCCTGCCCGCTCTCTCGGTGAGAGCTGCCGGGACTTACGACGGGGGCGAACGTGGGGTGTCAGAAGTACCGATTCGCCACCGTCGTAACCTCCGGCAGCTCCCACTGGCTCAGGGACGACGGGGAATGTGGTGTGTCAGAAGACCGCTTCGCCACCGTCGTAACCTCCGGCAGCTCCTACATGCTCAGGCACTACGGGGAACGCGGTGTGTCAGAAGGACCGCTTCGCCACCGTTGTAACCTACGGCAGCTCCCACTGGCTCAGGGACGACGGGGAATGTGGTGTGCCAGAAGACCGCTTCGCCACCGTCGTAACCTCCGGCAGCTCCCACTGGCTCAGGGACGACGGGAATGTGGGGTGTCGGAAGACCGCTTCGCCACCGTCGTAACCTCCGGCAGCTCCTACAGGCTCAGGGACGAGGGGGAATGTGGTGCGTCAGAAGACCGCTTCGCCATGGTCGTAACCTCCGGCAGCTCCCACAGGTTTCAGCGGAAACAGCGAGCGCGCGCGCATAAAAAAGGCCTGCACGAGGCAGGCCTTGGTGATGCTGGGCGAAGGACGCAATCAGCTCCCGGCCACCATCATCTTCTCGATCAACACGGAACCCGTGCGGATGTTGCTGCGCATTTCGAGATCGCTGCCCACGGCGACGATCTGCTTGAACATGTCCTTCATGTTGCCGGCGATGGTCACTTCCTGAACCGGGAACTGAATTTCGCCGTTCTCGACCCAGAAACCCGCCGCGCCACGTGAATAGTCGCCGGTGACCATGTTCAAACCGCTGCCCATCAATTCGGTGACCAACAGGCCGCGGCCCATGCGACGGATCAACGCCGCCTGGTCTTCAGTGCCATGGGAGACGAACAGGTTGTGCACGCCCCCCGCGTTGGCGGTGCTTGGCAGGCCCAGTTTGCGGCCCGAGTAGGTGCTCAGGATGTAGGACACCAGATCGCCATTCTCGACGAAGGGTTTGGCGTAGGTGGCCAGGCCGTCACCGTCGAATGCCGAGCTGCCCATTGCGCGCATCAAGTGCGGGCGCTCGTCGATGGTCATCCATTCAGGGAACAGGCGCTGACCGATGGCGCCTTCCAGGAACGACGACTTGCGGTACAAATTGCCGCCGGAAATGGCGCCCAAAAAGCTGCCGAACAGACCGCCCGCCAGTTCCGCCGAGAACAACACCGGCACTTCGCAGGTCGGCACCGGGCGCGCGCCCAGGCGGCTTGCGGCACGCTCGGCGGCTTTTTTGCCGATGAGTTTTGCGTCCATCAGCAGCTCGCCCTGACGATTGACGTCGTACCAGTAGTCGCGCTGCATCTGGCCTTCGCCTTCGGCGATCATCACGCAGCTCAGGCTGTGGCGGGTCGAGGCGTAACCGCCAATGAAGCCGTGGCTGTTGCCATACACGCGGCAGCCCTGATGCACGTTGAGCGTCGTGCCGTCGGCGTTTTTGATCCGGCTGTCCGCATCAAACGCAGCGGCTTCACAGATCAACGCGCGCTCGATGGCTTCCTCCGGGCTGATGTTCCAAGGGTGGAACAGGTCGAAATCCGGCTGTTCCTTGGCCATCAACGCGGCATCCGCCAGACCTGAACTTTCGTCTTCGGAAGTGTGCTTGGCGATGGCTAACGCAGCGGCCACGGTTTCGCGGATCGCATCCGGCCCGCTGGCCGAGGTGCTGGCTGAACCCTTGCGATGGCCGACGTACAAGGTGATGCCAAAACCCTGGTCACGGTTGAACTCGACGGTTTCGACTTCGCGCTGGCGAACTGATGTCGACAGTCCCTGCTCCAGCGACACCGCGACTTCACAGGCGGTCGCGCCCTGACGCTTGGCTTCGGCGACGATCTGTTCGACCTGTTGTTGCAGTGCCGGCAAGGCCTGCGGGCCGACGCTTTCTGATGCACTCATGACTTTCTCCATCAAATTCCGGTTTCGGCACTGACCAAGTGCCCACTGGGCCGGACAATTGGCCCCTGACTCGTTATCATGGCGGCGTTTATTTGCGGACGGCCCCCATGGTTGATTCTTACGACGACTCCTTTGACGGAGAGAAAAGCAAAACCCAGATCAAAAAAGAGCTGCACGCTCTGGTGGACCTGGGCGAACGCTTGACGACATTCAAACCCGATGTGCTTGCCAAGCTGCCGCTGACCGATGAGTTGCGTCGGGCATTGGCCGATGCTCCCAAGCACACCGCGCACATTGCGCGCAAACGCCACATTTCCTTCATTGGCCGGCTGATGCGCGATCAGAACCTGGATGAAATCCTGGTCCTGCTCGATCAACTCGATGCCTCCACGCGCCAGTACAACGAGCGCTTTCATAACCTTGAACGCTGGCGCGATCGCCTGGTGACCGGTACCGATGACGTGCTGGAACAGTTCGTCAACGAATACCCGGACGCCGACCGTCAGCAACTGCGTTCGCTGATCCGTCAGGCCCAGCACGAGGCCAAGCAAAACAAGGCCCCGACCGCGACCCGCAAAATCTTCAAATACATCCGCGAACTGGACGAAACCAAACGCGGATTGCGTTAAATCTGCCGCGCCCCTGTAGGAGCGCGCTTGCCCGCGATAGCGTCAGGCCAGACACCTTGATGTCGACTGACACACCGCCGTCGCGAGCAAGCGCGCTCCTACAGGTGCAATGTCGCTCCTTACCCGCCTGTCCCGCCAACCGTGATCGCATCGATCTTCAGCGTTGGCTGACCCACGCCCACCGGCACCGACTGCCCATCTTTGCCACAGGTTCCCACACCGCTGTCCAGCGACAGGTCGTTGCCGACCATCGACACCCGGCTCATGCACTCAGGACCGTTACCGATCAACGTGGCGCCTTTGACGGGTGCGGTGATTTTGCCGTCCTCGATCAAATAGGCTTCGCTGGTGGAGAACACGAATTTGCCGCTGGTGATGTCGACCTGACCGCCACCAAGGTTGGCGCAATAAATGCCTTTCTTCACCGACTTGATGATTTCCTCAGGATCACTCTGACCACCCAGCATGTAGGTGTTGGTCATGCGCGGCATCGGCAGGTGGGCGTAGGACTCACGACGGCCGTTACCGGTGCGCGCGACGCCCATCAGGCGGGCGTTGAGTTTGTCCTGCATGTAGCCCTTGAGCACGCCGTTCTCGATGAGGGTGGTGCACTCGGTCTGAACGCCCTCGTCATCGACACTCAGCGAGCCACGACGACCGGCCAGTGTGCCGTCGTCGACGATGGTGCAGAGTTTGGACGCGACCATTTCGCCCATGCGACCGCTGTAGGCTGAGCTGCCCTTGCGGTTGAAATCGCCTTCCAGCCCATGACCGACCGCTTCGTGCAGCAGCACGCCGGACCAGCCCGAGCCCAAGACGACAGGCAGTGTACCGGCCGGCGCCGGAATCGCTTCCAGGTTGACCAGCGCTTGACGCAGCGCTTCACGGGCATAGCCCATGGCGCGGTCTTCAGCGAGGAAATAACGGTAATCGGTACGCCCGCCGCCGCCGTGGCCGCCACGCTCGCGACGACCGTTCTGCTCGACGATCACGCTGACGTTGAAGCGCACAAGCGGACGCACGTCGGCCGCCAGACCACCATCGGTCGATGCCACGAGAATGCGCTCCCAGACACCGGCCATGCTCACCGTGACCTGCTGAATGCGCGGATCAAGGGCTCGGGTGGCAGCGTCGACGCGCTTGAGCAGCTCGACTTTCTCGGCGCGGGTCATGACTTCCAGCGGGTTGTCCGGCGCGTACAGCTGAGCGACGTCCTGCGTAGTGAAGGCCTGTACACGACCGTTCTGCCCGGCGCGGGAGATCGAGCGCGCGGCGCGGGCCGCTTGGCTCAGGGCCTCCGGGGTGATCGCGTTGCTGTAGGCGAACCCGGTTTTCTCACCCGATTGCGCACGCACGCCGACACCCTGATCGAGGTTGAAACTGCCTTCCTTGACGATGCCGTCTTCCAGAGCCCAGGACTCGGAAATCTGCCCCTGGAAATACAGGTCGGCAGCGTCGATCCCGGGACCGGCAAGCTCTCCCAGCACCGATTGCAGGCTGTCGATGCTCAGGCCGCCTGGCGCCAGTAGGTGTTCGCTGACAGAGGACACGTTGCTCATATTCACTCCGGGGTGTTGGCAGGCCGCAAGGCGTCCTGCGAAAAAAATCGCCGGTGATTCGATACCGGCATTCGCGCCCGTATGGACGCTTGTTCTTGACTGTCTCGCTCCGCCAGCAGCACGGCTTCACCCTGTGCCTGCTCGGCCAGCACGCGGCCCCATGGATCGATGATCGCCGCGTGCCCAAATGTTTCCCTCGGGCCCGGGTGAATCCCGCCCTGCGCAGCCGCCAGCACGTAGCACTGGGTTTCGATGGCACGTGCGCGCAGCAGGATTTCCCAGTGCGCCGCGCCGGTCACGGCGGTAAAGGCCGACGGCGCGGTAATCAATTCAGCCCCTGCTTCACGCAGGGCGGTGTACAGCTCAGGAAAGCGCAGGTCGTAACACACGGTCAGTCCCAACCGGCCCACCGGCGTATCGACAACCACCACATTGCTGCCATGAGCATAGTCGTCCGACTCGCGGTACCGACCACGGTTGTCCGTCACGTCCACGTCAAACAGGTGCAGCTTGTCGTATCGCGCCACCTGTTGACCCTGATCGTCGATCAACAGCGAACACGCCGTGACTTTGCTCTGCGGCCGACCTTCGGGCGGCAGCGGCACTGTCCCGGCGACAATCCATAACTTGAGGTCGCGAGCGGCAAGTTTCAACCATGGCAGGATCGGACCTTCGCCCAACGCTTCGGCCCGACCGATGGCAGCGACGTCCCGACGGCCCATGGCGGCGAAGTTTTCCGGCAGCACGGCCAGCTTCGCCCCCGACGCCGCGGCCTGCTCAAGCAGCGCGCGCGCCTGAGCCAGATTGCCCTCGACATCGCTCTGGCTGACCATCTGAATCACTGCAAAGGACATGGTTGCTCCTTGATTGATAGAACCGCACCACCTTTATTGACCCCGATTGCCATCGAGCGCCAATGGCTTCTGACTATTGCGGCTTTTCAAACGGCTTGTCGAACGTGATCTTAGGCTCTTTCCAAGGACCTTCGACCTTGTACTGGACACTGGCGAACCGCGCGACGCGATCACCCAGCAATTTGTCGACCAGGAACAACGCACCACCGATGGCCGGAGCGCCAACGATCAGCGCGGCGATAGGCAGGTTGTTGGTGACCGGCAATGTCACCAGCAGCTTGGCGTCGACGCGGTCCCGCACCATGTCCAGCGTGCCATTGAGCTCCAGGTTGCTCGACGGGCCGATCATGGTGATCGGGTCGCGGGTGACATAGACGCCGTCGCTGGCTACCAGCAGGCCTTTCACACGGTCATAACTCAATCCTTTGCCCAGCAAGTCCGAAAAGTCGAGGCGCAAACGACGCCCGATGGAGTTGAAGTTAAGCAGACCGAACACTCGGAGCGCCTGAGCGCCACCTTCAACCTCGACGAACTGTCCGTTCTTGAGCGTCGCATCGAGAGTGCCGGAGTAACGCTTGAGCCCGACCCACGCAGGCGAGCCCGGCCAGCGGCCATCGGCATTCATTTCGAACTCCTGGCTGGTCACCGTCGGCGCAAAACCCCACGCTTTCAGCACGTCGGCCAGATTCTTGCCCTCCACCTGACCCTTGAACCAACTGCTGGTCGCACCCGGCGTGCCTTCCCAGCCGCCATTGCCCAACAGGTTGATGCCTTTGAGGCCCAGGTTCAGATCACTCAGTTGAATACCGTTCGGTGTCGGCCTGACCTTCAGCGACCAGGCACCGACCAGTTGATCACCTTGGAACAGCTGGGTGATCTTGATGTTCAGCGCCGGGATGTTATGGGGATCGACATCGGCCAATGGGTCCGGCGCGTTTTCGACCACTGCCGCATTCGGGTCCGGCGCAGGCAATTTCACGTAAAGAAGATTGATGTCAGCAGGCGTTGCCTTGTTATCCGGCAGCGTGGCTGAACCTTTGATTTTCGAACTGTCCAGCGACAGGCCCCAACTCGCGTCACTGCGCTTGAGCTGCACGTCGGCCTGATCGAGTGTCGTGCCCATGGCCGTAAGCTTGCCGATTTGCAGGTCAACGCTGTTCAGCAGCTGTTTGGCGCTGCCGCCCGGATCATTGCCGGCATAACGCTCGGCAATCGCCTGCCACGGCGCGATGTCCAGCTCGGACAACGATCCCCGAACCCGCAGGCCCTTGGCATCCGGAACAATCGCACCGCCCTGGCCCAGGAACAACTCGCCCCGCCCGTCCGCGAACTTGCCCGCCGGCGCCGCGAACGCGAAGTTGGCGAGATTGCCGTACCCCACGCCGACGCGCCGTTCCGGGCCTTGCAGATTCATCCGGAAATCGGTGTCGCGGGTTTCATCGGCAGCCTTGCCGAACGGCGCAGGCAGATCGACCGTCACCCCTTTGAGATTGGAATTGATCAGCAACTGGCTGTCGGCACCGCTGAGCGTGACCTGCACCTGGTACGGAAGGTCACCCGAGACCGGCAGGGGTTGCGTGACATTCAGCCAGTCGGTCAGACGCTTGATGGTGATCTGACTGCTGGCGGCAATACGCGTCACCGGGGCGCCGGGTTTGCCCTCGGCAAAGATGTCGGCGCTGAGCGGTTTGTCGAACGCCATCGCCTTGATGTTCTTGCCGCTCAGACCTTTGGCGTAGTCAAAGCGGAAATTTCCCTTGAGCTGCGTCAGATCGAGCACGGGGTCTGCCAGCCTCAAGTGAGCGCTGTCAGTGTTGAAGTCCACGGCGACCTTGGGCTCTTGTCCTTTGACCAGTGGCACATCGAGATTGATATGGCCCTGCAGCGGACCTTCCGCCTGCCATCCGGCAAACGTCTGGCCGGTGCCGATGGGCGCCTCCTGCAGAATCTTCATGCCGTCCTGAAGGCTACCGTTGAAGTCGCCGTCCACCAGCAGATGGCCCGGCTGGCCAGCCGGGGTGTGGGGAACATCCACGGCGACGTTGCTGACCTGGGTGCCCAGCAGTTGGCCTTTGCTGGCACGGATCCGCACACCGCTGTTTTCGACGAACACGTTGCCGTCCACGCCGGTCAGCTGCGGCCAGCCTGGCTGGAACGCCAGATTCGCGTTCTGTACGTTGAAAAACAGCGTGATGACGCGCGCCACGTCCGGTGCATCGTGGTTGATCGAACCTTGATACTGGAAGAAACCTTCTTTGACGTTGCCGCTCAGCACGGCCGTGCGCAGCCATTGATCGACGCCGGGGTTGAGCATCGCGGGGAGGTACTTGGACGTGTATTTGCCGTCGCCATCGACCATGCCCACGCGCAGGTCCATGTAGTCTTCCTGATCGTGGTTGAAATGCAGACGGATCAGGAAGTCACTGGCGATCTTGCCTTCGTCGCCGAGGACCTTGATGTACGGCGCGATCAGCGTGAAGCCCTGATCGTCCAGCGCGTAGGTCAGGCGTGCCTCGGCATGCCGGTACTTCCATTCGTTGTTGAAGATCGGCGCCAGATGAAGCATGAAGTCATCGGTGTTCAGGCGCAGTTCGCCCTGCCCCAGATCACCACTGATCGAACCGCTGACGTTTCCGGCTGCCGGCGCGCCGTGATAGGCGTCGAAGCCCAGCTTGTCCAGATTCGCCGCAAAGCTGACGCGCTTGGGCCCTTCTGCCTGCGGGCGATAGTCGAGCAGCAGATTGCGCACGCCGCCCGTGAAATTCAGGTGATCGAGCACCACCATCAACTTGTCCGGGAGCGGTGCGAGCGAGTCCAGCAACGGCGTGACCGGCGTCAGGTCCATCCGGTCGGCCTGGACGTGCCACAACTCTTCGTTGTCGGACGTGGCTGCGGTCTGTGTCAGATCAACCCGGCTTTCCCAGCGCTTGCCGGCAATGTCCATGGCCAGCGAATTGGCCGCGACCGTAAAACCTTTGTCGTTGCGCTGAAACCACGCGTTGAGCGCCAGGTTGTCGATCTTCGAGGCCTTGCGGTCGGCATAGGCGCCCTTGAACTGTGGCGCGTTGAACCGCGCAGCAGCGGTCTGCAACGTACCTTTGCCCCACGTCAGCCAGAACTCACCACCGGCCTTGAGGTTCTTGATCTTCCAGTCACGGGTCAGGCTCTTCGGCAACCATTTCGCCCAGTCGCTCTGCGGGAGGCTCAGGTACGCCTCGGCCTCGCCGTCTCGCCACTCGCTGGCGCGCACTTTTGAACGCACGTTGAGCGACAACGGTTGACCGTCAGGCAAGGTGACGCGCGCATCCAGACGCTGGTGAAAGCTTCCGGTCTTCAGGGTCATGCTGACGTAGGTCAGGGTGAGCGGGGATTGCTCATAAGGTTGCAGGGTGATCTGACTGTCGAACACCGACAGCTGCGAGATCATCTGCATTTGCTTCAACGCCTGTTCCGGGTCGAAAGGCTTGTCATCCTGAACCGGAAGGCCCTGGAGCGCCCAATGACCGTCCTTGTCCTCCTTGAGCCCTAGTTGCAGGCCGTCGAGTTCAAGCCGGGCGATGCGCACCTGACGCGCTTTGGCACTCGCCCACAGGTCAGGCACTGCCCTCACATGGTCCAGCCGCACGGTGTTGGCACCCTGGCCGACCATCACATCCCGCGCGACGAAGATCGGTGAAAATCCGCTCCAGCTGCCTTCCAGGCGCCCGATGCTGACGGGCATGCCGACCGCCGCCTCGGCCTTGCTTTCAACGTCGGCGCGGTATTCGGCGACCATGGGCACGAGTTCACGGCCCACGCTGACGTACAACGCCACCAGAACCAAAACCAGCGCGCACAGGCTCAGGCCCCAACGCGTCAGAGCTGCCAGGAAACGGGTCAGACGCTCCATGTCGCCGAACCTCCGTGCAGAGAGCCTGCACAAGGCATCCGGCTCAATCGTGCAGGTGTGTGTTCGTCCGGAAAAAACTCATTCGCCACGCATCGTTCTCTTTGAAGGGCATCCTTGCCAACGGCCGCTCGGGTTCGGTTTTATGATTTCAACAGCGGCACGAGGACGGGCTTCCCCAGCCCGCTCCACTGCTTTCAAGCACTCTCAGAGCAGCACAACGTCATATTGTTCCTGGGAATACATGGTTTCGACCTGGAAGCGAATGGTTCTGCCGATGAACACCTCGAGTTCGGCCACGTTTCCCGACTCCTCATCAAGCAATCGATCCACGACTTTCTGGTTGGCCAGCACCCGATACCCCAACGCCTGATAGGCGCGGGCTTCACGCAGGATCTCGCGAAAGATCTCGTAACAGATGGTTTCCGGGGTTTTCAGTTTGCCACGACCCTGGCAACTGCTGCACGGCTCGCACAGCACTTGCTCAAGGCTCTCACGGGTACGCTTGCGGGTCATCTGCACCAAACCCAGCTCGGTGATCCCGATGATGTTGGTCTTGGCGTGGTCGCGCTCCAGCTGCTTTTCCAGTGTGCGCAGGACCTGACGCTGGTGCTCGCCGTCTTCCATGTCGATGAAGTCGATGATGATGATCCCGCCGATGTTGCGCAGACGCAGCTGGCGGGCAATCGCGGTGGCGGCTTCCAGGTTGGTTTTGAAGATGGTTTCTTCAAGATTCCGGTGACCGACGAACGCGCCGGTGTTGACGTCGATGGTGGTCATCGCTTCCGCCGGGTCGATCACCAGATAACCGCCGGACTTCAGCGGAACCTTGCGCTCCAGCGCCTTCTGGATTTCGTCTTCAACGCCATACAGGTCGAAAATCGGCCGCTCGCCCGGGTAGTGTTCGAGACGATCGGCAATTTCCGGCATCAGTTCGGCCACGAACTGCGTGGTTTTCTGAAAGGTTTCACGGGAGTCGATGCGTATTTTTTCGATACGCGGGCTGACCAGGTCACGCAAGGTCCGCAGCGCCAGACCGAGGTCTTCGTAGATCACACTGGCCGGGTTGATGGTCTTGATCTGTTCGCCGATCTGATCCCACAGCCGCCGCAGGTAACGGATGTCCATCATGATCTCATCCGCCCCGGCGCCTTCGGCTGCCGTGCGCAGGATGAAACCGCCCTTCTCTTTGATCCCTTCCTTGGCCACGCAATCGCTGACCACCTGTTTCAGGCGTTCGCGTTCGGTTTCGTCCTCGATCTTCAGGGAAATACCGACATGCGCCGTGCGCGGCATGTACACCAGATAGCGCGACGGAATGGACAGTTGAGTGGTCAGGCGTGCGCCTTTGCTGCCAATCGGGTCTTTGGTGACCTGCACCACCAGGCTCTGGCCTTCATGGACCAGCGAGCTGATGGTTTCGACGGCCGGGCCTTCACGCATGGAGATTTCCGAGGCGTGAATGAACGCGGCGCGGTCCAGACCGATGTCGATGAATGCGGCCTGCATCCCCGGCAGCACGCGTACCACCTTGCCCTTGTAGATGTTGCCGACGATCCCGCGACGCTGGGTCCGCTCGACATGAACCTCTTGCAAAACCCCGTTCTCAACGACGGCCACGCGCGACTCCATCGGCGTGATGTTGATCAGAATCTCTTCACTCATGGCTTGTCACCTTCCAGGCATTGCCAACAGGGTATGCCGAAACGCTGCAGGATTTCTGCGGTTTCGCACAACGGCAAGCCAACGACCGCAGAATAGCTGCCGCTGAGGTGCTCCACGAACACCGCGCCCAGTCCCTGGATGCCGTAGCTGCCCGCCTTGTCGCGGGGCTCGCCGCTGGCCCAATAGGCGCGGGCTTCTTCGGTGGAGATGGAACGAAAACGCACACGGCTGCTGACGACGCGGGTTTCGCAATGCTGTTCATCGACCACGGCGATGGCGGTCAGCACCTCGTGCTCACGGTTCGACAGCCCGGCCAGCATGGCCAATGCCTCGGCTTCATCGGCGGGTTTGCCGAGAATGCGGCCATCGAGCACCACGGCGGTGTCGGCGCCCAGCACGCAGGCGACGGAATAGGCAGGGTCGTTGGCGAGCTGCAGCAGACCGGCGTCGGCCTTGCCACGGGCCAGACGTTCGACATAAGCGGCAGGGGTTTCGTCAGGGAGCGGGGTTTCGTCGATGTCCGCGCTGAGCGTGGTGAACGGCACACCGATTTGCGTCAGCAGTTCACGACGGCGCGGGGAGCCGGAGGCGAGAAGCAGTTGTGGCATGGGGACGTCTCCGTGTCATTGACTTTCAGCTTAGGCGTTGCGTGAGAACTGGCGAAGAGCACGTCGGTGTTCAGATCGATCCGGTTTTTCACAAGACATCTGCCAGACATTGCCCGAGCCATATCCCGTGGGAGCGAATTCATTCGCGAGACGTCGTGTCAGGCGATATCTCTCCATCGGCTGCACCGACATCTCGCGAATGAATTCGCTCCCACAGGTCAATCAGATGATCTGCACGTCAATTGATCTTCAAACGCAGGCGCAGGCCGCGCAGTCCGTAGCTGACCCACGGCCAGAGCAAGGCACTGACCAACGCGGGCAGTACCAGCGCAAGGGTCGGCTGGCGGTTGCCGGTCAGCGCGCTGAGCCACAGCTGGACCAGCTGCGCGAGGCCGAAAATCACCAGAATCACCAGGCATTGCTGCCACATCGGGAACATGCGCAAGCGTTGCTGCAACGACAGGACCAGGAAGGTGATCAGCGTCAGGATCAACGCGTTCTGTCCCAGTAACGTCCCATACAAGACGTCTTCGGCCAAGCCCAGCATCCAGGCGGTGACCATGCCGATCTTGTGTGGCAAGGCCAGTGCCCAGAACGCCAACAGCAGCGCCAGCCAGAGCGGGCGAAAGATTTCCATGAATTGCGGGAGCGGCGAGACGCTGAGCAGCAGACCGATGGCAAAGGTCAGCCAGACCACCCAGCCGTTTCGTGCGGGAGCGTGACGAGCCATTATTCTTCCCTCTCGCGCGGCGCTGCCGGAGTGGCAGCCGGCGTGGCCGGTTTAGGTGCGGCGGGCTTCGCGGCCGGCTTGGCGGCCGGTTTGCTCGCAGCAGGCTTGGCAGGCGTCGCGGCAGACGCAGGGGCTGCGGCAGGCGTTGTTGCTGCCGGCGTTGGCGAAGCGCTGTGGCCCGTCGCTGCAGGCTTGGGCACCGTGGCCGGCACGACCGGTTTGTTCGGTGTCGCCGTTGGCGCGGCGCCCGGCACGGTGGCCGAAGGCACGGCGGCAGGGTCGGCGGCCTGACGGTCAAGCGACTCCTGCTGTTGCGCGGCGTCGGCGGCGCGTTCTTCAGGAGAACGACCGTCAGAAAACACCAGCAACAGATAACGACTGCGGTTCAGGGCGGCCGTCGGCACCGCGCGAACGATCGCAAAGGGCTGGCCGGAGTCGTGGATCACTTCCTTGACCGTCGCCACCGGATAGCCCGCCGGGAAACGCTGCCCAAGACCGGAACTCACCAGCAGGTCGCCTTCCTTGATGTCGGCGGTGTCGGCCACGTGGCGCAGCTCCAGACGCTCAGGGTTGCCGGTGCCGCTGGCGATGGCGCGCAAACCGTTACGGTTCACCTGGACCGGGATGCTGTGGGTCGTGTCGGTCAGCAGCAGTACGCGCGAGGTGTACGGCATCAGTTCGACCACCTGGCCCATCAGGCCACGTGCATCGAGCACCGGCTGGCCCAGCACCACGCCGTCACGCTCACCTTTGTTGATGATAATGCGGTGCGTGAACGGGTTGGGGTCCATGCCGATCAGCTCGGCGACTTCGACCTTCTCGTTGACCAGCGCCGAAGAGTTCAGCAACTCGCGCAGGCGAACGTTTTGCTCGGTCAGGGCGGCGAGCTTCTGCAGGCGGCCTTGCAACAGCAGGTTTTCGGTCTTGAGTTTTTCGTTTTCGGCGGCGAGTTCGGTGCGACTGCCAAACTGGCTGGCAACGCCCTGATACAAACGTTCAGGCAAGTCGGCGATCCAGTACGACTGCATCAGGACCAGCGACATCTGACTGCGAACAGGCTTGAGCAGCGTGAAGCGCGCGTCCACGACCATGACGGCCACAGACAGGACGACCAGCACCAACAGACGAACGCCCAGCGACGGGCCCTTTGAGAAAAGCGGTTTAATGGGCCGCTCCTTCCAGGGATGCTTGTGTTTGGCTGTGCTTATTCATGCGACATGAAACCGGCCTGGTGCGGATTGATGGAAATACAGGGGCGTCAGATTTGCAGCATCAGGCTTTCAATACAACAGCAGGACGTCAACAAATCAAACACGCACAGGCAGCACCGGGAGATGCTGCCTGTCGAGCTCATCAGGGTAGCGCTCCGGCGAGTTATTCGCTGGAGAGCAGGTCCATGGTGTGCTTGTCCATCATTTCCAGCGCACGGCCACCGCCGCGTGCCACGCAGGTCAGCGGGTCTTCGGCGACGATCACCGGCAGACCGGTTTCCTGAGCCAGCAGTTTGTCGAGGTCACGCAGCAAGGCGCCACCACCGGTCAGGACCAGACCGCGCTCGGCGATGTCCGATGCCAGCTCTGGCGGAGACTGCTCCAGCGCGCTCTTGACGGCCTGAACGATGGTTGCCAGGGATTCCTGCAACGCTTCCAGCACTTCGTTGGAGTTCAGGGTGAAGGCACGTGGAACACCTTCGGCCAGGTTACGGCCGCGTACGTCGACTTCACGCACTTCGCCGCCCGGGTAGGCAGTACCGATTTCCTGCTTGATGCGTTCAGCGGTGGATTCACCGATCAGGCTGCCGTAGTTACGACGCACGTAGGTGATGATCGCTTCGTCGAAACGGTCGCCGCCGACGCGCACGGATTCGGCGTAAACCACACCGTTCAGGGAGATCAAGGCGATTTCGGTAGTACCACCACCGATGTCGACGACCATCGACCCGCGTGCTTCCTCGACCGGCAGACCGGCACCGATGGCGGCGGCCATTGGCTCTTCGATCAGGAACACTTCACGTGCGCCGGCACCCAGGGCCGATTCGCGAATGGCGCGACGCTCTACCTGGGTCGACTTGCACGGTACGCAGATCAGCACGCGAGGGCTTGGCTGCAGGAAGCTGTTTTCGTGCACTTTATTGATGAAATACTGGAGCATCTTTTCGCACACGCTGAAATCGGCGATGACGCCGTCTTTCATCGGACGAATGGCAGCGATGTTGCCCGGAGTACGGCCCAGCATACGCTTGGCTTCCATCCCGACAGCAACGACGCTTTTCTGATTTCCGTGGGTCCGAATGGCCACAACCGATGGCTCGTTCAGGACAATACCGCGCTCACGCACGTAAATAAGGGTGTTGGCAGTGCCCAGGTCGATGGAAAGATCGCTGGAAAACATGCCACGCAGTTTCTTGAACATGGGAAAGGGACCCTAGGGAACGCGTGGGTAAAAAAGTGCGGCAAACTCTAACAACGACAGGGATTTTGGGCAAGGAGCCAATATGCTAAATTGGCTGTTTTTCCGAGCGCTACCCTCGACGATCGCGGCCTTATGACCGTTTAAAGAGCGTAGTGTTCCGCAATCTGACGTACGGTCCATCCCGTACGCATTCCACTGGAGAACCCCATGGCGCTTGATCGCTCCGACGTGGAAAAAATCGCTCATCTGGCCCGACTGGGGCTCAATGACGCCGATATCCCGCGTACTACCGAAGCACTGAACAGCATTCTAGGGCTGGTTGACCAGATGCAGGCGGTCGACACCACCGGTATCGAACCCCTCGCACACCCGCTTGAAGCCTCGCAAAGGCTGCGTGAAGACGTGGTCAGCGAAGCCAATCATCGCGATTCCTATCAAGCCATCGCACCAGCGGTCGAAGACGGCCTTTATCTGGTTCCGAAAGTCATCGACTAAGGGAATGAGCCTGCAATGCATCAAATGACTCTGGCAGAGATCGCTCGCGGACTTGCCGATAAAAAGTTTTCTTCCGAAGAATTGACCCGCAACCTGCTGGCGCGCATCGCCCAGCTGGACCCGCAGCTTAATAGCTTCATTTCCGTCACCGAAGACCTGGCCATCACTCAGGCCCAGGCCGCGGACGCCCGTCGTGCGGCGGGCGAAACCGGTGCCCTGCTGGGCGCCCCGCTGGCGCACAAGGACCTGTTCTGCACCAAGGGCATCCGCACCAGCTGTGCCTCGAAGATGCTCGACAACTTCAAGGCGCCCTACGACGCGACCGTCGTTGCCAAGCTGGCAGCGGCGGGCACCGTGACGCTGGGCAAGACCAACATGGACGAATTCGCCATGGGGTCGGCCAACGAGTCCAGCCACTACGGCGCGGTGAAAAACCCGTGGAACCTGGCTCACGTGCCGGGCGGCTCGTCGGGTGGTTCGGCGGCGGCGGTTGCCGCTCGTCTGTTACCTGCCGCGACAGGCACCGATACCGGCGGTTCGATTCGCCAACCTGCGGCGCTGACTAACCTGACCGGCCTGAAACCGACCTACGGTCGTGTGTCGCGCTGGGGCATGATCGCCTACGCGTCCAGCCTCGATCAGGCGGGCCCGATGGCGCGCACCGCCGAAGACTGCGCCCTGCTGCTGCAAGGCATGGCCGGTTTCGACATCAATGACTCCACGAGCATTGACGAGCCTGTCCCGGATTACAGCGCCAGCCTTAACGCCTCGCTGCAAGGTCTGCGCATCGGTGTGCCGAAGGAATACTTCAGTGCCGGTCTCGACCCGCGCATCGCCGATCTGGTCATGGCCAGCGTCGAAGAGCTGAAAAAGCTCGGCGCCGTGGTCAAGGAAGTCAGCCTGCCGAACCTGCAGCACGCGATCCCTGCTTATTACGTGATCGCGCCGGCAGAGGCCTCTTCCAACCTGTCGCGTTTCGACGGTGTGCGCTTCGGCTATCGCTGCGAAGACCCGAAAGACCTGACCGACCTGTACAAGCGCTCGCGCGGCGAAGGCTTCGGGCCTGAAGTGCAGCGCCGGATCATGGTCGGTGCCTACGCGCTGTCCGCCGGTTACTACGACGCCTACTACCTGCAAGCGCAGAAGATTCGTCGTCTGATCAAGAACGACTTCATGAACGCCTTCACCGAAGTCGACGTGATCCTGGGCCCTACCACGCCGAACCCGGCCTGGAAGATCGGCGCCAAGAACGCCGACCCGATCGCCGAGTACCTGGAAGACTTCTACACCATCACCGCCAACCTCGCGGGCCTGCCGGGCCTGTCGATGCCGGCCGGTTTTGCCGACGGTCTGCCGGTGGGCGTGCAATTGCTGGCGCCGTACTTCCAGGAAGGTCGCCTGCTCAACGTCGCTCACCAATATCAACTGGTTACCGACTGGCACACTCGCTCGCCTGAAGGCTTCTAAGGAGAAAACGCATGCAATGGGAAGTCGTCATCGGGCTGGAGATTCACACCCAGCTCACGACCCAATCGAAGATTTTCTCCGGTAGCGCCACCACGTTCGGCTCCGAGCCGAACACCCAGGCCAGCCTCGTCGACCTGGGCATGCCCGGCACGTTGCCGGTGCTGAACAAGGAAGCCGTGCAGATGGCGGTCAAGTTCGGCCTGGCGATCGATGCCGAGATCGGTCAGCACAACGTGTTCGCCCGCAAGAACTACTTCTACCCGGACCTGCCGAAGGGTTACCAGATCAGCCAGATGGAATTGCCGATTGTCGGCAAGGGTCATCTGGACATCACCCTTGAAGACGGCACCATCAAGCGCATCGGCGTCACCCGTGCCCACCTTGAGGAAGACGCCGGCAAGAGCCTGCACGAAGACTACAGCGGCATGACCGGTATCGACTTGAACCGTGCCGGCACGCCGCTGTTGGAAATCGTGTCCGAACCGGACATGCGTTCGGCCAAGGAAGCGGTTGCCTACGTCAAGGCGATGCACGCGCTGGTCCGCTACCTGGGCATCTGCGACGGCAACATGGCCGAAGGCTCCCTGCGTTGCGACTGCAACGTGTCGGTTCGCCCGAAAGGCCAGGTCGAGTTCGGCACCC
This sequence comes from Pseudomonas abietaniphila, assembly GCF_039697315.1. Taxonomy (NCBI): domain Bacteria; kingdom Pseudomonadati; phylum Pseudomonadota; class Gammaproteobacteria; order Pseudomonadales; family Pseudomonadaceae; genus Pseudomonas; species Pseudomonas abietaniphila. Next base: position 4,253,321 of record NZ_CP155619.1, on the reverse strand, counting down.
GCTGCGAGATCAAGAACGTCAACTCGTTCCGTTTCATCGAGAAAGCGATCAACAGCGAGATTCAACGTCAGATCGACCTGATCGAAGACGGTGGCAAGGTCATCCAGCAAACCCGCCTGTACGACCCGAACACCAACGAAACCCGCGCCATGCGCAGCAAGGAAGAAGCCAACGACTACCGTTACTTCCCCGATCCTGACCTGCTGCCGGTGATCATCGAGGACGCGTTCCTGGAAAAAACCCGCGCCCTGCTGCCGGAACTGCCGCCACAGAAACGCGAGCGCTTCCAGTCGCAGTTCGGCCTGTCGCTATACGACGCCAGCGTGCTGGCTTCCAGCCGCGAACAGGCGGATTACTTCGAGAAGGTGGTCGGCATTGCGGGCGACGCCAAGCTGGCCGCCAACTGGGTCATGGTCGAGCTGGGTTCGTTGCTGAACAAGCAAGGCGTGGAAATCGACGAATCGCCGGTCAGCGCCGAGCAACTGGGCGGCATGCTGCAACGCATCACCGACAACACCATCTCCGGCAAGATCGCCAAAATGGTTTTCGAGGCGATGGCCAACGGCGAAGGCAGCGCTGATGAGATCATCGAGAAACGCGGCCTGAAGCAAGTAACCGACAGCGGCGCCATCGAGTCGATTCTGGATGACATGCTGGCTGCCAACGCCGAGCAGGTCGAACAGTACCGCGCTGCCGATGAAGCCAAACGCGGCAAGATGTTCGGCTTCTTCGTCGGGCAGGCCATGAAAGCGTCCAAAGGCAAGGCCAACCCGGGGCAGGTCAACGAACTGTTGAAGCGCAAGCTGGAAGGTTGATCCAGTCAGCATCGGTCTGAACTGTAGGAGCGTGGCTTGTCCCGCGATCTGGCGCGAAGCGGCAGCAGATCAGCAAATGCAAAGGGTCCTGATGTACCGCATTTACCGATTTGACGACTGCTTCGCAGCCGATCGCGGGACAAGCCACGCTCCTACAGGTCATGTGCAAAATTTTCCAAAGGACGGTGACCCATGTGGCGGTTCCTCGGCGCTTGCGCCCTGTTTTCTCTGCTGGCCGGTTGCGCCAGTGAAGGCATCATCGATCCACACGGCTACAACGCAACAGGCGGCGCCTCCTATTACGGCGCCCAACATCAAGGCAAGCGCACCGCCAGCGGTGAACGTTTCGACCAGAACTCCCTGACCGCCGCGCATCGCCAACTGCCGTTCGGCACCCGCGTGCAGGTCACCAACCTGGACAATGATCGCAAGGTCGTGGTCCGCATCAACGACCGTGGTCCACACACTCGCGGCCGGCTGATCGACGTATCGCGTGCAGCCGCCGAACAATTGGGTATGCTGCGCAGCGGAACCGCCCAAGTCCGGGTGCAAGCCCTTGACGACTGACCCTGACCGAAAGGTGCCCTGAATTCTCGCCTTCTCTACCCTTTCGCTGCCCACGCTGATCGAACTGATCGGCGGGCTGCTGATGATGATCATCGGTGCCGAACTGTCGGTGCGTGCCGCCGTGGTTCTGGCTGCCCTGCTCAAAACACGTCCACTGTTCCTCGGTCTGACCGTTGTCGCGCTAGGCAGCAGTGCGCCGCAAATGGCGGTCGGCTTGCAAGCGGCGCTGACCGACAGCACGGACATCGCCGTGGGCAGCGTGATCGGCAGCAACATCTTCAACATTCTCGTCACGCTCGGACTGTCGGCGTTGATCATTCCGCTGCGCGTGGCGCGGCAGATGGTCAGGGTCGACCTGCCCTTGATGATCGGCGCCACGGCGTTGGTGGCCGCGCTGGCGTGGAACGGTGTCCTGAGCGGTCTGGACGGCGTGATTCTGTTAATCGCGATGGCCGTTTATCTCGCGGTCGTGATCCGCCAGTTTGCCCACGGTGCACGGCATTTCCAGGTCACCGACGCCGTACCCAAGCGCAAGGTGTGGCCGATTCTGGGCAAGCTGACGCTGATGGCGTGTGGGCTGACGCTGCTGATTCTGGGCAGCCATTTGCTCGTCGGCGCGGCTGTGGTCGTCGCTCAGGACCTTGGCTTGTCGGAACGGGTGATCGGCCTGACCGTGATCGCGGTCGCGACCTCCCTGCCCGCCTTGATGACCTCGCTGGTCGCCGCCCTGCGCGGGGAGCGGGACATTGCGGTCGGCAACATCATTGGCAGCAACCTGTTCAACCTGCTGGGCGTGCTGGGCATCACGTCGCTGATCGCCTCCGGGCCGCTGTCGATCTCACCCAACGCGCTGGATTTCGACTTGCCGGTGATGCTGGGCGTCGCGGTGTTGTGCCTGCCGCTGTTCTATTCGGGTTATCGGATTACCCGAGTGGAAGGGTTGCTGCTGTTGGGACTGTATGCGGTGTACGGCCTGCATATCGTCTCGTTCACCACGGGCATGCCGCTGGCGGGACGGCTGGAACGGCTGATGACTCATTACGCGCTGCCAGTGTTGGGGGTGTGCGTTCTGATCGGGACAGTCAGGACGTGGCGTCGGCAGCATTGATTCAAAATCTGCCAGGATTTTGTGATCGGTAGGAGCGCGCTTGCCCGCGGTTGCATCATGTCAGCCAACAAATGCGGTGCTGCCCCCCCCATCGCGGGCAAGCGCGCTCCTACAGCTTGATGCGCCCTCAGGATCTAAATCCAGCCGCCCCACTGCAGAATGAAAATCCCGATATTGGTGGTCACCGCCGCGGCGAGCGTGGTCATGACGATGATCGAGGCCGCCAATTCGTGATTGCCTTCCGCCGCCCGCGCCATGACGAAACTCGCTGAGGCGGTCGGTGCGCCGAAGTACAGAAACAGAATCCCCAGCTCCGCATGCCGGAAGCCCAGCAGCCACGCGCCGATGGTGCAGATCAGCGGCAGCCAGACCATCTTCATCAGACTCGCGCTGACCGCCAGTCCGCCGCTTTCGCGCAGCGATTTCAGCGACAGCGTGCCGCCGATACACATCAGAGCCAGCGGCAATGTCATTTGTGCGAGGTAACTGCCCGAAGTGTCGAGCCATTTCGGCAGGCCGATGCCGAAGTACGCGAATGGCGTCGCGGCGACAATGCTGATGATCAAGGGGTTGGCCAAGACGCTTTTGCAGATGCTCCACGGGTCCGACTTGATCACCGGGCTGTAGACCGCAAGAACCACGGTGGAAAGCGTGTTGTAGAACAGGATCACCAGCGCCGCGAGAATGGCGCCGAGGGAAATGCCGTAGTCGCCGTACATGCTCGCGGCCAACGCAAGACCGATCACGCCGTTGTTGCCACGAAACGCACCCTGAACATAGATGCCACGTTCCACGAACGGCACGCGATAAATCGCCCAGCCCCAGACGAGGGCAAAGCCCGCCAGGGTCGCAACGATGAAGTAAATGAGCACGCCCGGTTGCAGGGCCGCGTGCAGGTCGGCGTGAATGATGCCGAGAAACAGCAGCGCCGGCATCGTGCAGTTGAACACCAGCGAGGACGCGGTGTGAATGAAGCTGTCGTTGATCCAGCCAACGCGTTTAAGCACCACGCCCAGAAACAACATGGCGAACACCGGTGCCGTGATGTTCAGGGTTTCCAGAAATATTGCCAGCATGCACGCCAAACCCTGAGCCGTCGTTAGGTGCCTAATGATAGGCCAGCGGGACGGAGAGTGTTACCGGGAATTGCGCAGTGATCGTACAACCGCAGTCATTGAAGGTGACCAGCTTCTCTGTGGGAGCGAATTCATTCGCGATGCGGTGGTACATGCAACACAGATGTGGCACATGCAAGGGCCAATCGCGAATGAATTCGCTCCCACAGAATTACACGGTGCTATTCATTCAATTTTTGATCAAACCTGAGCAGGCGCCAGCTTCTTCTCGAACACCGAAACCCCATCCAGATCGCGCAGGGTCACGGTCATCTCGCCGCTCTGCCCATCGATGTTCACCTCGCCAAAAAACTGAAACCCGGCAAACGGCGAAGTGTTCTGCGCAGGCGGGGCTTTCTGGAACACCAGTTCAGGGCCGAAGGTCTTGTCCAGCGTGTTCGGTCCATAGCTGCCGGCGTTCAGCGGCCCGGCGACGAACTCCCAGAACGGGTCGAAATCCTGGAACACTGCCTGGTCCGGGTGATAGTGATGCGCGGCGCAGTAATGCACGTCGGCCGTCAGCCACACCGTGTCGCGAATTTTCTGCTGACGCAGGAAACCGAGCAGCTCGGCGACTTCCAGCTCACGCCCCTTTGGCGCGCCGTTGTCGGTATTGGCGATCGCTTCCCAACGCATGACGCCCGGGCTGATTTCGCCATCCGGCACACCCAGACCGATGGGCATGTCGGCAGCGATCACCTTCCATTGCGCGCCGGACGCCTGCAGTTCGCGCTTGAGCCAGTCCAGTTGCTGACGCCCGAGAAAGGCCGTGGTCGGACCGGGCTTGTCGGCCAGGTTGGCGTCGTTACCGTCGCGGTAACTGCGCATGTCGAGCACGAACACGTCCAGCATCGGACCGTAACTGAGCTTGCGGTACACCCGACCGCCGTTATCGGCAGATTGCAGACGCATCGGCGCGTACTCCAGAAACGCCTGACGTCCGCGCGACGCCAGCAGCTGGATGTCCTTCACTTTGTAGCGGTCGTCCAGCTGCTTGCTCGGCGACCAGTTATTGCTCACTTCGTGGTCGTCCCACTGCCAGATCTGCGGGACTTCAGCGTTGAAGCGACGCAGGTTTTCGTCCATCAGGTTGTAGCGGTAAGCGCCACGGTATTCATCGAGCGTTTCGGCGACTTTGCTCTTCTCTTCGGTGGTGATGTTGCGCCAGATCCGTCCGCCTTCGGTGACCACTTCGGCAGGCACCGGACCGTCGGCGTAAATGGTGTCGCCGCTGTGAATGAAGAAGTCCGGCAGACGCAGTCGCATGGCTTCGTAGATGCGCATACCGCCGATGTCCGGGTTGATGCCGAAACCCTGGCCAACGGTGTCGCCGCTCCAGACGAAACGGATGTCGCGACGGGCCTGAGGCACGCTGCGCAGATGCCCGAACCACGGCTCGCTGGCAACGCCGGTCTGAGCGTCTTCGAAGAACACGCGATAGAAGATGGCCTGGTCGGTTGGCAGCCCGGTGAGCTCGACGCGTGCAGTGAAATCGGTGCGCTGATCGGCCAGCAAAGAAACCGTGCGGCGCGGGTTAGTGAACATGCTGCGGGTGTCCCACTCGACGACCATGCGCGAGGGCCGATCACTGCGGCTCCAGACCATCGCGCGATCCCCCTGCAGGTCGCCTGACTGCACGCCGTCGGTCATTTTCGGACGGTCCTTGACCGAGGCGATTACGGCGGGCGCCAGACCCGGCAAAAGTAATCCGGCGCCAGCGGCCTGAATGATGCGACGGCGTGTCAGGTCGAACTGAGTCATTGTTTCCCCCTCAAGCGAATGCCAAAGAAAGGAACCTAACAATGGATTGTTGGAGGAATGTGACAGTCAGCAAGGCAAACGGAATCACGCGGTCCCTGTGTGAGTGAGCTTGCTCACGAAGGGGCCAGTACATCCGCCGCACATGCAGCGCCTGAACATCGGCTTTCGTGAGCAAGCTCACTCACACAGGGTTTTCAGCGTCGGTGAATCAAGCGCCAGCGGGCACTGCGTCCAGCTCCACCGCTTCCGGCCGCTTCAACACGGCATACAACACGCCAGTCACCACGCTGCCCACGATGATCGCCAGCAGGTACAGCAGCGCATGGTTGATCGCGTTCGGGATCAGCAACACGAACAAGCCGCCGTGGGGCGCCATGAGTTTGCAGCCGAAAAACATCGACAGCGCGCCGGTCAGCGCACCGCCAACGATGCTCGCCGGGATCACCCGCAGCGGGTCCTTCGCGGCAAACGGAATCGCGCCTTCGGAGATGAAACACAGGCCGAGCACGAACGCCGCCTTCCCTGCTTCACGCTCGCTCTGGGCGAACTTGCGACGGGCAATGACGCTGGCGATGCCCATGCCGATCGGCGGCACCATGCCGGCTGCCATCGCAGCGGCCATTGGCGCGTAGCTCTGAGACGCCAGCAGACCGACCGAGAACGCGTACGACGCCTTGTTGATCGGGCCGCCCAGGTCGACGCACATCATCGCGCCCAGCAACACGCCCAGCAGAATGGCGTTGGTGGTGCCCATGCTGTCGAGGAAGTGGGTCAGCCCTTCGAGCATCCCCGCGACCGGCTTGCCGACCACGTAGATCATCACAAGCCCGGTGAACAGGCTCGCCAGCAGTGGAATGATCAGGATGGGCTTGAGCGCCTCGACGCTGGCCGGCAGCTTGGCATAACGGTTGATCGCCGCCGCGCTGTAGCCCGCCAGAAAGCCCGCGATGATGCCGCCGATGAAGCCCGCACCCAGGGTGCTGGCCAGCAGGCCGCCGATCATGCCCGGCGCAAGGCCCGGCCGGTCCGCAATGGAATAAGCGATGTAACCCGCCAGCAGCGGCACCATCAGTTTGAACGCGGCATCACCGCCAATTTGCATCAGCGCGGCGGCCAGCGTGCCTTGTTCCTTGAAGGCGGTGATGCCGAACACGAACGACAGCGCGATCAACAAACCACCGGCCACCACCATCGGCAGCATGAACGACACACCGGTCAGCAGGTGCTTGTAGACGCCGGTTTTATCTTTCTTGGTCGAGGCCTTCGACGCTGTGGCGGTCGATTCGACTTGCGCTTCGGCCAGCGCTTTTTTCAGCGTCGCCTCGGACTGTTTCAGTGCAATGCCGGTGCCGCAGCGATAAATAGGCTTGCCGGCGAAACGCTCGGTGGCCACCTCGATGTCGGCGGCCAGCAACACGACGTCCGCGTCAGCAATCGCCTGAGCGCTGAGCGGGTTACGCGCGCCGACCGAACCCTGGGTTTCCACCTGCAGGTCATAGCCGAGCTTTTTCGCCGCTTGCTGGATCGCCTCGGCGGCCATGAAGGTGTGCGCCACACCCGTAGGACACGCGGTGACGGCCACCAGACGCGGCGCCGCATTGACCGCAGGCGCTTCGGATTCCGCGTTTACGCTGGCGGTGTAAACCGACGCCAGTTCGCTGGCCGAATGCACAAAGCTGTCGACATCCTGCAGCGCCCGGGACGGCGTCGATTGATACAGACGCTTGCCCGAGAAGCGCTGCAAATCCAGTGGGCCGGTGTTGACCACCAGCACCCAGTCCGCTGCTTCGATGTCAGTGGCGGACAGCTGTTTTTCCGGATGACGCGGATCGTACACTTCGACAGAGGTGCTCCAGCCCTGGCGCTGTGCGGCCGCGTCGAGCAGACGGGCGCTGAGGACACTGCTGATTTTTCCGTTCGGACAGGCCGTAACAATGGCTAACTTCATCCCGTTTCCTCTCTTCTTGTTCGATTCGGCGTTATGCAGTCAGTGCGCGTACGCTGACGCCGCTTGCCAGCCGTTTGAGTTGCGCGGAGTCGTTAATACCGAAACCGATCTGGGTGACTGCCATCGCCGCAATCGCCGTTGCCGTGCGCAACGTCTGCTCGGGCGTATGACCGCTGAGCAGGCCATGAACCATGCCCGCCAGCAACGAGTCCCCCGCCCCCACGGTGCTCGCGACCGTGACCTTCGGCGGCAACGCCTGCAAGGCGACCGAGGAACTGAACCAGTGCACGCCCTCCGCGCCCTGAGAAATCACCACGTGCTCAATGCCGCGCTGACGCAATTCGGCGGCTGCCTGGGCCTGGGCCGCGATAGAGATAATGGGCGCGTCCAGTGCGTCGGCCAGTTCCTCCGTGTTGGGTTTGATCATCCAGGGTGACGCCTCAAGACCGGCCCGCAGCGCTTCGCCACTGGTGTCCAGCGCCACTTTCAGGCCCATCGCGTTCAAACGCAGAAGCAAGGTTTTCAGCCAGTGCGCATCGACACCGCGCGGCAGACTGCCCGCCACCACCACGGCATCGAAATCGCCCGCGATCTGCTCGACACGCGTTGCCAGCGCCTGCTGCGCCGCCACGCTGACCTCAGGCCCCGGGCCATTGAGGTCGGTGATTCGGCCGCTGCTTTCGGCCAGCTTGATGTTGCTGCGCGTCTCGCCAGGCACACGCACGAACTCGTCGACAAATCCCCGTTTGGCGAACAGCGACTCGAACGGCAACTGATTGTCGACCCCGAGAAACCCCGCCACGGTCAATTCATGCCCCAGATCGGCGAGGACCTGCGCCACGTTGATGCCTTTGCCCGCCGCATGGCTGAGCATGCATTCGCTGCGGTTGACCTGCCCCACCTGCAACGGCCCCAACTGCACGGTCAGGTCGAGCGCCGGGTTCATGGTCAATGTCAGAATTTTCGCCATTACAGCCCCTCCACGAGGGCACGCACTTGCGCGGCACTCCCCACAGCCAGCGCGGCCTGCGCAAGCTGTCGGGCACCGATTACATTCAATTCACGTACGCAGGCTTTCACTTCGCCAACACTGCGCGCCGCGACACTCAATTCATCCACACCCAGCCCGACCAGCACCGGCACCGCCAGCGGATCGGCCGCCAGCTCGCCGCACACCCCGACCCATTTGCCATGGGCATGGGCCGCGCGCACGGTAATGTCGATCAGTTGCAGCACCGCAGGGTGCAAACCGTCGGCCTGGGCGGACAACGTCGGATGGCCCCGGTCGATGGCCAGTGTGTATTGCGTCAGGTCGTTGGTGCCGACGCTGAAGAAGTCCACTTCCTTGGCCAGCACCGGCGCCAGCAAGGCAGCCGACGGCACTTCGATCATGATCCCCAGTTGCAGGTCGGCCACCGGAATCTCCAGACGCAGCCGTTCGGTCATGTCCCGCGCCTGACGCCATTCTTCGAGGGTGCCGACCATCGGAAACATGATGCGCAATGGACGGTTGTCAGCCGCGCGCAACAAGGCGCGCAACTGGCTTTCCATCACGTCGGGACGCTGCAGGGTCAGGCGAATGCCGCGCACGCCGAGAAAAGGGTTTTCTTCCTTGTCGATGGGCCAGTACGGCAGCGGTTTGTCGCCACCGACGTCCAGCGTGCGAACCACCAGTGGACGCCCTTGAAGGTCGTCGAGCACGCGGCGGTATTCGGCTTCTTGCGTGGCTTCATCGGGCGCGGAACTGTGCGCCATGAAGAGTAACTCCGTGCGCAAAAGACCAATCCCCTCTGCGCCCTGCTCCACCGCCGCAGGCGTGCCGGCGCTGTCGCCGATGTTGGCGAACACTTCGACCGGATGGCCATCTTTGGTAATGGCCGGCTCCATGCGCAACGCCGCAGCGACTTTCAGGCGTTGCTCGCGGGTGTCGCGGTCAAGCAGTGCCCGTTGCAGCGTCAGGTCATCCGGCGCAACGTCGAGACGGCCGCGTTGGCCATCGATCAACAGCAGCGTGCCTGACTTGATCAGCAGCACGGTATCGCCTGCACCGACCAGCGCGGGAATGCCCAGCGCTCGCGCAACGATGGCGCTGTGCGCTGTCGCTCCGCCGCGCGCCGTCAGAATGCCCGCGACGCGGGCCGGGTCCAGACGCGCCACATCGGACGGACCGACTTCGTCCATCACCAGGATGTAAGGTTCTTCAGGCTCGATCAGGTCGTCGACACCGCAGATCTGTGCCAATACCCGGCGGCCCACATCACGAAGGTCGGCGGCGCGTTCAGCCAGCAGCGCGTCCTTGAGCTGTTCCTGCTGCACAGCAGCAGCTTCGATCACGTTTATCCACGCGGCAGCGGCGCTCTCACCTTGCTTCAGACGCAACGCGACGTCGTCGACCAACTCGGGGTCGTCGAGCATTTCCTGATGCGTGACGAAAATCTCGCGAATGGCCTTGGCCGTGCTGCGCTGAATCAGCCCCTCGATGTCATCACGCACTTGCGCCAATGCGGCGTGCAGCCGTTGGTGCTCGGCCGTGTAGGATTCGCCTCGCAACGGGTATTCGAACACCGGCAATACGTGCACATGCGCGGGGCCGGTGGCGATCCCCGGTGCGGCCGGCACCGCTTGTATCTGTGAACCGGCAGCCGGTGCCGTCAGGGATTTTTCCAGTACGGTGGTGATGGGCGTCGGCGCGGTTTCGGTCGGCAGCGGCTCGATCTCCTCACCCAGTCCTTCCAGCACGGCGGCAATCAGCGCGGGCAACGCGTCAGCGGCCACGGCAGGCTCTGCGATGAACTCCAGCACTTGCCCACGGCGCACGCCCAGGCTCAGCAGTTTGCTCAGGCTTTTTACCGACACCGGGTTCTCGGTGGAATCGACAACGCGCACCCGCACATCGCCCTCGAAGCCCTTCGCCAACTGAGCGAGGATCTTGGCGGGACGTGCATGCAAGCCGTGAGCATTGGCCAGCGCCACACGCTCGCTCGGCCAGTCCGGCGGCACATCACCGCCGAGCGCCTGAAGCACGGTACGGCTGCTGGTGGCCTGGCCCAATTCATGGCCACGACCTTCGATCAGCAGCGCACAGAGCCGCTCAAGCAACGCTTGATGAGACTCGCCCAGGCTGGCCAGGCAGAACAGGCCGGTCAGCGGCTGCCCCAGATGACGCATCGGTTTGTCCGGGGTGACGAACGCGAGGCCCGGTTTGTTGACCATCTGCTCGCTGTGCAGCCACCAGAGTCCCTCGCCCAGCGGCAGCGGCTCGACCTGTTGCAGCACGGCGGCGAATCCGTTGTTCACGCAGTCCGCGCGACGCAACAGGCGCGCGCCCCGCCAGACCAGTTCCTCAAAATCATCCACCGACGCGCCCAGGCTGATCATCTGCGCGTCCAGCGCAAGCTCCTGCGGCGCGCCTTGCAGCAGCTTGAGCAGCGCCTCGGGATTCTTCGCCTGACGCAAGGCTTCGCCGAGGTCGGTTTCGCCCAGCGCGCGGGTCAGCAGTTGCAGCAAACGCAGGTGCTCGTCGGACTTCGCGGCGATACCGATGGCCAGGTAGACCATCTGCCCGTCACCCCAATCCACCCCTTGCGGGAATTGCATCAGGCGCACGCCGGTGGCAAACACCTGATCGCGGGTTTGTGGTGTGCCGTGCGGAATCGCGATGCCTTGTCCGAGGAAGGTCGAGCCCTGCTGTTCGCGCGCCTGCAAACCTTGCAGATAACCCGGCGCTACCAAGCCATCGGCCACCAGCAAGTCAGCGAGCAACTGCAATGCGGCGGATTTGTCGGCCGCCACCTGGTCCATGGAAATTTGCTCAACAGTCAGCTCGAGCATGCCGTTCTCCTGTGCAGCGCACGGTTGCGCCTGATTTTTTGTTGTAAGACCGCTTGTCTACGGTCGATTACCGCAACGAACGCCGGACTTCGACCGGCGTTTTTGCTCGATTACAGCCATAAACAGGCTTGCTGAATCGTTTAATCTAGATGGGCGGGCACGTTACTCGATAATCTCTGCGGATTGAAGCTCATCTGGTCGATTGCTGTAGGAAGCGTCCTAAAAAACCTCGGAGCTTCATTCATGCCCAGGGTCTGCTGTAATGATGACCGCGAATCGGTGAAAATCCTCCGCGCATCGATCCACTTCAATGACCTGCCCATAACAAAAGGAAGTTCGGCTTGAAACTCAGTGATATTGCGCGTCTGGCCGGTGTTTCAGTGACCACCGCCAGCTACGTGATCAACGGCAAGGCCGAACAGCAGCGCATCAGCAACGCAACGGTCGAGCGCGTCCGCGCCGTGGTCGAAGCCCACGGCTTCCGGCCCAATCCACAGGCCGCCGGCTTGCGCAGCCGTCACACCCGCACGCTGGGTTTCATCCTCCCCGATCTGGAAAACCCCAGCTACGCCCGGATTGCCAAGCAATTGGAACAAGGTGCCCGGGCACGAGGCTACCAGTTGCTGATCGCCAGTTCCGACGACGATCCCATCAGCGAACTGCAATTGTTGCAGTTATTCCGCGCCCGACGCTGCGACGCGCTGTTCGTCGCCAGTTGCCTGCCCGCCAGCGATGACAGTTATCGCGCGCTGCAACAGCAAGGCATTCCCGTGATCGCCATCGACCGCGAGATGGACCCGGCGCACTTCTGCTCGGTGGTCAGCGACGACCACGATGCCAGCCAACAATTGACCCGCAGCCTGCTGGAAACCCGGCCGAAACACATTGCGCTGATCGGCGCCCGACCTGAGCTTAGCGTCAGTAAAGCGCGTGCCAGCGGTTTCGAGGACGCGCTGGAGGGCTTCAAGGGCTCGGTGATCGTTGAACACGGCGAATCCTTCAGTCGCGATTGTGGCCTGCAGATCGCCGGCGAAATGCTGGACCGTCTCGGGTATTTTCCGGATGCGCTGATCACCACGTCCTACGTGCTGCTGCAGGGCGTGTTCGACTTGCTGCATCAACGCCGCCTCAATCCGGATCAACTGCACCTGGGCACGTTCGGCGACACTCAACTGCTCGATTTCCTGCCGTTGCCGGTCAACGCCATGGCTCAGCAACACCCGTTGATCGCCGAGAAAGCCCTGTCGCTGGCGCTGTCTGCCATCGAACAGGACCAGTACGAGCCCGGTGTGCACGCCATCGTTCGGACCTTCAAACAGCGGATTCACGAGGCCTGACCGTGAGGCTGATCGACACCCACACGCACCTGGATTTCGACGACTTCGATGCGGATCGCCAAGCAGTGCTCAGCCACTGCAAGCAGTTGGGCGTCGAGCGCGTGGTCGTATTGGGTGTCTATCAGCGCAATCTGCAACGCGTGTGGGATCTGGCTTTGAGTGAACCTCAGGTCTACGCCGCGCTGGGGCTGCATCCGATCTACCTCGACGAGCATCTCCCGGAACATCTGCAGGAGTTGCGCGACCGGCTATCAGCCGTGGCCGGCCATCCAAAGCTCTGCGCCGTGGGAGAAATCGGGCTGGATTACTACGTCGAGTCCCTGAACCGCGAACACCAGCAGACCGTGTTCGACAGTCAGTTGCAGCTGGCTGCCGACTTCAACCTTCCGGCGCTGCTTCACGTGCGTCGCAGCCACGCCGACACGATCGCCACCCTCAAGCGGTTCAAGCTCAAGCGCGGCGGTATCGTTCATGCGTTTGCCGGAAGCCGTGAAGAGGCAAAGGAATACATCAAGCTGGGTTTCAAACTGGGCCTCGGCGGTGCCGCGACCTGGCCGCAGGCGTTACGCATGCACCGGGTCATCGCCGAGTTGCCGCTCGACAGTGTGGTGCTGGAAACCGACTCGCCCGACATGGCGCCCGCGATGCATCCACAGGTGCGAAATAGCCCGGAGCACTTGCCGGATATCTGCACCGCCCTGTCTGCCCTGATGAACATTCCCGCCGAACGCCTGGCCCAAGCCAGTACGGATAACGCCAATCAGCTCTTCGGCTGGAACTGACGCGCCGCTGGCGAGAATTCATTTTGTAAGAAGAAATTTCACAGCTCCGCTGAGGTCCCTAGGTTATCTCTCTCGATCGCTAAGGACACCGGCAATGAAATTCTCCAAGTTCGCACAGGCGTTGTCGAAGTGGACGGGCAGCCCCCGGACCTTTCTCGTGGCTGTGCTGCTGATTTGCGTCTGGGCGGCGACCGGGCCGTTGTTCCACTACAACGACACCTGGCAGCTGATCATCAACACGTCGACCACCATCATCACCTTCCTCATGGTGTTCCTGATCCAGAACACCCAGAACCGCGACACTGATCAGTTGCACATCAAGATCGATGAACTGCTGCGCGTCACCAAGGATGCGCAGAACGCCGTGTTGAGCCTTGACAATCTGGACCAGAAAGAGCTGCGTCAACTGCGCAAAAAATATAAGGCGATGGGCGATCAGGAAGACACGGACCACACCCAGCCGTTTCCGAAATGTGACGCTGATGACGCGAGGGAGACGTCAGGCCAGCTTTCGCTCCCACAGTAGATTGCAGGCGCCACCGACCATCGAATGGCGCGTGTTCATGCCTGTGCGTGCGAATTCATTCGCGAAAGATGGGTCAGACCCAACAGATGCATTGCGAAACACCTCGGTCTCAACAGGGAGTTCGCCCATGAGCGGATCACGCAGCGCTGCAAAGTCTGAAGTCGTTCTGCTGGCTACTCACAAAAAACTGGCCACCCATGAAACGGTCGTCCAGCAAGCGCTGGGGGAGCGAATCGCCAAACTGCTCGGCGCCACATTCGTCGGTGCTTATGACCCGGCGCTGCATAAAGGCCATGCGCTTTACTACATCCCGTCCGACACGCTGATTGGCAAACAAGCAGGCGATGCGTTGGGCATTCTGAGCGTCGACGACTTCTTCGGCGGCCTGATCGATCACCCTTTCATGGCCACCAAAGCGATCTCCCACCCGCTACTCGACGGTGCCACGGCCAAACCCGCGGGTTGGTCGGACCGTTTCTTCGAGGATGCCGCCGATGCCGTGCTCTCAGGCTTCAGCGTATTCAACGAAGCCGATGCCCGGCGTGCGGGCCGACAGTTGCTCAAGAACGGACCGGTGCGGATCAAACCCGTGCTGGCAACGGCGGGTCGCGGTCAGGTGGTCGTCAACACGGACGCCGACCTAGACAAGACCATCGCGGAACAGGACATGGCCGAGGTCGAAGAATGGGGGCTGGTGCTGGAGGAGGACTTGAGCGATGTGATCACCTACAGCGTCGGGCAGGTTCAGGTCGCGGGCATCACGGTGAGCTATCACGGCACTCAGAGCCTGACCCAGGACAACAACGGTGAGACGGTCTACGGCGGCTCACAACTGTGGCTGGTGCGCGGCGGCTACGATGAACTGCTCACGCTTGATCTTGAGGACGACGTGCGCCGGTCCGTGACCCAGGCCATGCAATACGAAAAAGCAGCGCTGGCGTGTTTCCCTGACTTTCTCGCGTCGCGTCGCAATTACGACATCGCCCACGGCACCAATGCCCGTGGCCAAATCTGTTCCGGCGTGCTGGAGCAGTCCTGGCGCATTGGCGGCGCAAGCCCGGCAGAGGTCGAGGCATTGGTGGCGTTCGCTGCCGACCCTCAATTACGGCGGATCTGCGCCTCCAGCCACGAAATCTACGGGCCGACCACCTTGCCCGCCGATGCCCATGTTCTCTACGAAGGCGAAGACCCCGAGGTCGGCCTTATCAGTAAATTCACACAGGTCCAGCCTTATGACCGTACGCAGTGAAACCATCGACATCGCCGTCAGCGACGATCACATCTCCGGCACCATCCTGACACCCGGCGCGAAAATGCCGGGCATTCTCTTCGTTCACGGCTGGGGTGGTAGCCAGCAGCGCGATCTGGCGCGAGCGAAGAACATCACCGGTCTGGGCTGCGTCTGTCTGACGTTCGATCTTCGCGGCCATGAGCGCACCCATGAAATGCGCGCCTCGGTGTCACGGGAACACAGCATGGAAGACTTGCTGGCGGCGTACGACCGACTCGCCAGCCATCCGGCTGTGGATAACAACGCAATCGCGGTGATCGGCAGCAGCTACGGCGGGTATCTGGCGACCATTCTCAGCGGCATGCGCCCGGTGCGCTGGCTCGCGCTGCGCGTTCCGGCGCTGTATTGGGACGCTGACTGGGACATGCCGAAACAGGCGCTGGACCGCGACAAGCTGGCGCATTACCGGCGCTCCGCGGTGACCGCCGCCGACAACCGCGCGCTGGCGGCCTGCAAAGACTTCAAGGGTGACGTGCTGCTGGTGGAATCCGAGCAGGACGATTACGTGCCCCATGCGACCTTGATGAGCTATCGCACCGCATTCGACCTGGCGCATTCGCTGACCTATCGCCTGCTGGACGGGGCGGACCATGGATTGAGCACCGACACCAGCCAGCATGCGTACACGACGCTGCTGACCGGCTGGATCAGCGAGATGGTCATCGGCTCTCGGTTGGTGGATTACCCGCATCATTCGGCGGCGTATTCGTAAATGCCGCCACATACTCAACTCGGAGACTATTGAACCTTCTGTGGGAGCGAGCTTGGTCTGGGCGGCATTCCGACGAAGCATTGGCTCACGCTCTAGAGACTTTTCGGCCATACCGACCTCTCGCGAGCAAGCTCACTCCTACAGGTGACGTGTTGCGCTCACAGCATGCCGTTTGCTCACAGCACCGCATCGTTTGCCGACGCGTCCACCCGGCTGTCGAACCCCGGGGTGAGAATGATCTTGCGGCAGTCTTCTTCCTTCTTGTCGAAGATCGCATACCCGTCCGCGGCTTCTTCCAGCGACAAGCGATGGGTGATGATCGCTTCCGGCGCCAGCGCGCCTTCCTCGATCAACCTCAGCAACTCCGGCAGATAACGATGCACGTGGGTCTGCCCCATCTTGAAGGTCAGGCCCTTGTCGAAGGCATCGCCAAACATGAAGCCATGAATGAACCCCGAATACACGCCCGGCACGCTCACGGTCCCGCCGCGACGCACGGCGGCGATGCACTGTCGCAACGCCTTGCCGCTGCTGCCTTCGAGCTTGAGGGTGGCGAGGATGGTCTCGGTGGTACTGCCCTTGGCTTCGAAGCCCACGGCATCGATCACGGCATCTACACCACGCATGCCGGCGGTCTGGCGAATGATGGTATCGGCCGGATCGTCGTCGTTATCGAAGTTGATCGGGATCACGCCATACGTGAACTGCGCATACGCCAGACGATACGCATGGTGATCGACCATGAAGATCTTCTCGGCCCCCAGCATTTTTGCGCAGGCAGCGCTCAATAAGCCGACCGGCCCGGCGCCGTAGATGGCGACGCTGGATCCTTTGCCGACTCCGGCATTAAGCACCGCTTGCCAGGCCGTCGGCAGGATGTCGGACAAAAACAGCACCTTCTCGTCCGCGAGCGTTCCGGGCACTTTGAACGGGCCGACATTGCCTTTCGGGACGCGCACGTACTCCGCCTGACCGCCCGGCACACCGCCGTACAGATGGCTGAAACCGAACAGCGCCGCACCTGGCGCGATGGATTTTTTGTTGAGAATCGCACCTCGGCCGGTGTTGGTGGTTTCGCACGCCGCGAAGGCATCGATCTGACAGAAGAAGCAGTGGCCGCAGGCGATGACGAAAGGAATGACCACGCGGTCGCCGGGCTTGACGGCGGTGACCTGAGGGCCGACTTCTTCCACGATTCCCATGAACTCGTGGCCGAAGATATCGCCCTGTTCGGTAGCGGGAATCTTGCCGCGATACAGGTGCAGATCAGAACCACAGATGGCCGTCGCGGTGACCTTCAACAGCACATCGTCGGCTTCCTGAATGATGGGGTCTGCAACGGTCTCGACACGCACATCGTGAGCGCCGTGGTACGTCAGTGCACGCATGACCACCTCCTTGTCTTGCCGGCTAAACTGCCGAAGCAAACGGGTTCTGAGAACGCATGCAATAGGGATAGGTGCAAGCGGGTGAAGTTCAGAGCCACAGGTCGCAGGTGACCAGCGGACGCCTATGCGACCGTCCTCTGTGGGAGCGAATTCATTCGCGAAAAATGGCTCGAGCGACAAGCCGTGCCGGTTGCACTGACGCATCGCGAATGAATTCGCTCCCACAGAGATTGCGGTCATTGGCGATAAGGCGGGTTCAGGTCATATTGCTGACGACCACCTCAACCTTTTCACGCTGATCTGGAGTCACCATGAGTTCTTCACCCAAACGCATCTGCATCGCGGGTGCTGGCGCCATCGGATGTACGCTGGCGGCCCGGCTCGCGCTGACGGGGCGTGCGGTCAATGTGTTTGCTCGAGGTCGTACGCTGGCGGCCCTGCAGCGCAACGGTATCCATCTGCAGGATCTCAAGGGCCGGCATCACGTTCAGGTCAATGCCAGCGACAGCGCTGAACAACTGGGTGAACAAGACCTGCTGTTCCTCTGCACCAAAGCGCCTTCACTGAGCGGCCTGCTGCCAAACATCGGTCCGCTGATTGGACCCAATACAGTCGTGGTGCCGGTGATCAACGGCGTGCCATGGTGGTATTTCCACGGCGAAGGCGGCCGTTTCGAAGGAAATCGGGTCGAGACGGTCGACCCGGACGGGCGCATCACTGACACGCTGGACCTGCACAAGGTCATCGGCTGCGTGGTGTTCATCACGGCGCAAAGCTCGGCGCCGGCCGTGGTGAAGACCCACAACCCGTATCGCATCATCTTCGGCGAGCTGAACAACCAACTGACGCCGCGTCTCGAAAGCCTGCGTGCCTTGATCGAAAGCGCCGGCATCGAGGCTCAGGGCACTGACCGTATTCGCGATCAGCTGTGGACAAAAATCATCGCCAACCTGACGTCGAATCCTGTGTCCGTCGTGACGGGCGCGACGCTGGAACAGATATACGGCCTGCCGGACATGCGCGAACTGGCGTTGGCGACCTTCAATGAGGCGATGCAAGTGGCAAGCGCTTATGACGCCAGGCTGAGCATGGAGCCGACCACGTTCATGCAATTCGGCGCCAGCATGGGGCCGGTGCGGACATCCATGCTGCAGGACTTCGACAAAGGGCTGCCGCTGGAACTGGCGGCGATTGGCGACGCGGTGCTGGAATTGGCGGCGAAGGTGAACATCCCGATGCCGATTACCCGAAGCGTGCTGACACTGGCGAGGTTTTGCGGGGAGCATCCGCACCATAAGGAGCATGGGCGGCATTGAGGCGAGGACGCGGAGCGCCGAACACGGCGTCATTCCCACGGGGACCGTGGGACGTGTGAGGGATTAAACATGACGCAGAGCATTGCCGAACACAGGCCCCTGTGGGAGCGAATTCATTCGCGATGGGTTGGTGAATCCGACAGATGTCCGTCGGATGTACCACTGCATCGCGAATGAATTCGCTCCCACGGTTTATATCGGCGCCTGCTTACGTAATCGGCGCCGGGTTGAACAGGGTAATGTCGTTGTGCAAACGGTAATGCTCGGTCCAGGTCTTCTTCTTGCCGCTGGCGACATCGAGATAGAAATGGAACAGCTCCCAACCCAGCTCTTCGATGCTGGCGCGACCCGTTGCGATACGGCCGGCATCGATGTCGATCAGGTCCGGCCAGCGCTGGGCCAGCTCGGTACGGGTCGAGACCTTCACCACCGGTGACATCGCCAGACCGTAAGGCGTGCCGCGACCGGTGGTGAACACGTGCAGGTTCATACCGGCCGCCAGTTGCAGCGTGCCACAGACAAAATCACTGGCCGGTGTCGCGCAGAAGATCAGCCCTTTGCGGGTGACGCGCTCGCCAGGGCCAAGGACCCCGTTGATCGCGCTGTTGCCGGATTTGACGATGGACCCGAGGGACTTCTCGACGATGTTCGACAACCCGCCCTTCTTGTTGCCCGGCGTGGTGTTGGCGCTGCGGTCCGCTTCGCCTTTGGCCAGGTAACGGTCGTACCAGTCCATCTCGCGCACCAGTTCTTCTGCCACTTCAGTCGTTTCGGCGCGGGAGGTGAGCAGGTAGATCGCATCACGGACTTCGGTCACTTCCGAGAACATTACCGTAGCGCCTGCGCGCAGCAGCAAGTCCGAGGCGTAACCCAGGGCCGGGTTGGCGGTAATGCCGGAAAACGCATCGCTGCCGCCGCACTGCATGCCCAGAATCAGCTCGGACGCCGGCACAGTTTCGCGGCGACGCTGATCGAGCTTCTTCAGGCGCACCTCGGCCAACTCCATGATCTGCTCGATCATTTCGTTGAAGCCGTGTTTGGAATCCTGCAGGCGATACATCCATTCATCGCTCAGATCGACCGAAGGGTCGTTCTGGTGCATCACCTGATCGGCCTGCAGTTTTTCGCAGCCCAGACCAATGACCAGTGCCTCGCCACCCAAGTTCGGGTTGCGCGCCAGGTTACGCACGGTACGGATCGGGATGTAAGCGTCCTTGGCCGTGATCGCCACGCCACAGCCGTAGGTGTGAGTGATGGCAACCACGTCATCGACGTTCGGGTACTTGGGCAGCAGCTCCTCACGGATGCGCTTGACCGCAAAATCCAGCACACCCGTGACGCATTGAACCGTGGTGGTGATGCCCAGAATGTTGCGCGTGCCGACGGTGCCGTCGGCGTTGCGGTAACCCTCGAACGTAAAGCCTTCCAGCGGCTCGCCCTTGCCCGGCACTTCCGTGGACAGCGGCAAGCTGTCCAGCGGCGGCGCGCTCGGCATGCGTAACTGATCTTCCTTGACCCAACTGCCACGGGGAATCGCTTGCAGGGCATAACCAATGGTCTGCCCGTAACGAATCACCGCCCCACCCTCGGGGATGTCCACGGTGTTGACCTTGTGGCTCTGTGGCACGTTATCGATGGTCACCAGACCGTTGTCGAATTCTGTCCCCGCCGGTACGCCCTGGTCATTGACCACGACGACGACGTTATCGCGCTCATGCAAGCGGATGTAACGCGGCGAGTCGGCATGTTGGATCAAGTTCATCACGGTTTTCCTCAGATTTTCGCTTCAGAAAGCTTGCCGGCTTCGCTGGCCGGCAAATCACCCTGCGTTGGGGTGTCTTTCAATTCCACACGTTTGATCTCGCCCACGATAAACACGTAGCTGATCACGGCCACCAGTGCGTTGGCACCGACGAACACCAGCGCCCATTTGAACGAGCCGGTGGAGCTGATGATGTAACCGATGACGATCGGGGTAGTGATCGACGCGATGTTACCGAACATGTTGAACAGACCGCCGCTCAAGCCAGCGATTTGTTTCGGCGAAGCGTCGGACATGACCGCCCAGCCCAGTGCGCCCACGCCCTTGCCGAAGAAGGCCAGCGCCATGAAGCCCACCACGACCCATTCGATGTCGACGTAGTTGCAGGTCACGATGGAGGTCGACAGCAGCAGACCGCCGATGATAGGCGCCTTGCGGGCGAACGTCAGCGACTTGCCGCGACGCAGCAGATAGTCGGAAATGATGCCACCGAGTACGCCACCGATGAAACCGCAGATCGCGGGCAGCGAGGCGATGAAGCCGGCCTTCAGGATCGTCATGCCGCGTTCCTGCACCAGGTACACCGGGAACCAGGTCAGGAAGAAGTAGGTGATGCCGTTGATGCAGTACTGCGCCAAATAGATGCCCAGCATCATGCGGTTGGTCAGCAGCTGCTTCACGTAGTCCCATTTCGGGCCGCCGCTCTTGCCTTTGCCCTTGTCGCTATCCATATCGACCATGCCGCCGTTGTTGGCGATGTGATCGAGTTCTGCCTTGTTGATGCTCGGGTGGTTGCGCGGGCTGTGGATAACTTTCAGCCAGATCAGCGAGAACACGATGCCGATGCCGCCCATGACCACGAACACATGCTGCCAGCCGAACGTGAAGACGATCCAGCCCATAATCGGGGCGAACAGAACGGTGGCGAAGTATTGCGCCGAGTTGAAGATCGCCGAGGCCGTGCCTCGCTCGGAAGTCGGGAACCAGGCCGCGACGATGCGCGCGTTGCCAGGGAAGGAAGGCGCTTCAGCCAGACCGACGAGGAAGCGCAGCATGAACAACGCAACGATGGCGGTGGAGAGACCGAATTCACCGACATAGCCTTGCAGCACGGTGAACAGCGACCAGGTGAAGATGCTCAGTGCGTAGACCTTCTTCGAACCGAAGCGATCAAGCAGCCAGCCGCCGGGAATCTGACCGGCCACATAGGCCCAGCCAAAGGCGGAAAAGATATAACCCAGGGTGACGGCGTCGATGCCGAGGCTTTTTTGCAGACTGGAGCCAGCGATGGCGATGGTTGCACGGTCGGCGTAGTTGATCGTGGTCACCAGAAACAGCATGAGCAGGATCAAATAGCGGACGTGAGTCGGCTTGGTTTTTTGCATGTTCGAAAACTCCCACTAATTATTTTTTTGCGCGGGTTAAACGATCTTTTATGTGTGTGCTGCTCGCCTCTGCCCCTAAATCCAGATGCGATTGAAGCGGGTCCTGCCGGTATTGCCTGTAACGCCTAGGGCACACTCACGCGCGGGCAACCTTGCCAGCACGAACGTCTTGAAACGGAAAATACGCGGTCGCAGCGGCCTTCGAAAAACGACGTCCCGACGGCAAAAAACCGCTGATCGCTCAGCGGTTTTGCGACAGGTCAGCGATTACTGCTGGCCTTGCTTGTCCATCAGTGCAGCCAGCATTTCGAACTCTTCTTTGGTCAGGTCGGTCAGTGGAGCGCGGACCGGACCTGCGTCGTAACCGGCGATTTTCGCGCCTGCTTTGACGATGCTCACCGCGTAACCGGCTTTGCGGTTACGGATGTCCAGGTAAGGCAGGAAGAAGTCGTCGATCAGCTTGCCAACCGTGGCGTGGTCGTCTTTGGCGATCGCGTGGTAGAAGTCCATCGCCAGCTTCGGTACGAAGTTGAACACGGCCGAGGAGTAGACCGGCACGCCCAGTGCCTTGTAAGCAGCGGCGTAGACTTCAGCGGTCGGCAGACCACCCAGGTAAGAGAAACGGTCGCCCATGCGACGGCGGATGGAAACCATCAGCTCGATGTCGCCCAGGCCGTCTTTGTAACCGATCAGGTTCGGGCAACGCTCAGCCAGTTGCTCCAGCAGCGCAGGCGTCAGGCGGCAGACGTTACGGTTGTAGACGACAACGCCGATCTTGACCGACTTGCACACTTCTTCAACGTGACGGGCAACGCCGTCCTGGCTGGCTTCAGTCAGGTAGTGAGGCAGCAGCAGCAGGCCTTTGGCACCCAGACGCTCGGCTTCTTGAGCCATCGCGATGGCTTGACGGGTAGGACCACCCACGCCCGCCAGGATGGGCACCGACTTCTCGCAGGTGTCGACGGCAGTCTTGATGATTTCGGAGTATTCGTCGCTGGTCAGGGAGAAGAACTCACCTGTACCGCCAGCGGCGAACAGTGCGGAGGCGCCGTAAGGGGCCAGCCACTCCAGACGTTTGATGTAACCAGCGCGGTGGAAATCGCCCTGGGCATTGAAATCGGTAACCGGGAAGGACAGCAGACCGTGGGAAAGGATGGACTTCAGTTCTTGTGGATTCATTATTCGAACACCCTGGGAAGCTAATTGTATGAATGGATCACCAGACCTGCGCTGATGTCGTAAGTCATCGTACAACTAGGAATGAGATCACTCAATAGGGGTGTGGAATTATTTATCGGGCGAGGGATGAGCGGTGACCAATGAGTGGCCCAGCAGAGGGTCTCACTCGCGATGAAACGCGTTCGCCCGGCAAACACTCAACCTGTGGGAGTGAGCTTGCTCACGAAAGGGCCGGCACAACCGCAACGATCCAGGGGCTGGAATGCCGCCTTCGTGAGCAAGCTCACTCCCACAGGGGCATTCATTTGTCATCAGATCGGAGCACCTTGGCGAGCGCCCTCAGATCAGGTCATACGACATCAAGCCCGCTGCGACTCTGCCTCTTCATGGGCGTGACGCAACCGCTCGCGGCTGTTTGTCAGGTGCAGGCGCATCGCAGCGCGTGCGGCATCGGAATCCTGCCGGGCGATGGCGTCGTAGATTTCTTCGTGCTCGCGGCTCAGACGGCTCATGTAATGCTGATGATCGTCGTGCGCCAGCCGCGCGGAATTCAACCGGGTACGAGGAATGATGCTGGTGCCCAGGTGATTCATGATGTCGGTGAAATAGCGGTTGCCGGTGGACAGCGCAATTGCCATGTGGAACTGGAAATCCGCGCCGACCGCATCGCTGGCATGGGAGGCGCTTTCATTCAGTGCATCGAGGGCCGCGCGCATATCGGCCAGTTGCTCGGTGGATCTGCGCTGGGCGGCCAGACCGGCAGACTCGACTTCAAGGCTGATGCGCAGTTCGAGAATCGCCAGGACATCGCGCAAGGTGACGATTGTCGCCGGATCGATGCGGAAGCCGCTCGGGCTCGGAGTGTCCAGCACGAAGGTGCCGATGCCGTGACGGGTTTCCACCAGACCCGACGCCTGCAGGCGTGAAATGGCTTCGCGCACGACCGTGCGGCTGACGCCCTGCTCTTCCATGATCGCGGATTCGGTGGGCAATTTATCGCCGCGCTTCAGCGCTCCGCTGCGAATGCGCTCGGAGAGTTCAGTGACGAGTTCCTGCGCGAGGCTGCGGTGCTTTCTACGTGCGCGAGGCGGAGCACTCTGATTTTCCATATCCAACATGCATCTCTAAATACGCTGATGGGCTAATAATAGCTCACCGGGTTGTACGATCACATAACAAACCCGGCGAGTATGTAGGTTTTTGCGGCACTTTGGCGCCGTCGGCATCAAATGAGCGCGGTTACACCACCGCTTCCGGATGAGGCTGCTCCTCAAGCTGACCCCCTTCGATGCGCAAGTGACGACGATGGAAGCGTTTGAGACTGCTGCGGTGACCGATGCTGAGCAGGGTCACGCCCGGCAACTCGTCAAGCAGCGCCTGATACAGCGCCGCTTCGTCCTCTTCGTCCATGGCCGAGGTGGCTTCGTCGAGGTAGAGCCAGTCTGGCGCATACAACAAGGCCCGGGCGAAGGCCACCCGCTGCTGCTCACCGGGTGAGAGCATGCGCTGCCAATGATTGCTTTCGTCCAGGCGCGGCACCAGGTGACTCAGGCGGCAGGTTTCCAGCACTTGAGCGAACCGCTCGGCCGGGTAAACCTCGGGTGCCTGTGGATAACTGAGTGCTTCGCGCAGCGTGCCGATGGGCAGATAAGGCTTTTGCGGCAAGAAGAACGCACGCTTGGCCGGCAGCCGAACCGCGCCGTGCCCCTCGTTCCACAAGCCGCCCATCGCCCGCAGCAACGTGCTTTTGCCGCTGCCGGAACGACCGCTGAGCATGACTTTGTCGCCCGCCGCGATGTCGACATTGGCGTTGTTCAGCAATTGACGCCCGCCCACCAGCGACAGCCCCAGACCTTGCAGGTGCAGCGCATTGCTTTCGTGGGTGACATTAATGGCCGGGACGCGCGCTTCATTTTCGTCCATGGCCTGACGAAAACTCAGGAGACGATCACAGGTGGCGCGCCATGACGCCAACTGGGTGTACGCGTCGATGAACCAGCTGAAGTTCTCCTGCACGTTGCCGAACGCCGAGTTGATCTGCATCAGCTCGCCCAGTTCGATCTTGCCGGCAAAGTAGCGAGGCGCGGCGACCACGAAGGCGAAGACGATCGCGATCTGCGAGTAGCCCGCAGTGAAGAACGTCAGACGCTTCTGCACCTTCATGATGGTCCAGAAGTTACTCCAGACCATGCCGAAGCGTGTGCTCAGCCGCTGATTTTCATTCGCCTCGCCCTCGGAAAGGGCAATGCTTTCGGCATTCTCACGCACCCGCACCAGCGCAAAACGCATGTCCGCTTCGTAGCGCTGTTGCTGGTTGCTCAGCACGATCAGGCGTCTACCGATCAGATGGGTGAGCCAACTGCCGACCGCAGCGTAAAGCAGCGCGGCCCAGAACATGTAGCCGGGAATGGTGATCCCGAATAGTTCGATGCTGCCGGACACGCCCCACAGGATCACCGAGAACGACACCAGGCTGACGACCGTACGCAGCAACCCGAGGCTCAGGCTCAGCGTGTCGGAGGTGAAGTTGTTGAGGTCTTCCGACAGACGCTGGTCAGGGTTATCGGTGTAACCGCCCTGCTCCAGCCGGTAATAGTTCTTGTGAGCAAGCCATTTGGTGAAATGCTTTTCGGTGAGCCAGCGACGCCAGCGAATCGTCAGCATCTGCGTGAGATAAAGCCGGTACACCGCTCCCAGAATGGCGATGGCAGCGATGCCGCAGAAATACAGGATCAGGTGAGTGAAGGCGCCCAGGTCTTTGTTCTGCAGGGCATTGTAAAAATCCCGGTACCAGCTGTTGACCAGCACGGAAATGAACACGCTGAACAGCGACAGTGCAATCACGGCGATGAGCAGAACCCAGGCCATGCCTTTTTCTTCACTGCGCCAGTAAGGCGTGACCAACTTCCAGACCCGGGAAAAAAAGCTCCCGTTCACAGCGTCATTGACCCTGGATTCATCAATATCAACATTCATGGTGATGGCTCGGCGGCAGGCATTTAAGGGCGTTGGCACCAATGTGCCAGACGCCACACGCGGTCTTCCATGAAGAAATCTTTAGGTGGCGTCCTGGCTTAACGGCGGACCGGTCGCTTTTGCAATTTGCGCTGAAGCGTTCTTCGATGCATCCCCAGCGCCCGTGCGGTCGCGGAAATGTTGCCCTCGTGTTCGGTCAGGACGCGCTGAATGTGTTCCCACTGCAGACGGTCCACCGACATCGGGTTTTCCGGCACCAGGGTATCCAGATCGGCGTGCTCGGACAGCAGCGCTGCCAGTACGTCGTCGGCGTCGGCCGGTTTGCACAGGTAGTTGCAGGCGCCGCGCTTGATCGCCTCGACAGCGGTGGCGATGCTCGAATAACCGGTCAGTATCAGGACACGCATTTCCGGGTCCAGTTCCAGCAGCTTGGGCAACAGCACCAGCCCCGAGTCGCCTTCCATCTTGAGGTCGACCGTGGCGTAGTCCGGAATGTCCTGCTGGGCCAGCGTCAGGCCCTCTTCGGCAGAACTGGCGGTGCTGACGCGAAAGCCACGGCGGGCCATTGCGCGCGCCATCACGCGAGTAAAGGTGGCGTCGTCGTCCACCAGCAACAGGTGCGGCAGTTCTTCGCCTTCGACCTGGATTTCGTCAGTCATGCTTCATCTCCTGTTGCGTTCCGGGGCAGGCGCAGCTCGGTGAGCGTGCCGCCTTCCTCGTGAGGATAGAGTTTCACCGAGCCGCCCGCGCGCGTCACGCTGGCCTTGCTCAAAAAAAGGCCCAGACCGAAGCCTTTGCCCTTGGTGGTAAAAAACGGTTTGCCGATCTGTTCGGCCACGGCCAGCGGCACACCTGCGCCGTGGTCGCGAATCGTGATGCTGATCTCCGCAGCGCTCCAGTCCAGGTTCACTTCCAGACCTTCGGCGCATGCGTCGGCGGCGTTGTTCAGCAAGTTCAGCAGGGCCTGCGTCAGATCGGGCGGTGGCGCGACCATCGGTACATCGCCCTGCCCCAGACGCTGAAAACGGTAGCTGGCTTCAGGGCGCATCAGGTGCCAGCGATTGAGTGCCTGATCGAGCCAATGCGTGACGGTTTGTTCCTGCACGGCCAACCGGCGATTGGCCTCGGCCGCGCGCACCAGCTGTTGCAGGGTTTCCTTGCACAGTTTGACCTGATCCTGCAGCACCGACAGGTCTTCCTGCAACGCAGGGTCCTTGTGGTCCTGCTGCATCTCCTTTAGCAGCACGCTCATGGTCGCCAATGGCGTACCCAGCTCGTGCGCGGCGCCGGCGGCTTCGGTGGCCACGGCCAACAGCTGTTGATCGCGGGCGCCCTCTTCCCGACGCAACGCGCGCATCTGCTCCTGACGGCGTAATTCTTCAGCCATCCGTGCAGCGAAGAAGGTAATGACGCCGGCAGCCAATGCGAAGCTCAGCCACATGCCGTAGATCTGCATCTTCTCGCGGGCGATGGCGAAGGCTTCGACCGGGTAGAAATTGGCCAGCATCAAGGTGTACAGCGCCAGCGCGATCCCGGACAGGATCAGAGAATAGCGCCACGGTAGGGTCACGGCGGCGATGGTCAGCGGCACCAGATAATAGGAAACGAACGGGTTGGTCGAACCACCGGAGAAATACAGCAGCGCGCTGTGGATAAACAGGTCGAACGCCAGCTGCACGGCGTACTCAAGCTCGGTCACCGGCCATGAGGTGCGCAGGCGGATAGCCGTCAGAAGGCAGACGATGGCGGAAAATCCGAGGGTGATGTCCAGCTGCAACCAAGGCAGGTGCAACAGATCGAACAGATAGGCGAACCCGACCGAGCCGGCTTGGGCGGCCAGCACCAGAATGCGGATAAAGGTCAGCCGCCAGAGGTTCTGGCGAGTGGCGGACAGCAATTGTACGGGGGCGAGCATGAGCTCTCCTGATGAGCGCTCCAGGCGAATCGGAGCGAGTATAACCAAAGCGACAGCGCTTTCCTTCGAAGTGCGTCAAAGCGCCACAGTTATCAGCGACACTCAGCATGCAGGTATCCCCTGTGAACACGCCGGCTTGCTGGCGAGCGCGGCGGGTTGGTGATGACGATGGTGAATGGCAGCCCACGCTCGTCCGAAGTGCGGCCCAGACCCTCATAACCTCGGACGGCTCCTACAGGTACCGGATACGCCCGAGAACCTGCGGCAGCCATCGAACGGTGGAAGCCTGTCCGGAACAAGATCCCCGGATGACAGTCTCATGGGCATCCGTTTGACGAGCGATCTTCAATTCGCCGCAAACGGTTCGCCAAACAAGGAGTTTCTATGTTCAGCCTTCGTCCCACCGCGACACTTTTCGCTCTCGGCGCCGCCGCTCTGGCCAGCGTGCCCGCTATGGCCGATGACGTTCATTACAACCAGGTTTCAGTGCGCGCCGAGGTCAATCAGGAAGTCCAGCGCGACCTGATGACAGTCACCGTGTACACCGAATCGCAGAACGCTGACCCCGCCAAACTGGCCGCGGGTATCACAGAGACGCTGAACAAGGCCCTGGGTGAGGCGCGCAAGGTCAAGGAAGTGACCATTCGCCAAGGCAGCCGCAACAGTTACCCGATTTATGACGACAAGGGTCAGAAGATCACCGGCTGGCGCGAACGTGCCGAACTGCGACTGGAAAGCCCTGATTTCGCCGCACTGTCCAAACTGACCGGCGAACTGCTGGCCAGCGACATGAAAATGGGTGGTATGGACTTCTCCATCTCCAACCCGGCGCGCAAAGCCAGCGAAGACGCGTTGCTCAAGGACGCGGTGACCGCGTTCAAGGCGCGCGCGCAACTGGTCACCGAGGCCCTTGGCGGCAGCGCGTACAAACTGGTCAACCTGAACCTCAACACGTCAGGTTATCCACAGCCTTACCTGCGTGCGCCGGTCATGATGATGAAAGCCGAACGGGCAGACGCTGCGCCAACGCCTGAAGTCGAAGCCGGCACCAGCCAGGTCAGTGTCACGGCTGACGGCGTCATCGAAGTCACCCTGCCTTGACGCAAAACGGCGGCAGCCAAGGGTTGCCGCCGTTTCCTCCCCGCTCCGCTCCCGTTTTCCCTCTCCCGGTCGCAGCCTCCTCACAGTCCTGAATCCTCGGCCTACACCGCCCGGCGAGTCTGCTGATTTTCCCCGCCTCCCGAATCCATAGAATCAACGGCTCACCCCAAACGCTTACGCACACAAGCCACGCCGGTGATGAACGTCTGGCATCGGTCTGTGTGCTCTTTTTACTTCAAGGATGAAGATTTCAAATGGACAAAATAGTGTTCTACCGCCCGCAAACCCCGGCGGCCGGCGAATATTTCAAAAGCACGTTCGCGCTGGATTACCTTACCAACATCGCCAGGCTCAAGGATGAAGATGAATTCGACGCCCTGATGCGCCCGGTGTTCGGCAACGACATCCCAAGGCATACCTACGCGGCACTGAGAAACGCATTGCTGGCGGGCTTCATTCATCCGCCTCATATCGAGCCCGTCCAGGGCGGTCCGGTCATGGCCGACTACGACAACCGTGATCGCATCATTCGCATCAACTCCGGGATCATGGAAGCCATCATGTTCGCTCCGGACCCAGAGGCGGACCGAGACGTGTACCTGCTGGTGATCCTGCTGCACGAGTTCGGTCACCATATCGACAATGTTCTGCGCCAGGATCTGTGCGACAAGGATGAACACGGAATGCCCACCCTTGCACCTGACGCACCGCGTGAGGAAGGAGGCCGCTTCGCATTGAGCATGCTGGAAGTCTTCAAGCCCGAAGATCGACCGCAGATGGACGATTGGCTGTTCCATCCCGACAAGCCCGACGAACTGCTGCTGGGCTTCTACTCCGACCTGCTTTACAACGCCCGTCCTGAACCGCTCGGCGTCAGCTGGCAAAAAGCCCTGGCGCTGGGCGCGGACATCCATGGCCGCCCCTATCAGGAGATCAAGCTCGACAATCCCGATCGTGAAGCCTTCGAAGCAGGTCACGGTCACAACGACCACATGACGCACCGGCAGATCGAAAAAGCCCTGGAGGCCGCCGGGTTCAACTCGGAGGAGCGGGATAAAATCTACTTCGGCAACTGGCTGCGTGACTATTCACAGCTGCTGGACCCCAAGCTGGTTCGTGCGGCCAGCATGCCGAAAAACTTTCCCGATGTGCTCTCGCGTGAGGCGCTTACCCGTATCGTCGACGTGCTGTCGATAAAACCCTTCGGCCACTTGCGCAAAGCAGCGCCGGAGCACTTCAGGGTCACGCCGGAAATACTCGGCGTCTACCGCCCCTCGGAGCACATCGACAACCCGAAATCCAGCGGTTCGGCCACTTCGGACCCCAGACTGCGCGACCCCGACTTCGAGCCGTTGGTGCTCCCCGGCGATCCGCTGCTGGAGGTGGATTACGACACGTCGATGAAACGCTACCTGGCGCGCTCTGAACGTTTCATGGCGTCCGAACTGCACACGGCGATGAAGGCTGGTCCGACGCCCAAAGGCATGCGCGCATTCGGCTCGGCGCTTCATGTGCTTGAAGACTTCTTCGCGCACTCCAACTTTGTCGAGTTGAGCCTGATCAAGAATGGCTACACCCAGGTGGTGCCCTGGACGTCACCGGCAAACTGCAAAGCTGGCCTGCCACTGGTGACCGGCATGTTCGGCCCCACCGATGTGATTGCCAGCCTCGCGGAACCGCTGGGTGAGGTGCTGTTCGGCCTGGACACAGTCGCCTATCAACCCCTCAGGCCGGGAGAGCGCAGCGAGCGAGAGCAGATTCTGTTGATTCTGCTTGAAGAACATAAAAACCCGCGTTACCTGGAAATCTACCAGGCGTTCCTCTCAGAACGTGATGCCTGGGTCGGTCTCCCCATGGTCGAATACCTGCAACGATGTGCGCACTACCTGAAGGGTGCCAATGCCGTCGTCGGCAACGCGGTCGGCATCATCCAGCACGACATGCTCAAGCTGCTGGGCAACCACGTCGATGACTGGCAAACCCGTTATGGCGAAGACCCGAATACCAACGGCTCCACCGATCCCACTCATTCGCAGTTGGCCAAGGATCATGCCGATCACCCTCTCCACCTTCTGGCGGCATTGCTGGCGGGCAACGCGGTACGCAGCGTGGGTTTCGCCATGAACCGGTACTGGCACGGCGATCACGGGACTGATCCGTCAGCGGTTGCGTCTAGCTACTTCCGACATCCGCTGGACAGTGACTGGCAGGACCCGGTCGTCTCAGGCTGGGCCGCGGACAATAAGCATGAAATCCACAGAGCCGAGTCCAAGACCGAGCTGGCCACCATCAGCCAGCGCATGGCGCAAACCGCAGACAACGTAAAAGAACAGCTGAGAAAGGACAGCGTGGCTTACCTTGACTTCCTTCGGGGCGAGATGCTGGACAGCAATTCGCCGATCTGGCAAATGCAAAACTTCAAGCCCGGAGGCGCCACTGCACGCATGATCATGAAGATGCTGGGCCTGCTCCGCTGATGGCCCGCATGACCTTGTAAGCCGATACAACCGTGCGGCATTCTCCGCTGTCTATCATCCGTCGATGAATTCAGGCGCGAATGCCGCATTTGTATGAGGTTCACATGGAAAAAACCTTCAAGCCACTGCTGCTGGCCGCCGCCATGGCGCTTTGCGTGCCATCCGTCCAGGCTGCCAGCACCCTGGTCTATTGCTCCGAAGCCAGCCCGGCCGGCTTCGATCCCAGTCAGTACACCAGCGGGACCGAGTTCGACGCGTCGGCGGAAACTGTCTTCAACCGGCTGACGCAGTTCAAGCGCGGAGGCACCGAAGTCGAGCCAGGTCTGGCAACGCAATGGGAAGTGTCCGATGACGGACTGACCTACACCTTCCACTTGCGTGAAAACGTGAAATTCCACACCACCGATTACTTCACGCCGACGCGCACCTTCAATGCCGACGACGTGCTGTTCACCTTCAATCGCCTGCTCAATGCTGACAATCCTTTCCGCAAGGCGTATCCGTCCGAGTCGCCCTACTTCACCGACATGGGCATGAACACGACGATCAAACAGGTCGAAAAAGTTGACGATCAAACCGTCCGGTTTCACCTGAACAACATCGATGCGGCGTTCATTCAGAATCTGGCCATGAGTTTCGCGTCCATTCAGTCGGCGGAATATGCCGCCCAATTGCTCAAGGAAGGCAAGGCTGGCGACATCAATCAGAAGCCGATCGGCACGGGACCGTTCGTGTTCAAGCGCTATCAGAAGGACGCGCAGATCCGGTATACCGGCAATAAGGACTACTGGAAGCCGGAAGACGTGAAGCTCGACAACCTGATCTTTTCGATCAACACGGACGCCGCCACCCGCTTGCAGAAGCTCAAGACCGGCGAATGCCAGGTCAGCGGCTATCCGCGTCCACAGGACATTGAAGAAGCGCAGAAGGACCCGAACCTCAAGGTGCTCAGCCAAGCTGGCTTCAACCTGGGCTTCCTGGCCTACAACGTGACCCATCCGCCGCTTGACCAGCTCAAGGTCCGCCAGGCGCTGGACATGGCCATCGACAAGCCCGCCATCATCAAGGCGGTTTACCAGGGCGCGGGACAACTGGCGCAGAACGCATTGCCGCCCGCGCAATGGAGCTATGACCCCAACATCAAGGACGCGCCTCACGATCCGGAGAAAGCTCGGCAGTTGCTCAAGGAAGCAGGCGTCGCACCCGGTACGCAAATCAATCTGTGGGCGATGACCGTGCAGCGCGCCTCCAACCCGAACGCACGGATGTCGGCGCAGATGATTCAGTCCGACTGGGCAAAGATCGGCATCAAGGCGAACATCGTCAGCTACGAATGGGGCGAGTACATCAAGCGGGCCAAGGCTGGCGAACACGACGTGATGATCTATGGTTGGACAGGTGACAACGGCGACCCGGACAACTGGCTCGGCGTGCTCTACAGCTGTGCAGCGGTCAACGGCAGCAACTACGCCAAATGGTGCAACACCGGTTACGACAAGCTGGTGACCCAGGCCAAGCTGACCAGCGATCGCAACGAGCGGATCAAGCTGTATCAGCAGGCGCAGAACATTCTGAAAAACGACGTGCCGATCACTCCGATCGCCAACTCGAAAGTCTTTCAGCCCATGCGCAAGGAGGTGCAGGACTTCAAGCTCAGCCCGTTCGGCCTGACGCCCTTCTACGGGGTAAGCCTGGCCAGATAGCACCACAGAAAACCAACAGTGAAGTAACACTTGTGGCTCAAGCGGGTGCATTCGCCACGTTGCGACGCACCCCAATAGTGCAACAAAGATGTCGATATGCGACACGCAAACGTTCAACAGCGTCAGAAATTATAGTTTTGCGACATTCGTGTACGTTCGTGCCA
Source organism: Pseudomonas abietaniphila (assembly GCF_039697315.1). Lineage (NCBI taxonomy): Bacteria > Pseudomonadati > Pseudomonadota > Gammaproteobacteria > Pseudomonadales > Pseudomonadaceae > Pseudomonas > Pseudomonas abietaniphila. The sequence goes on along the minus strand of NZ_CP155619.1, from coordinate 4,220,162 downwards.
CTCTTTGACACTCGATTGGCGCCAGTATCTTGCTTTGGGTATGGCGCCTGCATAAGTATCCGCGGGGTCGGCTCAAAAAGCCCGTACCCCTCAATCAAAAAATGACAACAACTGAGGCCACCATGCTCAAAAAAGCGGTCATTCCGTTTCTTATCGGCGCAGGTTTGATCGCCAGCGCTCCCTTCGCTCAAGCAGCATCGAACCTGGTGTTCTGCTCCGAAGGCAGCCCCGCTGGTTTCGACCCAGGTCAATACACCACCGGTACCGACTTCGATGCTTCGGCCGAGACCGTCTTCAACCGCTTGAGCCAGTTCGAACGTGGCGGCACCGCCGTTATTCCAGGCCTGGCCACCAGCTGGGACGTTTCCCCGGACGGCCTGACCTACACCTTCCACTTGCGTGAAGGCGTCAAGTTCCACACCACGCCGTACTTCAAACCGACCCGTACCTTCAATGCCGATGACGTGCTGTTCACGTTCAACCGCATGATCAACAAGGACGATCCGTTCCGTAAGGCGTACCCGACCGAATTCCCGTACTTCACCGACATGGCGATGGACACCAACATCACCAAGATCGAGAAGATTGACGACCACACCGTCAAAATGACCCTGGCCACCGTTGACGCTGCGTTCATTCAGAACCTGGCGATGAGCTTCGCGTCCATTCAGTCCGCTGAATACGCCGCCCAGCTGCTCAAGGAAGGCAAGGCCGAAGACATCAACCAGAAGCCAATCGGCACTGGTCCGTTCGTGTTCAAGAGCTACCAGAAAGACTCCAACATCCGTTTCACCGGAAACAAGGACTACTGGAAGCCTGAAGACGTCAAAGTCGACAACCTGATTTTCGCCATCACCACCGACGCTTCGGTCCGCGCACAGAAGCTGAAGAAAGGCGAATGCCAGATCACCGCTTACCCACGTCCTGCGGACCTCGCTCCGCTGAAGGCTGACCCGGCGCTGAAGATGCCTGATCAGGCGGGCTTCAACCTGGGCTACATCGCCTACAACGTGATGCCGACCATCAAGGGCGAGACCAAGCCAAACCCGCTGGCCAAGCTGGAAGTTCGCCAGGCGCTGGACATGGCTGTCGACAAAAAAGCCATCATCGACGCGGTGTATCAGGGTGCAGGTCAGCTGGCCGTCAACGCCATGCCGCCGACTCAGTGGTCCTATGACACCACCATCAAGGACGCTCCGTACGACGTCGCCAAGGCCAAAGAGCTGCTGAAAAAAGCAGGCGTGGCTGAAGGCACCGAAATCACCCTGTGGGCGATGCCGGTTCAGCGTCCGTACAACCCGAACGCCAAGCTGATGGCTGAAATGCTCCAGAACGACTGGAAGAAGATCGGCATCAACGCCAAGATCGTTTCCTATGAGTGGGGCGAATACATCAAGCGCGCCAAAGCGGGCGAAAACGGCGCGATGCTGATTGGCTGGAGCGGCGACAACGGTGACCCGGACAACTGGCTGGGCACGCTGTTCGGTTGCGACGCCGTCAACGGCAACAACTTCGCCAAGTGGTGCGACAAGCCTTTCGACACCTTGATCCACCAGGCCAAGGAAACCACCGACCAGGCCAAGCGCACCGAGCTGTACAAACAGGCTCAGCACTTGCTCAAGGACGCAGTCCCTATGACCCCGATTGCGCACTCGACTGTTTATCAGCCGATGCGTAAGGAAGTTCAGGACTTCAAGATCAGCCCATTCGGTCTGAACTCGTTCTACGGTGTGAGCGTCAGCGGTAAGTAATACCTCTATATGACTTCACGGTCGCGTTACCTTCGGGTAATGCGACCGTGTCGTTATGCGCGCGATTCATAATGAAATTGAATATCGTTAGATGAGTAATGTGTTGCGCAAAGAATTTGCCTACTAACGATATGCATTTTTCCTACAAACATTGAAGCACTCGGAACTATTTACTGTGCGGCTCGACGGACATACCTTCTCGAGTTCCCGCACCTGATATGTGTCGTTTATCGGTCGGTCGGGTTCTCCCGTAGCCGTTGAAACTCCATTTGCGCAAACGATTGCCTAGGAGTTTCCCCCGCTATTGCTGGTTATTCACGTTCCAGACGATAAGGATTGTCATGAGAAAGAATATTGTTGTGTCGTCATTATTAATGACCGGGTTAGCTGCTGGGCTATTAGCCACTACTACGGTTACACAGGCCGCGACCAAGAGTCTGGTGTTTTGCTCTGAAGGCAGTCCCGCAGGCTTCGACATCGGTCAATACACCTCGGGCACCGATAACGACGCGGCCGAGCCGATCTACAACCGGTTGGCCGAGTTCGAGCGCGGCCAGACCAGCGTCGTGCCTGCGTTGGCGACGAGCTGGGACATCTCCGCTGACGGCTTGAGCTATACGTTTCACCTGCGTGAGGGCGTGAAATTCCACAGCAACAAGACGTTCACGCCGACCCGCGACTTCAACGCCGACGATGTGCTGTTCACATTCAATCGCATGCTGCACAAGGATCATCCGTTTCGCGTTGCCTACCCGACCGAGTTTCCGTACTTCACCAGCATGGGTCTGGACAAGAATATAAAGTCGGTTGAAAAAACCGGCCCCATGACCGTTGTGTTTTCGTTGAACAAAGTGGATGCGGCATTCATCCAGAATATAGCGATGAACTTCGCGTCTATTCTTTCCGCTGAGTATGCTGACAAACTGATGGCATCGGGCAATGTTCGCGATATAAACCAATCGCCGATTGGTACCGGACCTTTTATCTTTCAGCGTTATCAGAAAGATTCGCAAATTCGTTATGTCGCCAACAAACAGTTCTGGGACCCGAGCAGGGTTAAAATTGACCAGCTGATCTTTGCCATCAATACCGATGCCTCGGTTCGCATCCAGAAACTCAAAAAGAACGAATGCCAGGTCACCCTCAATCCTCGTCCCGCCGACATTGAGTCGATCAAGGCCGACAAACACTTGAAGGTGATCGAGAAGCCCGGCTTCAACCTCGGTTACATCGCCTACAACGTGCGTCACGCGCCGTTGGACAATCTTCAGGTTCGACAGGCGCTGGACATGGCCGTCGACAAGAAAGCCATCATCGATGCGGTGTACCAGGGCGCGGGTCAATTGGCGCAGAACGCCATGCCGCCGACCCAATGGTCGTTCGACGACACCGTCAAGGACGCGCCATACAACCCCGAGAAAGCCAGGGAGTTGCTGCGTGCGGCGGGCGTCAAGGAAGGCACCGAACTGACCCTGTGGGCAATGCCCGTCCAACGCCCCTATAACCCCAACGCCAAACTGATGGCGCAAATGCTTCAGGCCGACTGGGCCAAGGTCGGCATCAAGGCCACCATCGTCAGTTACGAATGGGGCGAGTACCTCAAGCGCAGCAAGAACGGCGAGCACGATATCTCGCTGATCGGCTGGACCGGTGACAACGGTGACCCGGACAACTGGATGGGCACGCTTTACAGCTGCGCGTCGATTGGTGGCAACAACTACTCGATGTGGTGCGACGAGAAATACGACGCCTTGATCAAATCAGCCGTCTCCACTGCCGACAAAGATCAGCGCATCAGCCTTTACCAGCAGGCCCAGCATTACCTTAAAAGCCAGGTTCCGATCACACCGATCGCCCACTCGACGGTGATTCAGCCGCTGCGAGCCAACGTGAAAGGCTTTCTGGTCAGCCCGTTCAATCGCAACAACTTCTCAGGCGTGAGCATCGCCGATTAATCGTTAACCCATGCCAGAGGCGCGTCGCGTCTTTGGCAGCGCTTTATCCGCGATCCGCGGAATCGAGCAAAAAAGGCCCACAAGGCCGCACCACCAAAGCCGGCTAACCCATAAAAGCCGGCCTCTATAAAAGCAGTAATCGGGAGCTTCAAAACGTGAAAAAAGCCAGCACCGCTGTATTCGCCTTGTCCCTGATCGCAGTAAGCGTCGCGGCCCAGGCAGAGCCAACCAGTCAGGAATTCGTTCCGACCACACTGGCCACCTCCAACGCCCAGAGCGAAGCCAAAGGCTTCCTCGAAGACTCGAAGATCACCGGTTCGACCAAGAACTGGTACGCCAACGAACTGCTGCGTCGCGGCGGCAATTTCAGCCGTAGCGAGAACGGCGTCGTGGTCGATCGCGATCCACGCCGTATCAACTGGGTGCAAGGCACCATTGTCGACTACAGCTCGGGCTTCACTCAGGGCACTGTGGGCTTCGCTACTGAACTGGCGGTCTACAACGCCGTCGCGCTGGACCGTGACAAAGACGACCTGATGGGCGGCGCCAACCGCACGCTCACCAAAAACAACGGTGATGCGGTCGGCCAGTGGAGCAAACTGGGCTTGGGCAACATCAAGGCACGCATCTCCAACACCACGCTGACCGCTGGCCGTCAGTCGCTGAACACACCGGTGCTGGCTTACATCGGCAACCGTGCACTGCCGTCGAGCTTCGAAGGCGTGAGCATCCTGAGCGAAGAGTTCAACAACCTGTCGTTCACCGCCGGCAGCTTCGACCGCGTTTCTCCGCGCTCTGAGCAGAGCCTGACCAAGTTCCGTTCTGAGTACACTGCAAACCCGAACATCGAAGCGGATCGCGTCGATATCGCCGGCGTGGACTACAAGCCGTTCAAGAGCCTGACCACCAGCCTCTATGCCTCTAACGTCGAAGACTTCTGGCACCAGTACTACTTCGCGTTCACCCATGAAATGGGCGACACCGACGTCCTGGGTCTGAGCACCAACCTGAACTACTACAAGACCAAAGATTCCGGTCAGGCCAAAATGGGCAAGATCGACAACGACACGTACAGCTTGTCGTTGACCGCTACCCACAAGGCGCACAGCTTCAGCATTGCGTATCAGGAAGTCGAGGGTGACACCTACTTCGACTACGTCCACGACAGCAACGCCATCTTCCTGGCCAACTCCCTGCTGTCTGACTTCAACGGACCGAACGAGAAGTCGGTTCAACTGAGCTACCTGCTGAACATGGCTGACTACGGCGTCCCTGGCCTGAAATTCAACATCTATCAGGCGCGCGGCTTCGACATCGACGGTACGCACTACAAAGGCACCGCTTATGACGTATCGAGAATGGACGGCGAAACCCATTACGAATACGGCATTGGTTCCTCGTACACCCTGCAGTCCGGCCCGCTGAAGGCCTCGACCGTTCGTGCGACCTACACCACGCACCGCGCGAGCGCAGAACAGGCTGACGGCAACATCAACGAGTTCCGTCTGGTCACCACCATCCCGTTCAACATCCTGTAATCACAAAAACCGGTGAGTGTTCCGGGCCGTGGGTTCGCAGAGAACTTAATGGCCCGAAACACCCACTCATTATCGGGTTCATCACTTGCAGAGGGCGTTTACTTGAAATCGACATTCAAACTCGCAACATTGCGTAACGCGGTCGCACTGGCACTGTTCAGCGTCGCGGTCGGCGTTTCGGCCAAACCTCTGGTGGTCTGCACCGAAGCCAGCCCGGAAGGGTTCGACACGGCGCTGTACACCACCGCCGTCACTGCCGACGCGGCGGCGGAAACCATTTTCAACCGTCTGGTGGACTTCAAGCCCGGCACTACTGACATCCAGCCGGCTCTGGCAGAGTCCTGGGAGATCAGTGAAGACGGCCTGACTTACACGTTCCACCTGCACAAAGGCGTCAAGTTCCACACCACCGAATACTTCAAGCCGACGCGCGACATGAACGCCGACGACGTGGTCTGGAGCTTCCAGCGTCAACTGGACCCGAACCACCCATGGCACAAGCAATCGACCGTCGGCTACCCGTACTTTGAAAGCATGGGCTTCAAAGAGCTGCTCAAAGGCGTCGAAAAGGTTGACGACAACACCGTCAAGTTCACCCTGACCCGTCGCGAAGCGCCGTTCCTGGCCGACGTCGCCATGGCCTTCGCCTCGATCTACTCGGCCGAATACGCCGACCAGTTGCTCAAGGCCAACAAGACCGATGAGCTGAACAGCCACCCGGTCGGCACCGGACCTTTCGTTTTCCAGCGTTACGCCAAGGACGCTCAGGTGCGCTTCAAAGCCAACCCGGATTATTTCCGTGGCAAGCCACCGGCTGACGCACTGATTCTGGCCATCGCCACTGACAGCAACGTGCGCCTGCAGAAACTCAAGGCCAACGAGTGCCAGATCGCGCTGTATCCAAAGCCTGATGACATTCCGAACATCAAAAAAGACCCTGCCCTCAAGATCGACGAACTGCAGGCGATGACCACCGCCTATGTCGCGATGAACACCACGCACAAATACATGAGCGATGTGCGGGTGCGTAAAGCCATCGATATCGCGTTCGACAAGCAAGCCTACGTTAACGCGCTGTTCGGCCCGGGCAATGCCAGCGTTGCGGTCAACCCGTACCCGCCTACCCTGCTGGGCTACAACAATCAGCTGAAAAACCCGGCCCATGACCTGGACAAGGCACGCGCCTTGCTCAAGGAAGCAGGCGTACCAGAAGGCACCGTGCTGACCCTGTTCACTCGCAACGGCGGCGGCGCAACCAACCCGAACCCCACCATGGGGGCACAAATGATGCAGGCCGATTTGGCGAAAGTCGGCATTAAGTTAGATATTCGCGTCATGGAATGGGGCGAAATGCTCAAACGGGCGAAAAACGGCGAACACGACATGGTGTCGGCGGGCTGGGCAGGCGACAATGGCGACCCTGATAACTTCCTGACCCCGAACCTGAGTTGCGAGGCCGCCAAAAACGGCGAAAACTACGCGCGCTGGTGCAATCAGAAGTTCCAGACGCTGATCGATCAGGCTCGGGAAAAAACCGACCCGGCCGAACGTGCTGCGCTCTATGAGCAGGCACAGGCGATCTTCAATCAGGATCTGCCATGGATCAGCATGGCGCACACCAAGATGTTCACTGCAATGCGCAAGAACGTAGAGGGCTATTACATTAGCCCGCTCACCACTAATAACTTCGCTACCACCCAAGTGAAGTAGAAGAAGAATCCGGCGGGCCCGCAACAACGGGCCCCGCCGGTACACGCCTAACCGGCAGATGAGGTACACGAGAAGATGTTTAGTTTTATCGCTCGCCGAGTGGGGTTGCTAATACCCACCTTCTTCGGCATCACCTTGCTGACCTTCGCATTGATTCGCCTGATCCCGGGCGACCCGGTCGAAGTGATGATGGGTGAACGCCGGGTCGATCCGGAAATGCACGCCCAAGCCATGGAACGTCTTGGCCTGAACAAACCCCTTTATGCGCAATACATCGACTACGTCGGCAAGCTCGCCCATGGCGACCTCGGCGAATCGCTGCGAACGCGCACGAGCGTGTGGACCGAATTCACCTCGCTGTTCCCGGCAACACTGGAACTGTCGATTGCGGCGCTGATATTCGCTGGCATCCTCGGCCTTCTGGCCGGTGTCATTGCAGCCCTCAGGCGAGGGTCCCTGTTCGACCATGGCGTGATGGGTATTTCGCTCGCGGGATACTCGATGCCGATCTTCTGGTGGGGCCTGATCCTGATCATGTTCTTCTCGGTATCGCTGGGCTGGACCCCGGTATCGGGTCGTATCGACCTCTTGTACGACATTCCGCCTAAAACCGGCTTCATGCTGATCGACACCTTGCTCAGCGATGAAGAAGGCTCGTTCATCGACGCGCTGCGTCACCTGATTCTGCCGGCCATCGTGCTGGGCACCATCCCGCTGGCGGTGATCGCCCGGATGACCCGCTCCTCGATGCTCGAAGTCCTGCGTGAAGACTACGTGCGCACTGCACGGGCCAAAGGCCTGTCGCCCGCTCGCGTGGTGTTCGTCCACGGCCTGCGCAACGCCCTGATTCCGGTCCTGACCGTGTTCGGCCTGCAAGTGGGCACATTGCTCGCCGGCGCCGTACTGACCGAAACGATCTTCTCCTGGCCGGGTATCGGCAAATGGCTGATCGAAGCCATTGGCGCACGTGACTACCCTGTCGTGCAGAACGGCATCCTGCTAATCGCCTGCCTGGTGATTCTGGTCAACTTCGTGGTGGACATCCTCTACGGCTTTGCCAACCCACGCATTCGTCACCAGCGCTGAGATCACTTTTTATGAGCACACCTACTCCTGTAGTAGCAGTCGATCAAAGCCTGCTCTACCCGTCCGTATACAAAGAGTTCTGGCAGCATTTCGCCAAGAACAAAGGCGCAGTGGCCGGTCTGGCATTCATGCTGCTGATCGTTTTCTGTGCCATCTTCGCCCCGTGGGTCGCGCCGCATGACCCGAGCGAACAATACCGCGACTTCCTGCTGACCCCGCCGGTCTGGCTCGAAGGCGGCCAATGGCAGTTCGTGCTGGGCACCGATGAATTGGGCCGCGACCTGCTGTCGCGTCTGATCCAGGGTTCGCGCCTGTCGCTGCTGATCGGTCTGTCGTCGGTGGTGATGTCGTTGATTCCAGGGATCCTCATGGGTCTGCTGGCCGGTTTCTTCCCGAAAATCCTCGGCCCGACCATCATGCGCCTGATGGACATCATGCTCGCGCTGCCTTCGCTGCTGCTGGCTGTGGCCATCGTCGCAATCCTCGGCCCTGGCCTGATCAACACCGTGATCGCCATCGCGATCGTGTCCTTGCCGTCCTATGTGCGCCTGACCCGCGCAGCCGTCATGGGCGAACTGAACCGCGACTACGTGACCGCTGCCCGTCTGGCTGGCGCCACGCTGCCCCGCCTGATGTTCATCACCGTGCTGCCGAACTGCATGGCGCCGCTGATCGTTCAGGCCACTCTGAGTTTCTCCTCGGCGATTCTCGACGCTGCGGCGTTGGGCTTCCTGGGTCTGGGTGTACAACCGCCAACGCCTGAGTGGGGCACCATGCTCGCTTCGGCCCGCGACTACATCGAACGCGCCTGGTGGGTGGTGAGCCTGCCTGGTCTGACCATTTTGCTCAGCGTGCTGGCAATCAACCTGATGGGCGACGGCCTGCGCGATGCGCTGGACCCGAAACTCAAGAACGCCGCCTGAGGACGTCCGAATGCCACTTTTAGAAATAAAAAACCTCAACGTTCGCTTCGGCGACGCCACCGCCACGCCGGTCGTCGATGGCCTGGACCTGGCCGTGGACAAGGGTGAAGTGCTGGCAATCGTCGGCGAATCGGGCTCGGGTAAATCCGTGACCATGATGGCGCTGATGGGCCTGATCGATCACCCCGGCATCGTCACCGCCGACTCCCTGATCTTCGACGGCAAGGACATGCTCAAGCTCAACCCGCGTCAGCGTCGCCAGATCGTCGGCAAGGACTTGTCGATGGTCTTCCAGGACCCGATGACCGCGTTGAACCCAAGCTACACCGTGGGTTTCCAGATCAAGGAAGTCCTCAAGCAGCACCTCGGCCTGTCGGGCAAAGCCGCTCACCAGCGCGCGCTGGAATTGCTGCAGAAGGTTGAAATCCCGGGCGCCGCACAGCGTCTGGACGCCTACCCGCACCAACTCTCCGGCGGTATGAGCCAGCGTGTCGCGATCGCCATGGCCATTGCCGGCGAGCCGAAACTGCTGATCGCCGACGAACCGACCACCGCACTGGACGTGACCATTCAGGCCCAAATCATGGACCTGCTGCTGGCCTTGCAGAAAGAGCAGGACATGGCGCTGGTGCTCATTACCCACGACCTCGCGGTCGTAGCGGAAACCGCTCAGCGCGTCTGCGTGATGTACGCCGGCCAAGCAGTGGAAGTCGGTCAGGTTCCAGGCCTGTTCAACGTCCCTGCGCATCCGTACAGCGAAGCCCTGCTGGCGGCGATTCCCGAGCACAGCATGGGCGCTGAGCGACTGTCGACACTGCCGGGGATCGTTCCCGGTCGTTACGACCGTCCGAGCGGCTGCCTGCTGTCGCCGCGCTGCCCTTACGTTCAAGAAAAATGCCGCCAGCAGCGCCCTGCTCTGGACCCTAAAGCCCACAGCATCGTGCGCTGCTTCTATCCGCTGAATCAGGAGGTGGCGTAATGAGCGAAATCGTACTGACCGCCCGTGACCTCACCCGTCACTACGATGTATCCCGTGGTTTGTTCAAACCTCACGCCACCGTGCGCGCACTCAACGGTGTGTCGTTCGAACTGGAAGCCGGCAAGACCCTGGCGGTCGTCGGTGAGTCTGGCTGCGGCAAATCCACCCTCGCCCGCGCGCTGACCCTGATCGAGGAGCCGTCGTCGGGCTCGCTGAAAATCGCTGGCCAGGAAGTAACCGGCGCCACCAAGGCACAACGCAAGCAACTGCGCAAAGACGTGCAGATGGTGTTCCAGAGCCCGTATGCGTCGCTGAACCCTCGCCAGAAGATCGGTGATCAACTGGGCGAACCGCTTCTGATCAACACCAGCCTGTCGGCGGCCGAACGTCGCGAGAAAGTGCAGGCCATGATGAAGCAGGTCGGTCTGCGTCCTGAGCACTATCAGCGCTATCCGCACATGTTCTCCGGTGGTCAGCGTCAGCGTATCGCGCTGGCCCGCGCGATGATGCTGCAACCGAAAGTGCTGGTGGCGGACGAACCGACCTCGGCGCTGGACGTGTCGATCCAGGCGCAGGTGTTGAACCTGTTCATGGATCTGCAGCAGGAGTTCAACACCGGCTATGTGTTCATTTCGCACAACCTGGCGGTGGTACGTCATGTCGCCGACACGGTGTTGGTGATGTACCTGGGCCGTCCGGCGGAAATGGGTCCGAAGGAGGAGATTTATAACCGTCCTCTGCACCCGTACACGCAGGCGTTGCTGTCGGCCACGCCGACGATTCACCCGGATCCGTCGAAGCCGAAGATCAAGATCGTGGGTGAATTGCCTAACCCGCTGAACCCGCCATCGGGTTGCGCGTTCCACAAGCGTTGCCCGTATGCGACAGAGCGTTGCAGTGCGGAGATTCCAGAACTGCGGACGGTGGATAACCGTCAGGTGGCGTGTCATTACGCGGAGCAGTTTGTGGCGTGATGTGTCGCTGATTGCTGAGTGAAGAAAGGCCGTTGCGTGTGAGCGTGAACGGCCTTTTTTTATGGCTGGGGGTTTGGGAACGATCAGTAAGAGCAGAATTGATGACAGCCCTGTGATGATCGTTACCACGCTCTGCGTGGGAATGCCTGTCAGGACGCTCTGCGTCCACCTTGACGCAGAGCGTCAATCACCGCATTACCACGCGGAGCGTGGGAACGATCAGTATCAAGCGGTTTCGGAGCTGCCGCACGGCTGCAGGTTGATGACGGACCTGTGGGAGACGTCGGAGGTTACGACGGCAGCGAATGCGTTGTGCCATCCGCCAATGAAGGCACTGACCTACCGCGTTCGCGGCCGTCGTGACCTCCGACTGCTCCCACAACAACAGCGATACCGCCCGCGCTCGAGTCAGTAAACGTCCCGCCGATACCGTCCCTGCTCGATCAGCGCTTGTACGCCTTCCTCACCGATCAAGGCTTTGATCGTTCCGACGCTCTGCGTGGGAATGCCTGTCAGGACGCTCTGCGTCCACCTTGACGCAGAGCGTCAATCACCGCATTACCACGCGGAGCGTGGGAACGATCAGTATCAAGCGGTTTCGGAGCTGCCGCACGGCTGCAGGTTAATGACGGACCTGTGGGAGACGTCGGAGGTTACGACGGCAGCGAATGCGTTGTGCCATCCGCCAATGAAGGCACTGACCTACCGCGTTCGCGGCCGTCGTAACCTCCGACTGCTCCCACAGCCACAGCGATACCGCCCGCGCTCGAGTCAGTAAACGTCCCGCCCCTGCTCGATCAGCGCTTGTACGCATTCTTCACCGATGATAATCGTTCCCACGCTCTGCGCGGGAATGCCTGTCAGGACGCTCTGCGTCCAGCGTTGACGCAGAGCGTCAATCACTCTGTTACCACGCGGAGCAAAGCGGTTTTTGGGCTGCCGCACGGCTGCAGGTTAATGACGGATCTGTGGGAGACGTCGGAGGTTACGACGGCAGCGAATGCGTCGTGCCATACGCCAATGAAGGCACTAACCTACCGCGTTCGCGGCCGTCGTAACCTCCGACTGCTCCCACAACCACAGCGATACCGCCCGCGCTCGAGTCAGTAAACGTCCCGCCCCTGCTCGATCAGCGCTTGTACGGTTTCTTCACCGATGATGATCGTTCCCACGCTCTGCGCGGGAATGCCTGTCAGGACGCTCTGCGTCCAGCGTTGACGCAGAGCGTCAATCACCGCATTACCACGCGGAGCGTGGGAACGATCAGTATCAAGCGGTTTCGGAGCTGCCGCACGGCTGCAGGTTGATGACGGACCTGTGGGAGACGTCGGAGGTTACGACGGCAGCGAATGCGTTGTGCCATCCGCCAATGAAGGCACTGACCTACCGCGTTCGCGGCCGTCGTAACCTCCGACTGCTCCCACAGCCACAGCGATACCGCCCGCGCTCGAGTCAGTAAACGTCCCGGCGAAAGCGCCCCTGCTCGATCAGCGCTTGTACGCCTTCCTCACCGATCAAGGCTTTCAATGTTTCATCGACCCCCGCTGCCATCCCTTCCAGGCTGCCGCAGATATAAATGACCGCGCCGTCCGCCAGCCAACGATGCAACTCATCGGCGGCCTCACGCAGGCGATCCTGCACGTAAATTTTCTCGGCCTGATCGCGAGAGAAAGCCAGATCCATCCTCGCCAGATCACCACGCGCCAGCCAGCCCTTCAACTCATCACCACAATGGAAATCGTGTGCGACGTTGCGCTCGCCGAACAGCAGCCAGTTACGCTGTTCGCCCTGAGCAACTCGCGCTTTGAGCAAACTGCGTAACCCCGCCAAACCTGTGCCGTTACCGATGAGGATCATCGGCGCTGGCTCGCTCGGCAGGTGGAAACTGCTGTTGCGGCGAACCCGCAGGCTGATCGAAGCGCCCACTACCGCGTGCTCGGTCAGCCAGCCGGAGCCCAGGCCAAGACTGCCATCCGGATGCAGCTCCTGACGCACGATCAATTGCAACGAACCGTCCTCGGGAATCGACGCAATCGAATATTCACGCATCGCCAGCGGCACCAACGCGTCGACCAGCGCCTGCGCATGCAGGCCGACCAGATGGCTGCGATTAGCCGGCAACTGACGAGCAGTCAGGGCTTGGCCAAGCGTTTCATTCAAGCCGTCGACCTTGACCTGCGTGCCGGCCGCGATGCCCAATCCAGCCAGGAAATGCTCGACGGCGGATGGCGCATTACGTGGCAACACCTCGACCAAATCCCCGGCCTCCCAGCGCGTCCCGGTGTCCGACGTCAGCCCCAGCAAAAACACCTTCGAGCCCACGCTCCCCGGGTTGAGCAAGTCGCGCTGGCTCAGCGTCCAGCTCTCGTAATCCGGCGCCGTCCACGCCACCGCCGGCGTCGAGCCCGTGAGTTCACCGAGCTGTTGCTGCCAGTGTTGCAATGCGGTGCTGTCGCCGCTGTCCACCTCAACCGGTGCAAACAAGGTGCTGCCGCCGCGCTCGGCGAGCCAGCCATGCAGCCGCTGGGCGAAACCGCAGAAATGTTGATACTGCCGGTCACCCAGCCCCAGCACGGCGTAATTGAGGTTTTCCAGCGACAACGGCCGCCCCAGCAGCTTGCGCTCGAAACCACGGGCGCTGTCCGGTGCTTCGCCATCACCGAAGGTACTGACGACAAATAGCGCATTGCGGCTCTGGTTCAGGTCCTGCTCGGTCATGTCTGACAGACGCTGCACACGCACCGGCAATCCCGCCGATTGCAGCTGCCCGGCCGTCTGCCAGGCCAGTTGCTCGGCGAACCCGCTCTGGCTGGCGAAGCCGATGAGCCACGCCGGCCCCTGGCTGTCATTGCGACTCTGGCTAGCTGACACTTCGCCACGCGCAGCGCGGACTTCACGCTTCTTGCGACGGCGATCCAGGTAGAGCAGCCAGCCAGTGATGAAAAACAGCGGCATCAGCAGCGCCGCGACCGTGACCACGATGCGGCCGGGAAGTCCCCAGTAGCTGCCGGTGTGCAACGAGTAGTTACTGACCAACAGTTGCGCGCCGTAGCTTTTATCCGCGTAGCGGGAAACGGCCTTGAGCTGCCCGCTGGAAGGATCGAGGGTGATCTGGTTCAGCGCACGTGGATGGGGCGCGTCCTTGAGCACATAAAAAACGGTCGCCATTTGCCCCGGTCCCTGCGGCATGCGCAGGTTGTAGGCTTTGAGATCGGGGCCCGCGGTTTTCTGGATCGTGTCTGCGATCGCCGCGTAATCCGCCGCTGCGCTCTGAACGGGTGCAGCGTCTCTCGGGCCAGGCGCCGGGCGCGGGCCGCCACCACGCCGCTGTTCGCCGGCCACGGGCGGATCGCCAATCAACTTGGTCACGCCGTTGTTGAACCAGTCGTAAGACCACATCAAGCCGGTGACGGCCAGCAACAGATAGACGATCAGGCACCAAGTGCCAAACACCGAATGCAGATCCCAATTGAAACTGCGTCCCTTCTTCGCCCAGTCCAGCGTCAGCCACACGCGCCAGTTCAGCGCCTGACGCGGCCAGCGCAGGTACAAACCCGACAGGCAGAAGAACAGCAGAATCAGCGTACAGGCCGCCGTCACTTGCTTGCCATATTCACCCGCCGCCAGAAAGCGATGCAGGTTCAGAATGAAGCCAAAGAAGTCCTGCCCCACCGCGTCTTCGGTGAACGCGCCGGTGTAGGGATTGAAGTTGTGCATCTCGCCACGACGCTGGCCCGGTGCCGGCTGAAACCAGACCTGAGCGATCCGGTTGCTGCCCGGCTCGATGCGGAACATGGACACTTTATCGTGGGCCTGAGCCTCGACCCTGGTGACCATTTCAGCCAGCGATAGATAAGCCCCCTGCGGTTGCACGAACAGCGTCTCGGGGTTGAGCGCATCGACGATTTCGTCCTCGAACGAATACAGCGCGCCCGTGATGCCCATCAAGGCCAACACCAGACCGGCGGTGATTCCGAAGAACCAATGCACTTGAAACAGGACTTTCTTCAACACCCTCGATCACCTCGATAACCCTTCGCGACGCGCATTATGCGCACAAACAGCAGTTATTCTCATCCGTATATGATTCTGTATTCGGTATCAGGTCAGATACACCCTAGGCGTGGTCGCACCTGACCGCCCTTCATACAAAAAGCCCCACTCACCAAAGCAAGCGGGGCTCAGTCGTTGCACGTGCGGTTAGAAGTGGAAGCTGGCGCTCATAAGCGCAGTACGGCCAGCGGCCATGTGCGCATAGTGAGTAGTGAACACCTGATCGTAGTAACGCTTGTCGGTCAGGTTCTGCACGTTAAGTTGCAGGTCGACATTCTTGGTCAATGCATAGGTCGCCATAGCGTCGTAACGCCAGTAAGACGGTACTTCTACCGAATTGGCCTCGTTGCCAAAGCGCGAATCGACAAAGGTTGCACCGCCGCCGACTGTCAGCTTGGGCATCAGCTCGTAGGTGGACCAGAAGTTGAAGTTGTTACGCGGAGTGCTCGGCATGTGGTTGCCTTCATCGGCGGCACTACTGGCCTTGACGATTTCGCTCTCCATGTATGTGTAACCACCGTACACCTTCCACTTGCTGGTGATGTTGCCGCTGTAGGTCAACTCAAGACCGTCGACGCGCTGCTCACCATCAAGCACCTGGAAGGTCGCGTTGTCAGGATCGGTGATTCGGGCATTGGTCTTTTCGGTACGGAATAGGGCTGCGGTCAGCGACAAGTTGTCGTCGAAGAAGTCCCACTTGGTGCCGATCTCATAGTTGCGGTTCTTTTCTGGGTCAAGATCGGTGTTGTTCGCAGCCAGTTCCAGACCACCGTTACCACTGGTTTCACCCGATGGGTTGCTAGATGTCGACCAGGCCGCATAGATGCTGCCGTTAGGCAAAGGCTTGTAGGTCAGGCCGACCTGATAGTTCCAGAGCTGGCTGGTGTTCTCACGTTTGAACGTTCCGGCCACCGACCCACGTCCACCAGTACTGTACCCGCTCGACGTCACGTCGTAATCGTCATAGCGCAAGCCCAGGTTCAACGACCACTGATCATTGAATTTCAAGGTATCGAACACGTACGCCGCGCTGGTCTTGGTGTCGGTATCCGTGTACGCCAGGCTGTCGGTGATGGTGCCGTTCCAGGCGTCTTTTGGCGTCGGGTCGTAGAGACTCGTGCAGTCACCGGACCTCAACAAGGCCGCGTTACAGGTTGAACCAATGGTGCCGCCCGTGGCGCTCAGCACGTTGTAGCCACGGTTGTGCGTGTCCTGATACGAGAACTCGATCCCGGTGACCAGGCTGTGCTCGACAAAACCGGTGTTGAATTTCGCCTGAAGGTCGGTCTGGTTGACGAAGCCGCTGGAGGTGGAGTTACGGCTTTTGGCCGAACGCGACACCAGCCCATTGGCAACGTTGCCACGGCTGTCATCCGGGTTGGTAACGATGTAGTCCAGCGTCGAACGCGACATGCGGAAGCTGTTGGAAAGCGTCAAGCTGTCGTTCAGATCATGCTCGACCCGGAACGTGCCGCTGTCGTTCACGCTCTTGCGATAGTCGCGGTCGGTCAGGCCGTAAAAGTTGTTCTCATTGACGTGAGCCGGTTTGTCGACGACGTATTTGCTGCGACCGGTGGTGTTGGTCAGCGGAATGCCGTAGTCAGGCATGTCATCGGTGGTCAGATGGTAGTAATCCACTTTCACGCGGGTATCGGTGCCCAGACCGAAGGCGAAGGACGGCGCGAAGCCCCAACGGCTCACATCAACGTCGTTACGCCCCGCCACATTGGCATCGTGCTTCATCAGGTTGAGGCGTACCGCGGAGGTATCGGTCATTTGCTGGTTGACGTCCAGCGTGTAGCGCTGGGTCTGGTCAGAACCGAAGGTGTAACCGCCATTGTAGGAATCACCCAGATGAGCGCCCTTGGTGACCAGGTTCAGGCTGCCACCGGTAGAACCGGCGCCCGTGAACGCGGAGCCCGGGCCCTTGCTCACCTCAACGGACTCAACGTTGAAAATCTCGCGGCTTTGAGCAGCCACATCACGCATGCCATCGATGAACACGTCGCTTTCGGCGTTGAAGCCTCGAATAATCGGGCGGTCTGCGTTCGGATTGCCACCCTCGCCTGCGCCGAATGTGATGCCGGGGGTCGTGCGCAATGCATCGGCGAGACTGGTAGCCGCTGTATCGCGAATCACTTGTTGTGGAATCACCGTGACGCTTTTTGGCGTCTCACGCAGCGGAGCGGTGTACTTCTTCGAAGCGGACTCTTCAGTCTTGTAACCGGTGTCCTGCTCACCATCGATGGTAGTGGCCCCGAGGTTCAGCGCTTTGTCCTGCGTGGTCTCGGCGGCTTGAGCCATATGGGCGGCAGACATTGCTGCAATGGCGACGCCCACTGCGCCTGCGATCGAGCGCTGAGACGATACGGATGTTGGTTGTGATTGGCGCGACATTTTCCTTCCCCAAGGAATACTGAGGCCGCGGAATATAGTTGGGAATCATTTGTATTCGCATAAAACTTACATTCTTTACATTTTCCCTTTACGTCTTTTTCACACTCGTCCGTCTACGCGCGCCCGCAGGGTTTTACACAGCCAATAAGAATCACTACCATTCGCTACCTTTTCGATTCTGAGTGGCGACGCCATGCTCCTACACATCCCAGGCCTGTTTACCCGTGAGGAAGTGCAGCGCATCCGCGAGGCCCTGGAGCAGACCGAGTGGGCGGACGGCAAGATCACCGCCGGTCATCAGTCGGCGAAAGCCAAACACAACCTGCA
This sequence comes from Pseudomonas abietaniphila, assembly GCF_039697315.1. Lineage (NCBI taxonomy): Bacteria > Pseudomonadati > Pseudomonadota > Gammaproteobacteria > Pseudomonadales > Pseudomonadaceae > Pseudomonas > Pseudomonas abietaniphila. The sequence goes on along the minus strand of NZ_CP155619.1, from coordinate 4,202,469 downwards.
ACTGCCCGAAGGTCATCCTCTGGCCAAAGAGATTGGCACGGCGATGCTTGAGCGGCTGTGGCACAACCCGTTGTTCATGTCGGCCGCGCTGCCACACAAAGTGTTTCCACCCTTGGTGAACTGTTACACCGGCGGCGGCAGTTTCGACTTTCACATCGACAACGCGGTGCGTCAGGCCAAGGGCGGTGTCGAGCGCGTCCGGACTGACCTGTCCTCGACGTTGTTCTTCAGCGACCCGGACGAATACGATGGCGGCGAGCTGGTGATTCAGGACACTTTCGGCACCCGACAGGTCAAGCTGCCTGCGGGTGACCTGCTCCTCTACCCCGCCACCAGCCTGCACAAGGTCAATGCCGTGACGCGCGGCGCACGCTACGCCTCGTTTTTCTGGACTCAAAGCCTGGTGCGCGACGACGGCCATCGCACGCTGTTGTTCGAGATGGATACCGCGATTCAGCAACTGAGCCGCGACGTGCCCGATCATCCGTCGCTTATTCAACTCACCGGCACCTATCACAACCTGCTGCGCCAGTGGGTCGAGGTCTGATTGATGAGCTGGAATCTGCGACGTCAGGAAGTCCTCAATGGCGAACAGCTGCGCGCGATGCTGCAGGACAATCCTGCAAGCGCGGCGCGTGCGATCCTCATCGCTGCTCAGGAGAACATGCCCGACGCGCAAGCCTTGCTCGGGCAGATCCTGCTCGATGGCACCGGCATTGAGCAGGACGCCGCGCTGGCTCTGACCTGGTTCCAGATCGCTGCCCGCAGCGGCCACGCCATGGCGATCAACATGGCAGGACGTTGCCATGAGCACGGCTGGGGTTGTGAACCCGACGCCGCCAAGGCGGCCGAGTACTATCGGCAGGCGGCCGAAGCAGAACTCGATTGGGGCTTTTACAACTACGGGAACTTGCTGGCGACCGGTCGCGGCGTGAACAAGGATCAAGCGCGGGCGCTCGCCTGTTATCGCAAGGCCGCACAGATGGGTCATGCGAAATCGATGAATCTTCTGGGGCGTTACCTGGAGGAAGGCCTGCACTGTGAGCAGAATGTGCCCGCGGCGCAGGACTGGTACCGACGCTCCGCAGAAGGTGGCGATTTCCGCGGCCAGTTCAGCCACGCGTCCGTTCTGGCCGAGCAAGGACATATTGAAGAGGCCATCACCTGGTTTCGGAACGCGTTACGCATCGGCAACCTCAATTTTCTGCGGGTGAGCCGTGAGACGCTGATGTCGGCCGTTCAACCGGAAATCCGTGCGCTGGCCATCGATTATTACCAACGGGCGTCGATGCTGGGTGACAAGCAGGATCAGAAGGCCCTGAAAGAAGTCTTGAAGAACAGAACATGACCGATACACGGGCTGTTACTTTTCCGCAGGCCAGCCCACTCGCGGGGAAAAGTACTGGCACAGTAAAACAGTGAAATATCCAGACCAGACTCTACGTTTGACACATTTCCACCCCCGCCCTACTCTTCTTAATAACAACTAAACAGTTGTTATATCGCATGTTTTATATCAAGCCAGGAAGGCTTGTTAATTACTCAGACAGGATAGCTGAAGATGAACACCTCCACCCAACCCGACGTCATAGAAGAGACCATCACGGCGTCAGAGACGCTGATGCACGCTTCTTTGGGAACGTTGGAAAACAGTGTCCGCCCCAAAGGTTTGATTCTCACAAAAGATCAGATCATTGATCTCCATCGTTATGAAAAGAAAGCCCTCAACCTGCCCACCGAGATCAGCAAGGTTATTGCTTACCTGGGTTATAGCAGCGAGACCATCGCAGGCCCGGGATTGGCGCCTGCCGATTTCGCTCGCTGCTTTACTGTGGTTCGCAATCACGCACTGCGCTGGAACCCGCTGCAACAACGCGTAAAAAACGTGAGCGGTGAACTCAAAGTCTTTGCCGCGCAAATGCTGACGTACGGCGATTCTATACAAAGCGTTATTTCCGACATTAAAAGCGCACAGACATTGCGGCAGCTGGGCATCAAGACGCTGGAAGATTTAAAGCGTGTTCAGATCGAGATGGGCGACGCGTTTCCGGGCATTGAGTTCGATGCAGACGACGCCGACGCAGCGATCGATTTCGGGCACCTTCTGGACAGGATCATTACCAAGGTTGCCGATCACGAAGCCCGCACCAACCAGTTGAAGGACGATTTGGCGAGCTACGGCGACGACTTGTCGAATGAGGTTCGTCCTGCGATTGCGCTTCAATTGGTGGCCATCGAAAACTCGCCACTCAAGGCAAACATCGTAAGACTTCAGAAAGAAATCGATGACCTGAATAAGGAAATCGACGAAAAGAGTGCCGCGTACAAGAAAACCGTCATGTCGTCGCTGGAATCTGCGGCCGGTCTGAACGTCGTAGGCCTGGGCATGGCGATCTATTTCGGCGTCGAGGCGGAAAAAATCCGCAAAGAGCGGAACGAGCTCAAAGTAAAGCGCGACCAGAAGATCAATGAAATGTACGAGATGGACATTATTCTCGGTCGTTTGGGCTATATCAAAGCCGATTTGCAAGATCTGGAAATGCTGACCATCGAAGCAGATTGTGCCACCAAAAACCTGATCACACTCTGGAACAAGCTTCATACCTACGCCCTGCAATCCAGAGAAGAGTCGGAACGCATCGATGATGCCATGCGCGCCACTCTATTTGTGTACCACTTCGAGCAAGTTGTCGCTCCTTGGAAGTTGATCGCGGAAGAAGCCGATCAACTGTTGAGCGTCTTCGCCGAGGCGGACGCAGAAATGGGCAAAGACTTAAAAAAATCTTATTAATTAATCAGTGATTCAATCATGACTATTTATAACATCCACAGTGAAATAGAATTCTCTCATCCCGACGCCTCGATTCTGGACAACAGCTTGGCGCAGATGATCAAACTGGACGCGACTGCGCGGTATGCCTTCGGTGTTACCTCTTTTCTTCCAGGCGTTCAGACCAAGTGGGAAAAACTGCACAAGACGGCTTCCCTGGGCCGCGCAAATATCCGGAGCCAGACGGAGACCGTGATCATCCACCTGACCAAGTCGCTGAAGCAGCTTAATAAACTGCGCGGTGAATACCCGAAGTTGACGGATGGCGAGGATCAAGACGATAACCTGCACATCCGAGAGCTTGAATTAAGTACGGTCGTGAAAAAATACAAAGACTACCTGGCCCAACTGCAAAAACAGATGTCCGAGCTACGGGGACTCACGCTGAACACCGAACAGCTCATCGCCTATACACCGGACCTGAAAGCGGAAGCTCAGGGCTTCGATGACGAAATCACGGCGATCGACACCCGCATGGCCACCCTCGAAATCGACCGTAAGACGTTGACCGACGGCATGCTGCCGCTGGAAAAAACCGGGTTTACCGATATCGCCAAAGACGCATTGCTGTCGGCGGAAAGCGTGAACAACCTGGGTGTGAGTCCGCCAGAAGCAGAGCTGGTGAAACTCGCCATTGCGCACATGCAAAAGGTGCTGGAAGGCATTGGCCGAAACCTCAACTACCTCGAAATGTACAAGGAGCGGGAACGCGTCATTGCCAGGATTAAAGTCGAGGCAGAGGCACGTGGTCGCGTAGAAGCAAAGCAAACGGAAGCCGGGCACAAAATCGTGCTGGTCGACTCGGTTCTCAACCTGTATGCCGAGTACACCTCAGTCACCCAGGAACTGGTAAAAGTTGAGCACTCCGTCGAGCAATTCGATCGGTTGGTCTCGAACGAAAATGCAGAACATGACGACAAGGAAACCCGTTTCGTTAACGCGGCGCAGTCGCTGATCAGCTACTTAGAGACGGTGCGTTAACGCCCGCTCATGCTCCGGACAATGGCGGCTCAAGAGCCGTCATTGTTGTCGGTGTACATGGAAGACCCCACCATGCAAGACGCACTCATTTCTTCCCGTCACTTCGACACCCTCAACCACTATCACGCAACGCTGGTTCAATTGCCGCAACAAGCGGATCGGATAAAAAAACGGCTGGGTATCGGTGCTGACCCGCGTTTTTTGACGGTTTATCAACCTGCACTCAACCAGACGCTTTGGCTCGCGAGTAACCGTCTGGCACAGTGGCCGGACCTCTCTGTGATCTACCCTCGCGCTTTCCATGAACAGCAACGGGTGAATGCGGATATCCGGCAATTCAGTGCAATCTTTGAAGCCACGCTCGCGTCCATGCCTGCCGCACAACGTCGTGACTATCTTTCAAAGCTGGATTTACGTCAGTTACCGTTTCTGCTGGAGGGCAAGCTGCTGGTGCTCAGGGCTGGTCCCGCCTGGCCATTCGCGCAGCAGATGAAAGCCATGGTGTCGCAGACCCTCATGGCGTTTCACACAGGCGCAGGAATCGTCAATCAGCTGCACCAGAACAATCGGGAAATCCTGCCGCGTTTCATGGATTTCATGCGCGGCGCGCTTGAAACGTATGTCCGCCACAACAAGCCTGGCCAAAACGAAGGCGATGCGAATACCGCTGCCGTCAACGAAGAGATCAACCAGATGGGCCAACAGCAGCAGACGCTGATTCAAACCACCGAGCAACTGAGCGAGGGTTTCAATCGTTTGGTAAACGCGCAGAGCGTTGCCTTGACTGAGTTCAGGACGCTTCAGTCCACCGTCTCCAGTGCCGATTTCCAGCTGATGGTTGAACTTGCCATTCCGTCTCTGAACGAGGCTGAACAAACGGCGAGGCAGTGATATTCCAGACACAAAAAAGCCCGCGATCACTCGCGGGCTCTTTGCGTCACGGCATCACGCTTAGATGTAGAAGGACTTCAGCGGCGGAAAGCCGTTGAACTCTACGGCGCTGTAGCTGGTGGTGTACGCACCGGTGGACAGCCAGTACAGGCGGTCGCCGATGGCCAGGTTCAGCGGCAGGCCGTACTTGTAGTTCTCGTACATGATGTCGGCGCTGTCGCAGGTTGGACCGGCGATCACGACCTCTTCAACTTCGCCTTTCTTCTCGGTCCAGATCGGGAACTTGATGGCTTCGTCCATGGTTTCGATCAGGCCGGAGAACTTGCCCACGTCGGTGTACACCCAACGCTCGACCGCAGTACGCGATTTGCGCGCAACCAGCACCACTTCGCTGACCAGAATACCGGCGTTGGCGATCAACGAACGGCCCGGCTCCAGAATGATTTCCGGCAGGTCATCACCGAAGTCTTCTTTCAGGAAGCGGATGATTTCTTCAGCGTAGGTTTCCAGGCTGTTGGTACGGGTGATGTAGTTGGCCGGGAAGCCGCCACCCATGTTGATCAGCTTGAGTTCGATGCCGTCTTCTTCTTTCAGACGCTCAAAGATCACCTTCACTTTGGCAATCGCGGCGTCCCACACGCTGATATCGCGCTGTTGCGAACCGACGTGGAACGAGATGCCGTAAGGCACCAGACCCAGGTCACGGGCCAGGATCAGCAGGTCCATGGCCATGTCGGTCTGGCAACCGAATTTGCGCGACAAAGGCCAGTCAGCCGTCGTCGAGCCTTCGGTGAGGATACGCACGTAGACTTTCGAGCCCGGGGCGGCCTTGGCGATGTTACGCAGGTCGGCTTCGGAGTCGGTCGCGTACAGGCGAACGCCCTTCTCGTAGAAGTAGCGAATGTCCTTGGACTTCTTGATGGTGTTGCCGTAGCTGATGCGATCCGGGCCAACGCCACGGCCCATCACCTTGTCCAGCTCGTAGATCGAGGCGATGTCGAAGCTCGAACCTTTCTCTTTCAGAAGGTCGATGATTTCGACGGCCGGGTTGGCCTTGACCGCGTAGTAAACCTTGGCGAATTCGAAACCGGCGCGCAGGTCGTCATAGGCCTGGCTGATCATTGCGGTGTCGATGAGCACGAACGGGGTTTCTTGCTTGTCGGCAAACGCCTTCATTTTTTCGAAGGTGCTTTTCTCGAAATAGTCTTCGACCTGAATCGACATGCGGGGGACTCCTGTTGGCAAACGGTAAAAAACAATGGGTGTGAGGGCCTTGCCCTCTTGAACGTCCTCCGTATCCCCACTTTGGTTCGCCTACTTCCCAAGGCATGTCGCCGAAAGCAAAAAGGCCATGGGACGCGGGTTCCCTTGGCCTTGCTGTCTCGTCGTCAGTACTTGAGCCGGATGGATCGTTTCCAGCATGGACGTTCGGCGCGAACTTTAGGACCTGAGGGGTTCAAGATCAACAAAAAATGTCGCTTTTCTGCCCGTTTTTGCCAGACGGGCATTCGCGTCTGTTTCATCACCCTGTATTAACCGACCGATGTGACAGGACGATGTTCCCGTGGATCAGGATAGGCGTTCTATCAGAGACGCACATTTCTGTGGGAGTGAGCTTGCTCACGAAGAGGCCAGTACATCCGAATCAGATGTATAGGTCTGACAACCAGCCTTCGTGAGCAAGCTCACTCCCACAGGGCCCGCTTTCTTCCGTCAGTTCAAACCGATGCCACCTGCTCCGCCACTTCTGCCGGCGAAACGATGCTGGTCTTCTTGCCCCGTGACTGCCCCGAACTCAGGTAGGCCGCAATCGACTCTTGCGTCACTTCACCCAGGAACACGTTCTCGGCGTCCAGCACCGGCAGCCATGAACGGTTGAACTCGTACATGCGCGACAGCAGGATGCGCAGGTGTTCGTCGTAGGCGGCGGTGGCGTTGAACGGGCGCAGGTATTGTTCGCACGTACCGCTCTGGCGGTGCAGGTCGCGGCGGCGTACATAACCCATGGCCTTGTTATTGCCGTCGGTGACCACCACGTAGCGGCGGTCCTGTTCGTCCATGATCTCCAGCGCATCGGCGACCGGGGTTTCCGGGCTGACGGACGGTGCGTTGTCCGCCGCATCTTCGGCCTTGACCAGCAGCAGGCGCTTGAGGGTACTGTCCTGACCGACGAAGCTGCTGACGAAGTCGTCCGCAGGATGCGCCAGCAAGGTGTCCGGGTGATCGATCTGCAGCAGTTTGCCCGCGCGGAAGATCGCGATCTTGTCGCCCAGCTTGATCGCCTCGTCGATGTCGTGGCTGACCATGATCACGGTCTTGTTCAGCGCGCGCTGCATCTCGAAAAACTCGTTCTGGATCATCTCGCGGTTGATCGGGTCGACGGCACCGAACGGCTCGTCCATCAGCAGCAACGGCGCGTCGGCCGCCAGCGCACGGATCACGCCGATCCGCTGTTGCTGACCACCCGACAGTTCACGCGGATAGCGATGCAGGTACTGCTTGGGTTCGAGCTTGATCATGCTCATCAATTCACGGGCGCGGTCGTGGCACTTCTGCTTGTCCCAGCCCAGCAGCTTGGGCACGACCACGATGTTTTCTTCGATGGTCATGTTGGGGAACAGACCGATCTGCTGGATCACGTAACCGATGTTGCGGCGCAACGTCACTTCATCGAGCTGAGTGGTGTCTTCGCCGTTGATCAGCACCTTGCCGGAGGTTGGCATGATGAGGCGGTTGATCATTTTCAGCGTCGTACTCTTGCCGCAGCCCGACGGGCCGAGGAACACGCAGATCTCGCCTTCGTTGACGGTCAGGCTCACGGAATCGACAGCCTTCACTTCCTTGCCGTTGCTCTGGAAGGTTTTGGAGAGGTTTTGAAGTTCGATCATGGTTTTGACAGTCATTTGAGCAATCCTTTTGGAGTCAGCGAGCGTTGCAGCCATTGCAGAAGCAGGTCAGCGAAGATGGCCAGAACACTGACCAGCACGGCGCCGACAATGAGCATCGACATGTCGCTGCGGCTGATGGAAGCGAGGATGAGTACGCCAAGGCCACCGGCACCGATGGTGGCGGCGATGGTCATGACGCCGATGTTCATGACCACGGCGGTGCGGACACCGGCGAGAATCACGGGCACGGCAATCGGCAGTTCGACCATGCGCAGGCGCTGGCCGAAGGTCATGCCGATGCCCTTCGCGGCTTCGCGAATGCCCGGCTCGACGCCGGTCAGCGCCAGGTAGGTGTTGCGCATGATCGGCAGCAGTGAATAAAGGAACACCGCCGTGATCGCCGGCATCGGCCCCAGGCCCTGACCGAACTTGGAGTAGAACGGCAGCAGCAGGCCAAACAAGGCAATCGACGGGATGGTCAGCAGCACCGTGGCGCTGGCCTGCAACGGGCCGGCGAGGGTCGGGAAGCGGGTCATCAGCACGCCCAGCGGCACGCCGACCACAATGGCCAGGGTGACTGCGATGCCGACGAGGGTGATGTGTTGCACGGTCAGATGAAAGACCTGATTCCAGTCCAGATGAGAGAAAGCGCTCAGGAAGCTCATAGTTTCTTCTCCTGCTGCTCTACGGGCGTCTGTTTGATCGGCACGCTCTCGGCGGACGGGTTGATCGGGTGCGTGCGCAGGAAGTCAGCCGCCACGACAGTAGGACTTTCGTGATCAACGTCCACGCGCGCGTTCAGATCGATCATCGTCTGGTTATCCAGCAAGGCCGCCAGCGGCTTGAGTTGCTCGGCCAGTTGCGGGTGCTTGTCCAGGTATTCCTTGCGGATCACCGGCGCTGCGGTGTAGTCCGGGAAGTAGTGTTTGTCGTCGTCCAGCACCTTGAGTTTGAAGGCGTTCAGGCGACCGTCGGTGGTGTAGACGAGCCCGGCGAACACCTGACCGTTGCGCAGCGCGGTGTACACGAGACCGGCGTCCATCTGACGCGTGTTTTCACGGCTCAGGTTCATATCGTAGTGCTTGACCATGCCCACCAGCCCGTCGGAGCGGTTGGCGAACTCGGTGTCGAGGGCAACGATGTGCCCCTTCTTGGCCTCATCCTTGAGCACCGTCGTCAGTTCGGAGACATTGTTGATCTGCGGGTACTGTCGAGCGATTTTGTCGGGCAGCGCCAGCGCGTAGGTGTTGTTGAACTTCGAGGGCGAGAGCCAGACCAGGCCTTTCTTCGCGTCGAGCTCTTTCACCCTTTGATAGGTCTGTTCGCTGTCGAGTTTTTCGTCGACGTGGTTGTAAGCCACGAGCGAAACCCCGGTGTATTCCCAGAGCATGTCGAGCTGGCCGCCTTCCTGCGCACTGCGCGCCAGGTTACTGCCCAGGCCGCCGGTGATCTGGACCTGATACCCCTTGTCCCGCAGGTATTGCGCAGTCAGCTCGGCGAGGATGGTCTGCTCGGTGAAGACCCGCGCGCCAATGCGCAAGACAGGCATTTCGGCCGCTTGGACGAATCCTGCCAACAGCAGGCCAGCGCCCACTATTAATGTGCATAACTTCTTCATTCAAATTCCTTTCACTGAGCGGGCTGCTTAACGAGCCAGGCCACGTTCAAGCCAGAGACGACTCGCCAATGTCACGGCGCCGTCGAGCAACAGGGCGAGCAACGCGGTACACGCGGCGCCCAGGACGAGTTGCGGCTGATTGTTCAGGGCGATACCGGGGAAGATCAGGCTGCCAAGGCTATTGGCGCCGATCAGGAAGGCGAGCGGCGCGGTGCCGACGTTGATCGCCAGCGCGACCCGCACGCCGCCGATGATGATCGGCACGGCATTGGGCAGCTCGACGCGCCACAGCACCTGACGCGGTGTCATGCCAATGCCGGTGGCGGCTTCTTTAAGGGAACCCTGAACGTTTTTCAGGCCTTCGTACGTGTTGCGCACGATGGGCAACAGCGAGGCGAGGAACAAAGCGAAGATGGCAGGTCCGCTGCCAATACCCAGGACACCCAGAGCAATGGCCAGAACCGCAAGAGGAGGAACGGTGTTACCGATGTTGAAGATCTGCATGAAGCGTTCGGCGCGGCCAACCATGTTCGGTCGGCTCAGAACAATGCCGGTCGGGATTCCGACCACCAGTGCCGCCAGCATCGATGCCAGCACGAGCATCACGTGAGCTTGCAGATAAAAAAGCAGATCGTCCTGATACTGCCTGATGGTACTGATGCCGATCCATTGGACCAGCAGGGCCAGGAGTGCAATGACAATCACACCTCCCAATAGCCCCTTGCCATAGCGATTAGCCACGGGCGGACTCCTTATTTCAGTCGGCGAACGCATCGCGCGTAACTGGCCTTTTCAGGCAGCGTGCGAGCGTTCGCGAAGAGCAGCGGGTGGGGTCGCCGGAAAGGGTTGAACCTCGGCGAAAACACAAGCCATGAGCGCAGCTTCGTCAAGCTAACTTGCTGATTTTGCAGCCCCTGCAACGTGTCGTTACGGGGGAATGGACGTCTCCGTGGTCTGAAAGGTTCCCACGGTGGACACTATTTAGCCACCCTTTATCGACTGAACGGTTCGGTTATTGCCGTTGTTTAGGCTATAATCCCGGCCCTTTTTTGAATCACCTCTCGGGCGATTTCCCATGACCAGACAGGCCGCCGAAGTCGCGAAACGCCGCACTTTCGCCATCATTTCCCACCCGGATGCGGGTAAGACGACCATCACCGAAAAGCTGTTGCTGATGGGCAAGGCCATTGCCGTCGCCGGTACGGTGAAGTCGCGCAAATCCGACCGCCATGCCACCTCCGACTGGATGGAGATGGAAAAGCAGCGTGGTATTTCCATCACCACGTCGGTCATGCAGTTCCCGTATCGTGAACACATGATCAACCTGCTCGACACCCCGGGCCACGAAGACTTCTCCGAAGACACCTATCGCACCCTGACTGCGGTGGACTCGGCACTGATGGTGCTCGACGGCGGTAAGGGCGTAGAGCCGCGGACCATTGCGCTGATGGACGTCTGCCGTCTGCGTGACACGCCGATCGTCAGCTTCATCAACAAGCTGGACCGCGACATTCGTGACCCGATCGAATTGCTCGACGAAATCGAAGCAGTCCTGAAGATCAAAGCCGCACCGATCACCTGGCCAATCGGTTGCTACCGCGACTTCAAGGGCGTGTATCACCTGGCCGATGACTACATCATCGTCTACACCGCCGGTCACGGTCATGAGCGCACCGAAACCAAGATCATCCAGAAGCTGGACTCCGACGAAGCCCGCGCCCATCTGGGTGACGAGTACGACCGTTTCGTCGAGCAGCTTGAGCTGGTGCAGGGCGCCTGCCACACCTTCGATCAGCAGGAGTTCCTCGACGGTCAGCTGACCCCGGTGTTCTTCGGTACTGCACTCGGCAACTTCGGCGTCGATCACGTGCTGGACGCGGTCGTCGACTGGGCGCCGCTACCGCTGCCACGGGTCGCCAACGAGCGCACCGTCGAGCCGGTCGAAGAGAAATTCTCGGGCTTCGTGTTCAAGATCCAGGCGAACATGGACCCCAAACACCGCGACCGTATCGCGTTCATGCGCATCTGCTCGGGCAAGTACGACAAGGGCATGAAAATGCGCCACGTCCGCACCGGCAAGGACGTCCGCATCGGTGACGCGCTGACGTTCTTCTCCAGCGAGCGTGAACAGCTGGAAGAAGCCTACGCCGGCGACATCATCGGTCTGCACAACCACGGCACGATCCAGATCGGCGACACCTTCACCGAAGGCGAAGCGCTGGGCTTCACCGGTATTCCGCACTTCGCGCCGGAACTGTTCCGTCGCGTCCGCCTGAAGGACCCGCTGAAATCCAAGCAATTGCGTCAGGGCCTGCAACAGCTGGCCGAAGAGGGCGCCACGCAGGTGTTCTTCCCGACCCGCAGCAACGACATCATCCTCGGCGCCGTCGGTGTGCTGCAGTTCGATGTGGTCGCCAGTCGCTTGAAGGAGGAGTACAAGGTCGAATGCGCCTACGAGCCGATCACCGTGTGGTCAGCCCGCTGGATCGACAGCAGCGACAAGAAGAAACTCGAGGAATTCGAGAACAAGGCCGTGGAAAACCTGGCACTGGACGGCGGCGGTCACCTGACCTACCTGGCGCCCACTCGGGTCAACCTGGCCTTGATGGAAGAGCGCTGGCCAGACATCAACTTCCGTGCGACGCGTGAGCATCACTAAGGCGTCATAAGGGTTCGCCGCAGATCGCGGCGAACATAAAACCTGTGGGAGTGAGCTTGCTCACGAATGCTGAGTTTCAGCCGCAGAATATTTTGCGGATGTACCGGCCTATTCGTGAGCGAGCTCACTCCCACAGTGGTTTGTGGCGCTCAATTGTTCAGCGTCAGACACAAACCCTGTAGGAGCGCGCTTGCCGGCGAAGCTTGAGCACAGACGACAGATCTGCGTCGGATGTACCGGCCATTCGCGGGCAAGCGCGCTCCTACAACGTAATGCGGTGTTGCCTGATCTATAGCCAAACCCAAATCCTGTCTTGATCGTTCCCACGCTCCGCGTGGGCATGCAAACCGTGACGCTCCGCGTCACCCTGCTGCGGACGCGGAGCGTCCAGGGATGCATTCCCACGCAGAGCGTGGGGACGATCAGAAACCTGTGGGAGTGAGCTTGCTCACGAATGCTGAATTTCAGCCGCAGAATATTTTGCGGATGTACCGGCCTCTTCCTGAGCAAGCTCACTCCCACAGTGGTTTGTGGCGCTCAATTGTTCAGCGTCAGACACAAATCCTGTAGGAGCGCGCTTGCCCGCGAAACTTGAGCACAGGCGACAAAGGTGCGTCGGATGTACCGGCCATTCGCGGGCAAGCGCGCTCCTACAAGGTTATTTGCCGCTGCCTGATCCGTGGCCAAACCCAAATCCTGTCTTGATCGTTCCCACGCTCCGCGTGGGCATGCAAACCGTGACGCTCCGCGTCACCCCAACACGGACGCGGAGCGTCCAGGGATGCATTCCCACGCAGAGCGTGGGAACGATCAATGCGGCGTTATCTGATCGGAGGCCGGACGATCATCCCGACGCGTTTACTTCACCACCCTCCCCACGCCCCTGCCTCGCGGGTCGGAGGCGGTTTCGACTTTCGTGCCGTCGATTTTGATCGCCTGCACATTGCCCATCGACCAGCCTTGGTCCTTGAGCGTATAGCCCATGGTCTGCAGCTCTTCGACCACCGGCGTGGGCAGCGGCGCGAATTTCTCGGTGAAGATTGTGTCCTTCGGCAGCAACTGATGATGCACGCGTGGCGCCGCCACCGCGTCTTTCAACGGCATGTGGAAATCGTAGAGGTTGTTCAGCACCTGAAAGACCGTGGTGAAGATCCGCGACCCGCCCGGCGTGCCCAGCACCAGCGTTACGGCACCGTCGCGTGTCACCAGGCTTGGGCTCATCGACGACAACATGCACTTGCCGGGCTCGATGGCGTTGGCATCGCCGCCCACCACGCCGAAGGCATTGGCCACACCCGGTTTGGCGCTGAAATCGTCCATCTCGTCGTTCATCAAGAAGCCCGCGCCCTTGACCACCACACCGCTGCCGTAATCCCAGTTCAGGGTGTAAGTGTTGCTGACCGCGTTGCCCTTGGCGTCGACGATGGAGAAGTGCGTGGTCTGGTGCGATTCAAGACCGGCCTTGATGTGCTCGGTGGGAGAAATGGCGTTCGGGTTAACCTCATGGGCGCGTTGAACCAGATACACATGGTCGGTCAGCTGGCTCACCGGCGCCTGAGAATAGTCAGGGTCGCCGAGGTAATTGGCGCGGTCGGCGAACACCCGCTTTTCGATTTCCGCCAACAGGTGAATGTAACGCGCAGAGTTGAGCGGCACGCCCTTGAAGTCGTCACTCAATTGCTGCTTGATGCCGATAAGCTGCGCCAATGCCACACCGCCCGAACTGGGAAGCGGCGCGGTATAGAGTGTGTTTCCGTCGAAGTTCACCCGCAACGGCTTGCGCCATACGGCCTTGTAATCGGCCAGGTCCTGCTTGGTGATCAGCCCGTTGTCGCGCTGCATCTGCGCGACCAGCAGGTCGGCTGTCTCACCCTGGTAGAACTCGTTCGCGCCTTTGTCCGCGATCCGCTCAAGCGTCTTGGCCAGCTCCGGCTGACGAAATGTGTCCCCCGCCTTCATGCCGCCGAAGTAGTCGCCAAAGTTGGTCTTGCCCTCGAGCTGCTTGATCGCTGCTTCGCCGTACAGGTATTGCTTGTCGGCCACTGTGAAACCGTTTTTCGCGTAGCCGATGGCGGGTGTCAGCAGCTCGGCCCACGGCAGCTTGCCGAACTTCTGATGCGCTTCCCACAGCCCCATCACCGTACCGGGCACGCCGGATGCGCGCGCCCCCACCAGGCTCATGCCGGGGATCACGTCGCCTTTCTCATCCAGGTACATATTGCGGCTGGCGGCTTTGGGCGCGGTTTCGCGGTAGTCAAGGAAGTAAGGCTTGCCCTTCATAAACAGGGTCATGAACCCGCCCCCGCCGATGTTGCCTGCTTCGGGGTAGGTCACGGCCAGTGTGAACGCCGTCGCCACTGCGGCATCGACGGCGTTGCCGCCTTTTTTCAGGATTTGCGCGGCGACGTCGGCGCCGTACTGGTCAGGTGCTGCAACGGCCCCACCTTCCAGCACGACGGCGTACACAGGCGAACTGACGGCAAAGATGACCGACAAGGCGAGGGTCTTGAGTGTCACGACTCGCATAGGGCTTCCTTAATGAGCGGAGGCGACAGCTTCGTACGCGCGTGCTGTATGGAAGCTGTCTGAACGCTGACGAGACTAAAGGTCCAGTCACTCATTAATGATGAAACTTCCCGTAAACGCAAACGGCCACCCTGAGGTAGCCGATTTCCACACGTCAATGCAGGAGAGCGCTTGCCCGCGATCGGCTGCGCAGCAGTCGCCAATCTTTCTGGCCCGGTTGCCTCTGAAACATCGCGTTATCCGGTTTTACTGCCGCTGCGCGTCAGATCGCGGGCAAGCGCGCTCCTACAGGTCTGCGACTCAGGCTTTGAGCATGTCGTGCTTGATCCAGTCGAGCACCGAGGTGGTCTTTGGCGCCCAGCCCAGCAACTCACGAGCGTTCTTGCCGCGCACCCGGCTGTTGGAGCCCAGGCCGTAGTTGGCCATTTCGTAGCCCCACTCCGCTTCGGCATCCTTCAGCGGCCAGTCTTGCGCCTTGCCCAGATGCATCGCCTCTGCGATGGCGTTGCTCATGTCGAGGAACGAGGCTTCGCCGCTTTCGACGAAGTAGAAGGTGCCCGCCGGACTCTTTTCCAGCGCCAGCGCATACAGCTCGACCACGTCATTGATGTGCACGTTGGACCAGATGTTGCCGCCGGTGCCGACGTGGCGAACCACGCCACTTTTGCGTGCCTGCTTGACCAGACGCGGCAACTGCACGCTGTCACGGTTAACGCCCAGGCTGTGGCCGTAGATCAGAGTGTTGCAGAGCACCGCCGAACGCACGCCGTCTTTCGCTGCGGCAATCACCAGATCGTCAATGGCCACGCGGGCGGCCTTGTCCGGCGTTGCAGCGGGCAACTGACCTTCGTAGTAGATCTTGTCGGTACCTTTGCCGCCGGACGCATCGCCGACAATGCTCGACCCGCTGGTGTGCAGAAATGGCTTGTTCGAGCCCTTCAATCCTTCGATCAGCGCCTCGACCGCACCCCGGTGATCGCTGCTCGCCGCGTTGATCACGACATCGGCTTTACGGGCTTGCTCGATCAGCAGCGTGGTGTCGTCCAGCGTGCCGATCACAGGGACGATGCCGAGGGCTTTGAGTTCTTCCGCCTGCTCGGCGCTGCGCACCAGCCCCGTGACGTGATGACCTTTCTTGACCAGGCCGGTTGCAATGGAGCCACCGATAAAACCTGCGGCGCCGGTGATGAAGATGTTCATGAGCTGACTCCTGCTGAGTAAGTGATGGACTTAGTATCGGCGCGTCATTCGTTGCGAAAAAGACAGGTCAGGCCAAATGACTATTGCCTGCAGATCACGAATCACACTCAGATCTCTGAGCACCGCTAATCCTGTGGGAGCTGCCGGAGGTTACGACGGTGGCGAAAACGGCCTTTCTGACACATCGCATCCGCCACCGTCGCCACCTCCGACACTGCTCACAGTGCTCATCGAGCCGCCTGAACAACAGAGGCAGGTATCACTCGCTCCCGCCGCAGATTCAGCGCCAGCACGCTGCTCAACACCACCAACGACCCCACGATCACCATCGCTGACGGCATTTCGCCCAGCAGCACCGAGGCGATGGCGATCGCCATCGGCGGGGTCAGGTACAGGCTCATGGAGGCTCGGCTGACCTCCATGTGTTTCAGCACATACGCCCACGCCAGGTACGCCAGCGCACTGGGGAAAAATCCCAAAACGCCCACGGCAATGTTCACCCGCAGTGGGGCATTCACGATTTCGCCCACCAGCCCAGGCAGGTACACCAGTAGAAAAAACGTCCCCGCCCAGACCGTATAACAAACCATGGTCAGTCCGTCATAACGGTGGCTGTAGCGCTTCTGCAACGAGAAGTACACGCTCCACGAAAACGCCGCGAGCAAGACCAGCAACCCCCGCACATCAATGTGCCCAAACCCACGATCACCGGTGATGACAATCGCGACGCCCACCAGCCCCCACGCCACGCATGTCCAGCGCCAGGCGCTGACGCGTTCCTTGAATACAAAGTGTGCAAGCAGTGCAGTGAACAGCGGCATTGATTGAATCAACACGCTGGACGCGCCCGCCGTGACGCCGGCCTGGCCGAAGTTCAGCGCAATGTGGTGCAGGCTGACCGCGAAGAAACCGAGCACAGCCAGCAGCGGAAGGTCTCTAAGACGCGGCAGAGAGATGCGCAGTGAAGAGGCGATGATCGCCATGAAGACCGAAGCAATGATAAAGCGCAGCAGCGCCAGATGGCCGGGGTCATACCCTTGCAAGCCGATGCGAATCCCGGTCGGCGAAAAACCCCAGCATGCCACCACGAAAAACGTCGCCAGGGCCACTTTGAGCCCCTGCCAGCGCACAGCCGACCCTTCAGAACCGCTTACGCCTGCAACCGGCTCACTCACCACGCTCATGTCGATGCTCCCGTCCGCGAGCCGTTTGCCCGCGCTTGGCTGCGAGTATCGAAACAACCTATGCTCACCACAACCGAACAATAATGACTCAACCGTTCACTTTAGGTGATGCATGGAACTGGCCCAGATTCGTATGTTCAAGACCGTCGCCGACACCGGCAGCATCGCGCGTGCCGCCGAGGTGTTGCATTGCGTGCCGTCGAACATCACCGCGCGCATCAAGGCGCTGGAAAGCGAGTTGGGGACCGAGTTGTTTTTTCGCCATGGTCGAGGGCTGCGCATCAGCCCGGCGGGAGAGATCTTCCTGACCTATGCGGGCCGCATGCTCAGCCTCGCCGAAGAAGCCAAGCGTGCCGTACACCCGGACGCCACGCCGTCGGGACCTCTGCGCATCGGCGCTATCGAATCCTCCGCCACGTCACGCTTGCCCCGATTGCTTGCACGCTTTCACGCGCGTTACCCGGACGTGTCCCTCGAGTTGACCACCGGCACAGGCCCGCAATTGCTGGAGGCGACGTTGAACCACAAGCTCGACGGCGCGATTGTCGCCATCGACGTCAAACGGCCACGGTTGAAGCGAACGTCGATGTACCGGGAGGACCTGGTGTTGATTGCCGCCGAATCACTCGGCCCGATTCGCAGCGCGGCGGACTTGGAGGGCAAGTCGATTTTCATGTGGCCGGAAGGTTGCCCTTACCGCGCGGCGCTCGAGCGCTGGTTGCTGAACAACGGGCAGACCCAGCCGATCATCAGCATCGCCAGCTACGGCACCATCGTCGGTTGCGTCAGTGCCGGCGCAGGCGTCGCGCTGGTGCCCAAGGGCGTGTTCGAGCAGTACCACAAAGGCTCGGGCTGGGTCGGTTACGAATTTCCCGAACTGACCTCCATCGACAACCTGTTCTACTGGCACGAAAACGCCGAGCATCACCCGGCGCGGGAGGCGTTCGTGGAGATGTTGAAGGCGGAGTTCAGTGGAAGTCGAAGCGCATGACTGCCGGTTCAAGTCGCTCTGATGCAGACCTGTGGGAGCGAATTCATTCGCGAGATGGGCATGAAGTCGACAGAGACGTGTCGACTATACCGACCAATCGCGAATGAATTCGCTCCCACAGGATCGCGTTTGCCCCGCCCCTGCTCGACGGAACCTCACGCCGCATAATTCGCCAGCTTCTGCTGAATGAAATCCAGAAAACACTGGATCCTCAGCGCCAGTTGCGAGTTGCGGTAGTACACCGCGTGAATCGGCTGGCGATAGCCGCTGTTGGCCTGCGGCAGGATGACCTTCAGACGTCCCGAGCGGATGTCCTCGTGGGTCATGAAGTGCGACAGGCAGACGATGCCCTCGCCTGCCAACGCCAGCTGACGCAAGGTTTCGCCGCTGGACGCGGACACGGTCGGATGAATGAACAGGCGATCACCATCCGCATGGCGCAACGGCCAGTGGTTGAGTGTTTCCGTCTGCGTGAACCCCAACAAGGAATGCCCGCTCAACGCCTCAACGGTCTTGGGCGTCCCGTGTTCTTTCAGGTAATCGGGGCTGGCGAGGATGTTCAACGGGCTGGTACCCAGCGAGCGCGCGTGCAGGGTCGAGTCCGCCAACGCACCGATGCGAATCGCCACGTCCGTGCTTTGTTCAAGCAGGTCGATGATCAGGTCGTTGCTGTTCAGCTCCAGCTGAATGTCCGGGTACAACGACCGGAACTCAGCCACGTACGGGACGATGGAATGCAGCATGAACGGCGACGCGGCGTTGATCCGCAAACGCCCGGAGGGCGTCTGCTGCCGATGCGACATGCGTTCTTCCAGCTCTTCCATCTGCCCCAGAATCTGCTTGGCCCGCTCCAGGAAAAACTTGCCCTCTTCGGTCAGGTCCATACGGCGTGTCGTGCGGTTGATCAGCGTGGTGTCGAGCTTGGCTTCCAGTCGCGACAAGGTGCGACTGATGGCCGACGGCGTCTGGCCAATCTGCTCGGCAGCGGCCGAAATCGACCCGCTTTCAATGACCGACACGAACACCTGTAACTCATCGGATCTGGCTTTCACTGTTGTCCTCCGCTCAAAACAGACTGCAGATTAGCCTCGTTTTTCGCAAAAGCCACATCACCACCGACGTCTCTCTCAATGCTCTGCATTCAAGCCCCCCAGCATGCCCGTCGTCCTCAAGGCAACAGGCCTGCCGTCCGGTATGCCTGGACGGTGGCATCAAAGACTCCGATGTCATCCCGTCCTCGTGCAACGAGTTGCGCGCCTTCCACAGCGGCATAGATCGCCAACGCCTGCTGCTGTTTTTCATCATCCGAAAGTTGAGGGCGGCAAATGGACAAGACGTCACTCAGCCAGCGCACGTTGACGTCGGTGAAGGCGTCCACTTCTGCTCGAACTTCTAGAGGCAAGTCGTCGTACTCGGCGGCCATGATTCCGCAGAGGCACATTCGGTTGTCATTGACCAAGGCCATACGAAAAATCTCGGTGTAGCCCTTCATCCACAGATTCAGGTCATCAGAATCCGCGCGCAATCCCGTCAGGTACGCCAGACCGTCTTCGGTGTATCGCTTGGCGAGGGCCTGCCCCAGATCGCCCTTGGTGGGGAAATGGTAGTGAATGCTCGCGCTCTTGATGCCGACCTCTTTTGCCAGCTCACGAAAGCTCAAGCCGTTGTAGCCGCGGGTCTGCACCATTTTTCGGGCAGCCGCCATGATCGTTTCACGGGTATCCGTCGTCACATTTTACCTTCCTATCGATAGATAGACGTTGACAATTCAAATCTTCTCGGCGCAGTGTATACCTACCGATAGGTAGACAGCTATGGAGCTCGCATGAAAGTTTTCGATATTCCCGGTTTCCCCAATCCACTTCGCGTCCGGATCGCCCTTGCTGAAAAAGGCCTGGCGTCCAAAGTCGAATTCATCACGATTGATCTGCCTGCGGCGGAGCACAAACAACCGGCGTTTCTAGCCATCAATCCCTTGGGCACCGTCCCCGTGTTGCAACTCGACGACGGCACCCACATCTCTGAATGCACCGCCATCACCGAATACCTCGACAACCAGGACGGCAACCCGGTCCTCACCGGTAAAACACCGAAGGAAAAGGCCATCATCCACATGATGCAGCGGCGGGCAGAGTCCGAACTGGAAAACCCGATCGGCTTTTACTTCCACCATGCCACGCCTGGCTTGGGCGCAGCGCTGCAACCGTACAAGAGCCCCGATTGGGAAGGCCGTGTCGAGTGGGGCAATCGTCAGCGCGAGAAAGCCGTTGCGGGCATGAGGTACTTCGATGACGTGCTACGCAGCCAGCCTTATGTGGCAGGTGATCACTTCTCCATGGCCGACATCACCGTGTACGCCGGACTGGTGTTCGCAGGCTTTGCCGCCATCGCCATTCCCGAAGAATGCACAGCTCTGGTGGCCTGGCAAGCGAAGGTCCAAGAACGCCCAAGCGTAAAAAATCCGGCCTGATTGCACACTGCCCCGACCCAACCGGATCGGGGCTGTTCGTTCGACATCGACTACTTCAAACAACACTTTTTCCGGGACATCTCCATGATCGTTTTCAACTCCCGTCGGGCGTTGCGCCAGACCTTGGCCATCGCCGCGCTGACAGCTGCCTGCGCAACGCTGAATGCCCAGGCCGGCACTCCACCTCCTGCACCCAGCAACACCCACGGTTACACCCACCAAACCGCCCCGACACAGTTCATCGACGTCGATGGCGCTCATCTGGCCTACCGCCGGTTCGGCAAGACAGGCGGCGTGCCTTTGGTGTTCCTTCAGCATTTCGTCGGCAACCTGGACAGCTGGGACCCGAAAGTCATCGACGGCTTCGCCCGCGATCGCGAAGTCATCCTCTTCGACAACGCAGGCGTCGCCAGCTCAAGCGGTGAAGTGCCGAAGACCATCGAGGACATGGCCAGATTCGCCGCCGGGCTGCTCCAGGCGCTGGGCGTGAAAAAAGCGGACCTGCTCGGTTTCTCGATGGGCAGTCTGATTGCTCAGCAGGTTGCTCTCGATCACCCGGACGTCGTGCGCCGCCTGATTCTGGTCGGCTCATCGCCCCGTGGCGGTGTCGGCATGGCGTCGCTGACCCCGGAATTCCAGGGTTATCTGGCGAAGAAACGAGAGGTGCCTGACGAACTGTTGCTCGATGTCTTCTTCACGCCGAGCGCTGCAAGCCAGGCCGCAGGGCGAGAGTTCCTGACCCGGCTGCGAGCCCGCACCGTGAATCGCGATATCGACGTCAGCAGCCAGACGGCCCCGGCACAGGCAACGGCCATCGCCGGCTGGGGCGCGCCATCCGAGCACGCAACTGACTACCTCAAAGCGATCAAGCAACCGACACTGGTGGTCGCAGGCAGCAACGACATCGTGTTCTACACCGTCAACGACGTCACCCTGCAGCACAACCTGCCGAACGCGCAGTTGGTGATCTATCCGGACTCCAACCATGGAGCGATCTACCAATACCCAGACCTGTTCGTCAGCCACGCCACACTGTTCCTTAACGGCGTGAAGTAAACCGTGGGCACGTCATCGGTTCACGCCGATGACGCCGCCTCAGATCAGCACCCGAAGACCGACGCCAGATGCGCCTCGTAGCGTTTCACGTCGGCTTCAATGTTCGGCACTTTCATCACGTCTACGGCAAGGAAAGTCGGCAGACCGGTCATGCCGAGGAACTGATTCGCTTTGTGGAACGGGAAGTAGACAGCGTCCACGCCCTTGGCTTCGAAGAAGTCGGTCGGGTCGTCGAACGCCTGCTGCGGTGCGTTCCAGGTCGCCGAAATCATGTATTGCTTGCCTTGCAGCAACCCACCGCTGCCGTACTTCTGCGAGTTGTCTGAGCGGGTGCGGCCATCGTTTGCGTACAGGCTGCCATAGCCTTCGGTGAACACCTCATCGATGTACTTTTTCACCGTCCACGGCGCGCCCATCCACCAGCCTGGCATCTGCCAGACAATGACGTCGGCCCAGAGAAACTTCTGCACTTCTTCGGCGACGTCGTAACCACCGTCGATGAAGGTCTGTTTCACATCGAAACCCGCGCGGTCGGTGAAGGCCAATGCAGCGTCGTGCAAGGTGGCGTTGTAACGACCTTCAGAGTGAGCGAATTGTTTGCCGCCATTGATGAACAGGATTTTTTTCATTGAAAGCCTCGTCGTGGCCCGACCGTCATCCTTCACGGAAGAGGAATGCGTTCGAGCGCGAGTAATAAGAAAGGGGAATTGGAATGGGCTGCAGGATATCGATTCGAAGGGACCGAAATAAGCCGAAGTGAGGCAAAAAACATTTGCGCTGGACGCACGAATTGAAATGGCATTGTTGACTTGGAATGCCCTCCTTAACATTCAGCCGCTGATCAACAGATGCAGGCCCAACAGGGCCATGCCTACAAAGAACACGCGCTTGAACAGCGACGCGCTGATGCGCTGGCGCAACCATTGACCGAGCATCATGCCGATCAGCGCAGGGACCACCGCCAGTAGCGAGGCGGTCATTTCGGCGCCACCCAGTGCGCCATTCCAGAACAGCCCGGCGCCCAACGCCAGGCTGGACACGGTGAAGGACAGGCCCAGCGCCTGCACCAGTTGATTGCGGTCCAGTCCCAGCCCTTGGATATAAGGCACGGCGGGAATCACGAACACACCGGTGGCCGAGGTGATGAGTCCGGTGATCAACCCGCACAGCGGGCCCAGCCAAGGCTCAACTTGAGGCGGCACCTTGAGCGTGTGCAGAAACAAACCGCACAGCGCATAGACAAACAACGCGCCACCGAGCGCACGTCCCATCGAATGCGCACCGCCCATTCCCAATCCGTAAGAACCCAATCCCGTCCCCACCGCGATCATGACCAGCAACGGCCACAGGCGCCTCAGTGAACTGCGCAAGTGCCCGCCTGCCGCCAGTTGCCAGACATTGGTAAAGGTCGAAGGAATCAACAGCAACGCGGCAGCCTGTGTCGGCAACATAGCCATGCCAAGTAACCCCATGGCGACGGTGGGCAGGCCCATGCCGATCACACCCTTGACGGTGCCCGCCAGCAGGAAGGCGAACAACACCAGAGCAGTCAGGCTCCAGCCGATGTTTTGGTACAGCGAGAAAAAGGTAGTCATCGGCGCATCCTGCGCGGGTCTGCCCGGTTTGAAAATCTGCGATATATTGATTCAGCCTTCGCTTTTAACAGAGCCTGATGTTGCACTGCGCCTTCGCGTGACGTTCAACCTGTGGGAGCAAACCCCATGCATTTCGACCTGATTGACCTGAAGCTTTTCCTCAACGTGACCGAGGCCGGCAACATCACGGCGGGTGCCGCGCACAGTCATCTGTCTCTGGCCTCGGCCAGCGCGCGGATTCGAGGGCTGGAATCTTCACTGGGCATCGCGCTGCTCGAACGTGGCAGGCGCGGGGTAACGCCGACCGCCGCAGGCAAGGCCCTGGCCCAACATGCACGGCTGATTCTGCAGCAGGTCGAACGCCTGCAAGCCGACCTCACCGACTACGCGCAAGGCTTCAAGGGTCAGATTCGCCTGCTGTGCAACACGTCTGCGCTGAGTGAACACCTGCCCGAACGTCTGGCCGACTTTCTCGCCCGTCATCCCAACATCGACCTCCATCTGGAAGAACACCCCAGCCTGCGTATTCTGCATGCGGTGCGTCACGGCACGGCTGACATCGGCATCATTTCCGACGCGGTCGACGCCAGCGACCTGCAAACCGTACCGTTCTGCACTGACCCGCTGACGCTGATCATGCCGGCGAACCATCCACTGGCCGATCACGACAGCCTGCGCTTCAGTCAGACGCTGCACCACGAGTTCGTCGGGCTTGGGGTCAACAGTGCCATGGCGATTTACCTCGAAGAACAGGCGTTGCACCTGGGCCGTCGACTGAAAACCCGCGTGCGCGCGGAGAGCTTCGACGGGGTGATGCGCATGGTCGTGCGTGGCGCCGGTCTGGGTGTCGTGCCTCAAGCGGCCGTCGAGCGCTTTCAGCAAGCCGACCAACTGAAAAGCGTGCCGCTGAGCGACCGGTGGGCCGACCGTACACTGCTGCTGTGCGCGCCTGATTTCGGCCGACTGCCTGAATACATCAATGCGTTGCTGCGCCATTTGACCCCGGAAACTGCGTTTCTGGGCACACCGATGTCGAGCTCAGACAACTGACGCGGCAACGGCGCCCCTAAGGTGTGCGAGCGCAACTTTCGCCACCTTTCTGGAGCTGTCATGAGCAACCCGATCATCGTTCTTCGCGACACCACGCCACTGCCCGTCGTCGACGCCTGCAAATGGGAACGCATCGGCGGCGACCCGCACACTGTCAACCTCAACGCCTACACCAGTGCCGACGGTGAAAAGATCATGGGCACCTGGATCTGCACACCGGGCAAATGGTATGTGGAATACGTGAAGTGGGAATACTGCGACTTCCAGGAAGGCTATTGCATCATCACCCCGGAAGGCAAAGACCCGATTCACCTGAAAGCCGGTGACAAGTTCATCATCGAACCGGGCATGAAAGGCACGTGGGAAGTCGTGGAAACCGTGCGCAAGTATTTCGTGTTTGCGTGATCGGCTGAATCAAAAGGGAGACTGAACCACCGCGTTCGTCCGGAGTGCGGTCCAGTGTTGTGGGCGGTATTTCGACGGATGTGGTGGGTCAGCGCCATTGAGGGTGCCTGACCGACCGCATTCGTCCGAAGTGCGGCCCAGACCCTCGTAACCTCCGACTGCTCCTACAGGTTTCGCGTCGATCCGATACGTTGTGGATGACATAGAACCGGTGGGAGCGAGCTTGGTCTGGGCGGCACTCCGACGAAGGCGGCGGGTCAGCATCACCGGAAGTGACTGACCCACCGCATTTCAACGCATGACCTTGTCCAGATGCTCCAACGGCAGCGCCCGCTGCATATAATCCAGTCCGGTCAGTTGATCCAGCTCTGCCAACACCATCGAGATTTGCTTATAGGCCGCGCGAAAGAGCGAGCTGCCCAGGCTGACCCGTTGAATGCCAGCCGCCCGCAAACGGTCGATGGTCATGCGCGGCGCCGGCAGGACGTTGATCGGTTTGAACAACTCGCTCTGCACAGTCTTCAGGTCTTCCATGCTGCGCAACCCGGGCGCGAACAGGCAATCGGCGCCCGCCGCTTCAAAAGCCACCAGTCGCTTGATGACTTCACTCAATGAATAGTCGTTCTGCCCAAGCAGGTAATCAGTGCGTGCGGTCACGACGAAATGGGGATTGCGGGTGCGTACTGCCTCACACGCCGCGCCTACGCGCTCGCAGGCTTGCTCGACGCAATAGAAGACCGGCGCTTTCGGGTTGCTGTAATCGGCGATGTCCTCGATGGACGCGCCGCCGCAGCCCATGTCCGAGATACGTCGAAAATTGCTTTCCACCCCTTCCGGCGTTCTTGCCAGACCGTTTTCAAGGTCTGCGCTCACAGGAATCTGGACCGCGCGCACGATGCGGTCCAGTGCCTCGAACTTCATTTCGTCGTCCATGGCGGGCGACGAGTCGCGGTACCCGCGCGTAAAGGCAATGCCCGCGCTGGTGGTCCCCACACTCGGATAACCCAGTTGCTCGATCAGACGCGCACTCCCCTCGCACCACGCGTTGGGCATCACGAAGAGTGGGCTGTCAGGCCGGTGTAAGTCGTTGAATCGTTTGCTCGCATTCATGGATGAATTCCCCCTGAACGCAAGATTAAGTGCCGGGCCGGTGATTACCCATTCAGAAAAAATTAATCCGTTTAAAAAAACGTGAACAGACAGGGGCCGGGGATCGTGAAAGTCTTGCCCCACCTAACGCCCTGGACGCCCTTCCATGAAACGGACTGCAACCGCTTTATTGCTTTCACTCGCCTGTACATTGACCTTTGCCGCACAAGTAGAACCCGTTAAAACATCCACTTCAGTCGCTACCGAAAGTTCGAAACTTCATACATTCAAACTGCCGGACTCGCCGATTAATATCGCGCTATGGGAAGACAAAGCCCGTGGCCCGAATCGCGCAATGATCAAAGAATCCCAAGTGGTTTTATTTGTTCACGGCGCCACGATTTCCGGCAAGTTGTCCGCCGGTTATCCCATAGATGGTTATTCCTGGTCTGGCGATGTTGCCAACTCCGGGCGCGACGCCTGGGTGGTGGATCTGCCCGGTTATGGCCGCTCCGACGACTACCCCGAGATGCGTAAGCCGGACGCCGGCACCACTAAGGATCCGGTGGGCAATGCCAAGAGCCTGGTGCCCGTGCTGGACGCCACGGTCGACTACATCCTCAAGCAGAGCGGCGCCCGGAAACTTACGATCATCGCCACCTCCCGAGGCGCGATTCCCGTGGGCTATTACGTCACGGCACACCCGGAAAAGCTGGACAAAGTGGTCTTCAACTCGCCCATCGTGCGCCGCGACGGCATCGACCCGGCGGTCATCAAAAGCCTGTTCGGCAATGCTGACCGACCCAGCCTGAACTTCTATGAAATCCCCATGGACAAGCGCCTCGCCATGCTCACAGACGATCGCCCGCAAGGCACCGACGTGCAGCTGGAAGACGACTTCATCAAGCATTGGCCGAGCGACTCCCTGTCAGAGCGCGGCACCCGCCAAGGCACGATAAAAGTACCCGGCGGATTCGCTCAGGATATCTACGACGCCTGGCACGGTACTTATTGGGACCCGGCCAAAGTGACAGTACCCGTATTAATTACACGCGGAGATTACGACCATGTTTTAACCCCGCGCGAAGACACCGACTGGTTATACAGCCACCTGACTAACGCCCCCAGTAAGCGCTCGGTGTTAATTGATAAAGGCACGCACGCCATGTTGTTTGAAAAGAAGCGTTTTGAACTGTATCGCGAAGTTCAAGTATTCCTCGACGGACCCTATACCCCGCTTGCACTGACCTGCAATTTCTGCGGCGGCCGCAATTAATCAAGGAGCAAGACCATGCTGAAGAAAGCACGCATCGTGACGCTGGAAGGCGTCCTCAACCAAAAAATCTACGACGAACGGGTGTCCCGCAGCGGCTGCTTCCTGGGCAACACCGTGCTTGAGCAGGTCGCCAATCAGGCCAAGCTGTCCAATGCGGTGGTCGGCGTGGCAGGCGCAGGCGGCATTGGCGGCGCCGTTGCGCTGGGGCTGGCCCGACTGGGCGTGCGCCATATCAAGATCGCCGACCCGGATTCTTTCGAGATCAGCAACATCAACCGCCAGTTCGGCGCCTCCGTGAACACCGTCGGCCGTAACAAGGCTTTGGTGGTGGCCGAGGAAGTCCACAAGCTGGCCGGCGACGTGACCATCGAAGTGTTTCCGGAAGGCATCCAGAAACACACCGCCGACGCGTTCGTGGAGAACTGCGACCTGGTGCTCGACCAGATGGATTTCTACAGCATCGGCGAACGGTATGCCCTGCACCGCGCCTACCGCAAATCGGAGAAGTGCAAAGGCATGCTCGCGTCGTCGGTGGTCGGCTGGGGCGCGAACATCTACAAGTTCGAAAAGGACGGTTTGACCCTGGAGGACTTCTACGGGATTCCCGAAGACGTGCAGATGACTCCCGACCTCGTCGACAAGCTGGTGAAGCTGCAGGCGTCCTATCAGCCACGTTTCCCGAGCATCCCGGACATCTACGGCTGGATGCAGGACACCGGCAACGTGCCGATCCTGTCCATCGCACCCACCGCCTCCCACTACCTGATCCTCTGCCGCTCGACCCTGATGCTCTGCGACCTGGAAGGCGCGCCTTACAGCACACCGCTGCCCGCCATGCCCAAGTACTACTGGTTCGACGGCTCGACCTTCGACAACGGGATCTACGAGTTCAACGGCGAGTGGGCCAACCCGGACGAACACCAGAAGCACTTCAACGTTGCCTGATGACAACGGCCCTCGTACGCGAGGGCCACACCGAGGTAAGTGCCTTGAACGCGACAACCCGCCTTCACGAAACCCGCGACATCGGTCTGTTCCTGACAGGATCGGGCCTGTGGTTCATCTGCGTGGGCATTCAGAGCATCTTCCTGCCCTGGGTGCTGATCAGCGTTCTTCATGCCTCGCCCTTTCAATTCGGCGTGGCGCAGATGTGCCTGATGCTCCCGGTGCTGGCGCTGGTGATTTACGGCGGCTACCTGGCGGACCGGCATCCGCTGCGTCGCCTGCTGACGCGCCTCTACCTGATCGCCGCGATGGTCGCGTTGCTATTCGCGGCCTGGTGCTTTCAAGGTTCGCTGAGCTATTCAATGGTGCTGATGTACTCGCTGCTGTTCGGCGTACTTTCCGCCTTCTGCGCACCGGCCCGGGAAGCCTGGCTCAACGTGCTCGGCCAGCGGCAGTTGCAGAAAATCGTCACGATCAATATCGGCATCGAGTTCGGCATTCAGGTGATGGGTTATGCCCTTGGCGGACTGGTGTCGTGGCTCGGCGTCAGCGTGATGTTCCTGCTGCTGGCGGTGCTGTTTCTGACCGCTTCCGTTTCAGTGGCACGGATCTCCACGACCACCTTGGCCAAGCCGCAGTCGGACCTGCTGACCGAAACCCGCGAGGCCTTTCGCTTCTCGGTGAAACACCCGGTGATCTTTCCGGTGCTGTTGCTCAACGGGCTGATCGGGGTGTTTTTCCTGGGTTCGTACTTCGTCGTCATGCCGCTGCACCTGTCTCAACTGACAGACTACGACGCCTCTTTGCTGGCGACCGCGAACATCGTGTTCATGGTCGGACTGATCGCATCCATCGCCACGCTGGTGCTCGCCGGCGGCGTGCAGAACAAGCCACGCATGCTGATCGTGAGCTGCGTTTTGGCCTCGCTTGTCCTGGTCGTCATGCCCTACGTGTTCAACCGCTGGCTGCTGCTCACGCTGCTGTCTGGATGGGGGTTTCTGGGCGGCATCGCGCTGAGCATGGGCCAGACCCTGATTCAGGAAAACGCCCCCGCGCGCAACAAGGCGCAAGTGCTGGCGCTGCTGATGCTGTTCTTCATGGGCGGCAACCCGGTCGGATCGTTTCTGCTGGGCACGCTGCTCGAGTACTGGGAAGCCACTTCGGTGGGCGTCATCACCGCGACGGTCATGATCCTGGCCATCGCCGTCATCTCGTATACCTACAAACTCTGGGGTTCGCACTATGACCACATCAACGCTGCCACTTGATTTCCCGGTGCCGACGCGGCGCACCAATCAGGTCTATATCGCCAGCACCGAACCGGACCTGGCCAAGGTCCAGGCGATCTGGGAGGAAGTCTACAAAGAAGAACTGGGCTGGCTGGATGAAACCAACACCGACCCACGCAACGATCGCTTTCACGCCTCGTCGGTGTACCTGCTGGCCACCGGCAGCGAAGGCGAACCGGTCGGCGTCATGCGCATGGTGATCGACAGTGCGCAGGGCTTGCCGGTGGAGAATTTCATCGACATCACGCCACTGCGCCACGCCGCGCAAGGGTCGCTGGTGGAGTGCGCGAGACTGATGGTCCCTGCGCGCTACCGCGATCAGAAGTTTGCCGCCTATCCCCACGGCGTCTTTGCCGCGCTGGTGAAAGCCGCCCTGCATCACTGCCTCAAGGAGAAGAACTACAACGTGCTCGCCAACTGCTTCCTCGACACCCGAACCACGCCCATCAAGGCGCTGGTGCAGATGGGCTTCAAGGACCTGAATATCCGCTTTCGCGATGAGCTCAAAGAGGCCTCCGAATGCACGGTCCTGCACCTGGACATCAAAGACATGCTGTCGATCTTTTATGGCCAGGAAAACGGGTTGGGCAACTACATCATGATGCGCAATGCAGGCTGACGCGCTGCACGGGACGGAACCTATGAACACCTCGACTTCCATCTACCAGCTTGAATCCAACGTGCGTTCCTATTGCCGGGACTGCGACGTGGTATTCGCCACCGGACGCGGCGCGACCCTCACCGACGTCCAGGGCCTGAGCTATGTCGACTTCTTTGCCGGCGCGGGTTCCCTGAACTACGGGCACAACAACCCGCACCTGAAAAAACAGCTGCTGGCGTACATCGAACAGGACGGCGTGACCAACACGCTGGACTTTCACAGTGACGCAAAATCCCGGTTCATCGAGCGCTTCGAGCAGGTGATCCTCAAACCTCGTGGCATGCACTACAAACTGCAATTCACTGGCCCGACCGGAACAAATGCCGTGGAAGCCGCGTTGAAGCTGGCGCGCAAAGCCACCGGACGATCCACTGTCGCGGCGTTTACCCACGCGTTTCACGGCGTCTCACTCGGCGCACTGGCCGCGACCGCCAACGGCGACAAGCGGAGTGCGGGCGGCGTCGAATTGTCGAATGTGGTGCGCCTGCCGTACGACGGTTTCTTCGGCCCGGACATCGACAGCGCCGACATCATCGCAACGCTCTACAGCACCGCTGGCAGCGGCTACGAAAAACCGGCGGCGATCATCCTCGAAACCGTTCAGGGCGAAGGGGGTTTGAACTGTGCCTCGACGCACTGGCTAAAACGGATCGAGCAACTGTGCAAAGACCTCGGCGCACTGCTGATCGTCGATGATATCCAGGCAGGCTGCGGGCGCACCGGCAGCTTTTTCAGCTTCGAGCCTGCGGGCATTTCGCCGGACATTGTCTGCCTGTCGAAATCCATCAGCGGTTACGGCCTGCCCATGTCGCTGGTGCTGATCAAACCCGAGCACGACTGCTGGGCGCCCGGCGAACACAACGGCACCTTTCGGGGCAGCAACCCGGCGTTCGTCACGGCTTGCGCGGCACTGGATTACTGGCAGGACACCCGGCTGCAAGACACCATCGGCGTGTACTCGCGGCTGATCCGCACGGCACTGGACACGCTGGTTGCGCAGACCTCGCCCGGCACGGCGCAGGTCGTGGGACGCGGCCTGTTCATGGGCCTGAAATTCAGTGACCCCGACATCGCCACCCGACTCGTCAGCGCCTGTCTCGAACACGGGCTGCTGGTGGAAACCTGCGGTCCGCAAAGCGAGGTGCTGAAGCTGATGCCACCTCTGACCATCGACGCAAACACCCTGACCCTGGGTCTGGAAAAACTGCAGCAAGCCTGCCTGAACGTCCTCTGCGTCCATACACCGACTGTCACCGCCCTGCGAGGGATCGCTTGATGAACAACATGACCCAACGCTTCGACATGCAGTACACCTATCAGAACGACAGCGACTTCATCCTTCAGGAACTCGCGCAACTGAAAGAGGAAATGATCGACCAGATCTCGAGGCATCCGTTTCTGATCGAATGCCGCAACGGGCTGGCGTCGCTCGACCGGCTGAAAGCCTTCATGGTGCAGCAGGGCAAGTACAGCCGGCATTTCACCCGCTACATCTGTCAGTTGATGGCCAACCTGGAGTCCAACGAAGACATTCTGCACCTGCTCGACAACCTGTTTGAGGAGATGGGCTTTGGCGAGGTCAGCGAACCGCCTCATTCACAGATTTACCGCGACATGCTGCTCAACTTCGACTTGCAACTGGACGCCTTCCCGACACGGCCTTCAACGCAGCGCCTGATCAACACGATGATGAATTTCTGCAAACAGCCCGAAGGCATCTATGGGCTGTCCGCGCTGTGCCTGGGCGCAGAAGCCATCGTGCCGTCGCTCTACAGCGACATCGTTGCCGGTCTGGTCAAACAGGGCGTCGCCCTCGAGGACTTGAAGTTCTTCACCCTGCACATCGAGTGCGACGACGGCCATGCCGACACGATGCTGGCTATTCTTTCGCGATTGATCATCGAAAAGCCGACGCTGTTTGAAGTGGTCAGGCACGCCGCGTTCCTGATGATTCAGGCGCGCCTCGAATTCCTCGACGACATGTGAGAGACGATCATGACCCAACACAGATTTCTCTCGAGCCCCATCCCGTCCAGTCTCGAATCTCTGGACCGGCATGAACGCCTGTTGCACGAGTCGGTACGTGAAGCGGGACGGCTCAAGCTGTCCGCTTCCCGAATCAATTCGCGCAAACCGGAGGTGCACCCCGTCAGTCTGCCGGCCAGGACGATGAACATGAGCGTGGGCATCTTGCGCCCGTTGCAGGGTTCCGACCTGCAGCGCCACAACTACGAGACGCTGATGTACATCACTGCAGGATCGGGTTTTTCGCTGATCGGCGAGACTCACGTCGCCTGGACGGCGGGTGATGCGATCTACATTCCGGTCTGGCAATGGCACAAACACGTGAACACCAGTGAAACGGTGGAAGCGACCTACGTCGCGTGCGAAAACACCCCGCTGTTGCAGACGCTGGGCATCGCGTTGCGCGAGCAGGGTTGACCCTGTTTCAGTTGCTTCTCATTTGCACCGAACGGGCCGGTTTATCCGGCCCGTGCGGGCACACCCGAGCATTGTTCTTAAAAGGTATTTACGCGACGAATGTCATGTTTTCCAACCTTGCTAGCACTTGCACATCACCGGCTAATCGGCTCACCATGAGCGCGATTACAGACACGGCCAAACGCACGGCGCAGACCGACGCGATCATTCAAGCCACCACAAGAAAACGCGGGTAATGGACTGATTTCAACCGCCCGGGATCAGCCATTCCAGGAAAAACAGCATGTCTCGAATTTTCGATGTTGATACCAACCTCTGGCGCACCTTCAAATCAGTCAGCGAAACCCGCAGCATCACTCGGTCATCCGCTGCCCTTTGCAAGACGCCACCGGCCATCAGCATGCAAATCAAAAAGCTGGAAGAGCTGCTCGATCTGCAGCTTTTCGTGCGCGGCGATCACGGTTTCAGGCTGACGCCGATCGGCGAAGAAGTGCTGATGACCGCCGAAAAGATCCTGACCATGAACGACAACCTGTTCAGGCTCAAGGACAAGGTCAACGCCTACGAACTGCGTCTGGGCCTGCCCGACGACTACTCGCTGTTCTTTCTGCACGACATCATTCGTTCACTGAACTCGATGGAGCCGACCATTCACCTCAATGTGACCTGCAAGACCTCGCTGCTGCTGATGACCGACATCGAGCACGGCAATCTCGACATGGCAATCATTGCCACGCCGGAGGGCCAGCTCGTGGCCAACTCGGAACACATTCGCTACGAAGCATTGAGCTGGATCGGCGAGGAAGAGCTGATGCAACCGGGCCAGCCCTTGCCCCTGGTGCACTTCCCGGAAGGCTGCATCTGTCGCGAGATTTCGGTCAATGCGCTGAGGATGGCGGGCATCGAGGCGCGCGTGAGCTTTACCTCGGACTCCAACTTTTCAGTGTTCAATGCGATCAATGCCGGCGCGGGCATCGGCGTCAGCGAACGCTCGTTGATTCCCAAAAAAACGCCCGTGATCGACAGCTCGCTGTTGCCTGAACTGCCGCGCATTGAAATGAGCACTGTGGCGAACTACGAGCGCATCCCGAAACACACCCTGTCTCAGGTGTCCGCGAAGATCAAAGCGTGCATCAACGCCAGTTGCGATCAGCTGGTATTGAACAGGCAACACAGCGAACCGTTGATGAGACAGAGCCTGTTCTGATCCCGCAACGTGCGGCTGATTTAGACGATCTGTTGCATAAAGGCGACTTTCAGACGCCGAAAAGCAGGCTTGCGGGCATAACATGGGAACCATCGCGAGGGCCCAACCGATTGACGGGCCCTTGTCCCTATCGCCCAAGGCTGTCGTCTACCAGCCGCCCCGGAGCTTACTGATCATGTCTAACGTCACTCTTTACACCACCAACACCTGCCCGTACTGCGCTGCCGCCAAGAGCCTGCTAAAGGCCAAGGGCGTGAGCTACAACGAGATCAGCGTCCAGACCTCGGTGGAACAGCGCACCATCATGATGGAACGCAGCGGTCGCCGTACCGTGCCGCAGATCTTCATCGGAGAGCGCCACATCGGCGGTTTCGACGACATGGCCCTGCTGCAACAACGAGGCGAGCTGGACGCGCTGCTGGCGGGTTGAATATCGTCGCTTCAGACGCCTCAACACCCTGTGGGAGCGAATTCATTCGCGATCAATGGCACATCTGACGCTCCTTTGTTGCCTGAACCATTTTCGCGAATGAATTCGCTCCCACAGAGGTTCAACAGCATCGCGACTTCACGCAGGTTTCCATTTCTGCCAAGTCCACTTGCCATTTGAAACATTTCCCCTGCAGTCGGTTTTTCCTAGGATCCCTCGACGTCGTCGACGCCTGGTTCGCCAGTAATCCACGTATACGAAGGGAACTGCACATGTCTGATGCAACTGAGCGTCTGTGGGGGGCGCGTTTCAAATCCGGTCCAGCGCTAGCAATGGCTAACCTGTCACGCTCGCCTGCGATCTACTTCCGCATGACGCCCTATGACGTCGCAGGTTGCAAGGCACACGCCCATGAGCTCGAGCGGGCGGGCCTGCTGGATGCCGACGAAACCCAACGCATCATCGCGGCGCTGCAATCGATCGACGAAGATTTTGCCGCAGGCAAAGTCCAGCCCATCCCGGCGGACGAAGACGTTCACACCTTTATCGAGCGCCTGCTGACCGAACGCCTGGGCGCATTGGGCGGCAAGCTGCGCGCCGGTCGTTCGCGCAACGATCAGACCGCCAATGACATGCGCCTGTTTCTGCGCGATCAGATTCGTGTCCTTACACTGTCGATTCTCGATCTGCAAGAGGCCCTGGTGGGTCAGGCCGAGCAGCACATCAACACCGTCGCGCCGGGTTTCACGCACCTGCAACAGGCGCAGCCG
The DNA here is from genome assembly GCF_039697315.1 of Pseudomonas abietaniphila. Classification (NCBI taxonomy): domain Bacteria; kingdom Pseudomonadati; phylum Pseudomonadota; class Gammaproteobacteria; order Pseudomonadales; family Pseudomonadaceae; genus Pseudomonas; species Pseudomonas abietaniphila. The sequence continues at coordinate 4,168,016 of NZ_CP155619.1, read as the reverse complement.
ATCGTCTTCGCCCATCATCTGATGGCGCACGCACAAGCGATCCATCGCGACATTCAGCGTCTGCAGGACTGGGACAACCGCTTCAACCTGTCGCCCTTGGGCGCGGCGGCCATGGCTGGCTCGGCCATCGCGCGCGACCTGCAAAGCTCCGCCGCAGAACTGGGTTACGCCGGTCCGTGCGAAAACTCCATCGACGCCGTGGCCAGCCGCGATCACGTGGCCGAATTCCTGTTCTGCGCGAGCATGTTGGGCATCAACATTTCGCGCATGGCCGAAGAGTTCTGCCTGTGGACCTCACGCCAGTTCCGCTGGGTCGAACTCGACGACGCCTACGCCACTGGCAGCTCGATCATGCCGCAAAAGAAAAACCCGGACATCGCCGAGCTGGCACGGGGCAAGTCCGGTCGTTTGATCGGTTCGTTGACGGCGATCCTGTCGGTGCTCAAGGCGCAACCGCTGTCCTATAACCGCGACCTGAGCGAAGACAAACACGCCATTTTCGATGCGATGGACACGCTCAATCTGGTGCTGCCCGCCTTTGCCGGCATGGTCCGGACCATGACGGTGCGCACCGAAGAACTGCTGCGTCAGGCGCCGTTGGGTTTCACCCTCGCCACCGAAGTCGCCGACTGGCTGGCTGTGCGTGGCGTGCCGTTCAAGGAAGCCCATGAGATCACCGGGCAATTGGTGCAACTCTGCGAAGCGCAGGACATCGGGCTGGAAGAACTGACACCGGCCATGCTCGCGCAGACGGACACGCGCTTGACGCCTGAGGTATTGGAAAGCCTGACACTGGACGCCGCACTGGCCGCCCGAAGCGGTTGGGGTGGGACCTCGCCTGCTCGCGTGGTCGAGCAGATCGCGAGGTTCAAGCAGCAGATGGCGGCGCAAGAACAGTGGGCCAATGACTACAACGGCCCTCGGGGCTGAGGTTCAACCCGGACCTGTCTGTCGGCACTGCACCCTGTGGGAGTGAGCTTGCTCACGAAAGGGCCTGAACATCCGCTACATCTCCAGCGGCTGGACATCAGTCTTCGCGAGCAAGCTCACTCCCACAGGTGTTGTGTTTAACGGGTAAGAAGATGCCCAACCCGGCCCGCAATGCCCCTCATTCCTTCTTCCGATACCCCTCAACCACTGCCGAGAAATCCTTGCCGCCGTCGCCGCGCAAACTCATCGCCTGATACAGCTGTTGCGCCACGGCGCCCATGACTACCGGCTGATGCGCCACCCGTGCGGCTTCGGTCGCCAGCCCCAGATCCTTGAGCATCAACTCGGCGCCGAACCCTCCGGTGTAACCGCGCGACGCGGGTGCGGTTTCGACGATGCCCGGCCACGGGTTGTACATTTCCGAACTCCAGCAACGCCCGGTCGAGCTGTTGATGATGTTGGCCAGAATCGCCGTGTCGATTCCCAGGCGGTCACCCAGTGCCATGGCCTCGGCGACACCGATCATCGAGATGCCGAGCAGCATGTTGTTGCAGATCTTGGCGATCTGTCCCGTGCCGACATCACCGCAATGGACGATGTTGCGGCCCATCTGGGCGAGGATCGGCCTGAGCACCGTGAAATGCTCAAGGCTCGCGCCGACCATGAACGTCAGCGTCCCGGCCTGCGCGCCACCCGTTCCGCCAGACACCGGCGCGTCGCCAACCACCACACCTTTTTTAGCCGCCGCTGCCGCCACGTCACGAATGGTTTGCGGGTCGATGGTGCTGCAATCTACCGCTGGAACACCGGGTGCAATCCCGGCCAGCACGCCGTCGTCATTCAGGTAAACCGCACGCACGTGGGCGGCGGCAGGCAACATGGTGATCACCAGTTCCGCGCCTTCGGCGGCGTGTTTGGGCGATTCGCTGATCCGGCTGCCGAGCTCAGCCAGCTCGGCGAGCACTTGGGTGTTGAGGTCGAACAGATGCAACTGATGACCGGCCCGGATCAGATTCCGCGCCATGGGCGCGCCCATATTGCCCAGGCCGATGAATGCGATTTTCATGGTGTTATTCCTTTTTCAGATTCAAACCACGGGGCCCTGAAAACAAGCGATGCCTTGTAGGAGAGACCGGGGTGACGGTCCACCTTGTCCGCGATGAGGTATCCAGACCCGCTGCATCTCTATCGCCTGTCATATCCATTCGCGGGCAAGCGCGCTCCTACAGGAATTGCACGCCGGCGAAGTCTCATCAGCGCAAATTGATCGTCGTGTTCACCCCATCATTCACGCTGTCGTCATCGAACCAGCGGCTGGTGACCGTCTTGGTCTGAGTGTAGAACTGCACCACCTGTTTGCCGTACGGCCCCAGGTCGCCGAGCTTGGAGCCGCGCGAACCGGTGAAGCTGAAAAACGGAACCGGCACAGGAATCGGGATGTTGATGCCCACCTGACCGATGTCGATTTCGTTCTGGAATTTGCGCGCCGCGGCCCCGCTCTGGGTAAACAACCCCACGCCATTACCGAACGGGTTGGCGTTGACCAGTTCGATCGCCTGATCCAGCGTGTCCACCTCCAGCACCACCAGCACCGGCCCAAAGATTTCCTGAGTGTAGATCTGCATCTGGGGCGTGACGCCGGTAAACAGGGTCGGGCCGACGAAGTTGCCCTCTTCATAACCCGCCACCTTGATTCCGCGCCCATCCAGTTCAAGCGTTGCGCCCTCTTTCACGCCGCTTTCGATCAGGTCGAGAATTCGCTGTTTGGCGCGCCTGGAAATGACCGGCCCGACATCGGTGCCAGGCTCATTGCCTGCGTTGACCGTGAGCTTCTGCGCCAACGCCTTCAAGTCGGGAATCCACTGCTTCGATGCACCGACCATCACGACGACCGAGGTCGCCATGCAGCGCTGACCGGCCGCGCCAAAACCGGCGCCGACCAAGGCATTCAATGTCTGCTCGCGATTGGCATCGGGCAGGACTACCGCGTGGTTCTTGGCGCCCATCATCGATTGCACGCGTTTGCCATGCTTGCCGGCCAGGTCATAGACATGGGTTCCCACTGCGGTGGAACCGACGAAGGACACCGCCTTGATGTCCTTGTGGGTGCAGATGGCGTCGACCACGTCCTTGCCGCCGTGTACCACATTCAGCACACCGGCGGGCACGCCCGCCTCGACGGCCAGTTCCACCAGCAGCATCGTCGACATCGGGTCCTGTTCGGAGGGTTTGAGCACAAAGGTGTTGCCGCAGGCGATGGCCATCGGAAACATCCACAGCGGAATCATCGCCGGGAAGTTGAACGGCGTGATGCCCGCGCAGACGCCGATGGGCTGACGCAGGGTGTAGGTGTCGACACCGCCCGCCACGTTCTCGGCGAACTCCCCCATTTGCAGCGTGCCGATGGAGCACGCGTGCTCGACCACTTCCAGACCTCGGAAGATATCGCCTTCCGCATCGGCAAGGGTCTTGCCCTGCTCGGCACTGAGCACCACGGCAATGCGTTTGGAGTGCTCACGAATCAACGCCTGCAGCTTGAGCATGATGCGCATGCGCGCGCCAATCGGGGTGTCGCGCCAGGTCTTGAACGCCTTTTGAGCGGCGGCAACGGCGGCGTCGACTTCGGCGGTAGTGGCGAACGGGACCTTTGCCAGCACTTCCTGAGTCGCGGGGTTGACCACGTCCAGCCATTCGCGGGTCTGCGAGTCGACCCACTCGCCATCGATCAGCAGTTTGACGTGGGCCACTGTGGTGTTGTTTTTGTTCAGTGAGACGTTCATTTCGATATTCTCCATTCGAAGCGGCGCGGCTGCGAGCGAGCGCCGGGGATTCAATGTTCAGCCCGCGTGGTGTCTCGCCGGGTCTCGCTTCATCAGCGCCGTGCAGACCAATGCAATCAGCGCCATGCCGATCAGGTAAGCGATCACGTAATGCGGATTGCCGCCGCCCATGGCCAGCAGTTGCGTGGCGATCATCGGCGCGAAGCCACCGCCCAGCACACCCGCCAGTTGCACCGACACCGAGATACCGCTGTAGCGGATTTCCGCGGGGAATTGCCGAGCGAACAGCAGCGATTCGGGCGCATACAGAATCGGGAAGACCACGCCCACCGCGAGCACCATCGCCCACCAGACCAGGACCGGGTCGCGGGTGCCGAGCATGGCGAAGAAGGGATAAACGAACGCGCACAGCAGCAACAGGCCCATGAAATACAGGCGCTTCTGGCCGACCCGGTCAGAGATGTGCCCGCACAGCGGCATGGTCACCAGCGACAGCGCAGCGCCCGCCGTAATCGCCCCCAGCACATCGGCGCGCGGGATTTGCAACTGGTTGGCGGCATAGGCCAGGGCGAACGTCACCGACATGTAGAACCAGGCGTTCTCGGCCGTGCGGGCGCCGATGATCGTCAGGGTTTCTCTGGGATGATCGCGGAAGACTTTGAACAGCGGCACCTTGACCGCGATGTTGTCCTTCTTCAGCTTCTCGAAATCAGGTGACTCCGGGATTTTCAGGCGAATCAGCCAACCCACGCCGAGCAGCACGACGCTGGCCAGAAACGGAATGCGCCAGCCCCAGCTGAGCATGTCCTCTTCCGGCAGCTTGGCGACCATGGCCATCGCCAGCGACGCTAGGACCAGGCCCGCGCCCACACCGGTTTGCGGCAGGCTGCCGTAGAAGCCCTTCTTGCCTTCGGGCGCATGCTCCACCGCCATCAACACCGCCCCGCCCCATTCGCCGCCGACGGCCATGCCCTGAAGAAAACGCATCGCCACCAGAATCACCGCTGCCCAGTAGCCGATCTGCTGATACGTGGGAATCAGGCCGATGATGATGGTCGGAATCCCCATCAGCATGAGGGTGAACAACAGCATGGATTTGCGACCGATCTTGTCGCCGAAGTGCCCGAACACGATTCCGCCCAATGGCCGCCCGAGAAACCCCACGGCATAAGTAGCGAACGCCGCCAGCACACCGATGATCGGGTCCAGCGCGGGAAAGAAGATTTTGTTGAAGATCAGTGCGGCAGCTGTGCCGTAGAGAAAAAAGTCGTACCACTCGATGGTCGTGCCCGCCATGCTCGCCGCACCGGCAAGCCGGTAGGACTTGGCGTTCCTGGCAGCGCTGGCGTCGAGTGCACCGGCGTGCGCCGTTATAGCGTTCTTCATAAACTCCTCCGCTTATTTATTGTTGTGCAGGGTGTTATGCGATGTGGGGTGGTTCTAAATCGCGTTAGCCTCTCTTGAATGTGTTCACGATCCCGGTGGGAGCCGGCTTGCTGGCGAAAGCGTCATGTCAGATACATCGATGTTGACGGAGCCACCGCATTCGCCAGCAAGCCGGCTCCCAATGGTTATCCATCACGCTCGAAATTCTTGCAGTACGACACGTTGGATTGCGCCTTGCTTCGGAGTATAGATGTGCAAACTTCTAATAAGAACGCACATAAAAGCAGGTTCAACATGCAAAAAAACATCACATCCCTGAGCGCTTTGAACTGGGATGACCTGAAGTTTTTTCTCGAAGTAGCCCGGACCCGAAAGGCCAGTCTGGCGGCCAAGCGGCTGGCGGTGGATTACACCACCGTGTCCCGGCGGATCAGCTCGCTGGAGGCTTCCCTCGGCACGCTGCTGTTTGAAAAGTCGCGCAACAACGGCTTTGTGCTGACCGCCGAAGGTCAACGCCTGTTGGGTTCGGCCGAGTCCATCGAAAGCACATTACACATCGCTTGCGAGCAGGTGTCCGGCTCTGGCGTCGCGTTGTCCGGCCACGTGCGAATGGGCTGCACCGAAGGGTTCGGCAGCTTCTTCATCACCCCGCAACTGAGCCATTTCACCGACACCTACCCGGCCATCTCGGTGGACATCCTGCCACTGCCGCACTTCATCAGCCTGTCCAAGCGCGAAGCCGACATCGTCATCGCCCTGGAGCGGCCGGAACATGGCCCGTACGTGTGCTGCAAACTGTGCGACTACAACCTGCGGCTGTACGCGACGCAGGAATACCTGGACAAGCATGCGCCGATCACACACGTCGACGATCTGGTCGATCATCCCTTCATCAGCTACGTCGACGACCTGGCGTTCAGCTCGGAGCTGCTGTACCTGAGCAACCTGCTCCCCGGCGCGCACGCGACCTTGCGCAGCACCAGCGTCATCGCCCAGTACGTCGCCGCCCTGCAAGGCCGCGCGCTGGCCATCCTGCCCTGCTTCCTCGCCGCTCAGGATTCACGGCTGCTGCCGGTACTGGAGAGCGAGGTGAATATCACGCGCCAGTTCTGGATGTACTGCCGCGAAGACCTGAGAAAGCTCAAGCGTATTACCCTGTTGTGGGATTACATCCGCGAAACGACGGAGGCCAATCAGGCGTTTTTGTTGGGTGAAAGCAAGGTGATGAGCTTTGTGGATTGAAGAACATTCGTAGTTACTGCCCAAATCCCCTGTGGGAGTGAGCTTGCTCACGAAGAGTCCCGTACATCCGCATCAACTTTAGTGATTGAGATGCAGCATTCGTGAGCAAGCTCACTCCCACAATGGCAGGGCAAACCCTCGCATCTGCGTCTAGCCAGCACCTCGCCACCATAGTTTAGAAATCTCTGAACTATGCATTTGAGGTTTCCTATTCTTTCCGTTCATCGGGCGAACCTAAGATCGGCCTCAATAAAGGAGCCCGTCCAGTAGAGACCCGGCCCGAAGATTGCCTTTTTCTGATGTGACTGCCGCTGTAACCCGTTTCGGCTCGCGCCGTGGCGAAGCTATGTCATGTGTCAGCCGCAAGACGCAATCTTTGAGGACGCTCGATGAAACTGGAAATCTTCCGCACGATGTGGGGCTATACCGCCAGCAAGGCTCAGGCACTGGATGAGCTGCTGGAAGCCGGGTTCGACGGCATGGAAGCGCGTTTGCCGCTGACGCCCGTCGAGCGCGCCGAGTTCGGCGCCTTCCTGCGGGCCAACCACCTGCCTTACATCGCCACAGTATTCACCGCCTACGACGTCCTGCCCGAACAATCGGCAACCACCGCCGAGCACCTCACCGATCTGGAAAAGAAACTCGCCTGGTCCACCGAACTGAACCCGCGTTTCGTCAACGTGCTGGCCGGCAATGACCGCTGGTTATTGCCGCAACAGGTCGATTTTTTCGGCCAGGCGCTGGAGCTGGCGCGCAAGCACGGGCAAACGGTGACCTTCGAAACCCACCGCGCCCGTTCGCTGTTCAACCCGTGGGTCACGCTGGAGCTCATTCGTCAGTTGCCGGACCTGCGTTTCACCAGCGACATCAGCCACTGGATCGTCACCTGCGAGCGCTTGCTCAATGACCCCGAAGACGACCTCAGTGCGTTCGTCGAGCGCGTTCACCACATTCAGGCCCGTGTCGGTTATGACCAGGGCCCGCAAGTCCCGCACCCCGCCGGGCCCGAACGCGCCAGGGAGCTGGCCTTCCATCAGCAGCACTGGGAAGCCATCTGGCAATCGCAGCAGGCACGCGGTTACCAGGTCACCACCCTGACCCCGGAATTCGGCGCCGACGGCTATCTGCATCACCTCCCCTTCACCAACGTGCCCGTGGCCGATCTGTGGTCGCTGAACGTGTGGATGGGCAAGACCGAACGTGAACATTTTCAGCGCTTCACCCATACAACAAGCCGATAAGGAGCGTCTCGCCATGCCCGATCAGTCTCAAGCGGCGGCACCGAAAGTCGCCAACTTCAACAGCATTCCGGTGGTCGACATCGCCGGCCTGTTCAGCACCGACATCGCCCACCGTCAGGCCGTGGCCGACGAGCTGGGCAAAGCCGCGCGTGAAGTGGGTTTTCTGTACGTCAAAAACCATGGCATCGAGCAATCGCTGATCGACGGGCTGCGCCAGGCCGCCAAGGACCTGTTTGCGCAGTCCCTCGACTACAAGATGCAGCACTACATCGGCACCTCGCGCAGCCACAAAGGCTTCGTGCCCGAGGGCGAAGAGGTCTACGCCAAGGGCAAGCCGGATCACAAGGAAGCCTTCGACATCGGCTTCGAAGTGGGGGATGAAGACCCGCTGGTGATCGCCAAAACCCCGTTGATCGGCGCCAACGAATGGCCCGACCTGCCCGGCTTTCGTCCGGCGGTGGAAGCCTATTACGCCGCAGTATTTGCGCTGGGTCGTCGCCTGTTCGACGGTTTCGCACTGGCCTTGGGCCTGGAAGAGGGTTACTTCGAGGCAATGGTCACTCGCCCGCCGTCCAAGCTGCGCCTGATCCACTACCCCTTCGATGGCGCCGCCCAGGACGCGCCCGGTATTGGTGCACACACCGATTACGAGTGCTTCACCATGCTGCTGGCCGACAAACCCGGCCTTGAGGTGATGAACGATCTGGGCCAATGGATCGATGCACCGCCGGTTGAAGGCGCATTCGTGGTGAACATCGGCGACATGCTGGAGGTCATGACCGCTGGTACGTTCGTTGCTACGGCTCACCGTGTGCGCACCGTCAGCGAAGAGCGTTACTCATTCCCCCTGTTCTTCGCCTGCGACTTCCACACTCAGATCAAGCCGCTTCCGCAGTTTGACAATGGCAGCAAGGAATACGAAGCGATCACCATCGGCGAACACATGTTCGGCCAGGCCTTGCAGACGTATCAGTACCTGCGGCGCAAGGTCGAGAGCGGCGAGCTCAAGCTGTACGAAAAGGCGCGCAAGCCATCGAGCTTCGGCCACTTGAAGAACCAGGCACAGGACCCGTCCTGATGCTCAAGAAGCTATTCAACCACACCGTGCCTTACCTTCCTGACGTGGAGTCACCGACGATGCGCAACACTTTGAACACTGCTGTCCGCTTGACCGTTCTTGCCGCCGCCGTACTCGGCACCACCTTTGCCCACGCCGCCGCCACCGTCACGCCCGGCCAGTTCAAGGTCGGCATGGAAATCACCTATCCACCGTTCGAATCCTATGACGAGAAGAAAAACGTCGTCGGTTCCGACCCGGATCTGTCGCGCCTGCTGGCCAAGCACATGGACCTGAAGGCCGAGTTCGTCGACACCAAGTTTTCCAGCCTGATCCTGAGCCTGAACGCCGGTCACTACGACGCGATCATCTCGGGCATGTACATCACCCCTGAGCGTCAGACCCAGGCCCAGACCATCGCCTATGCCAAGACGGGCGCGGCGATCATGGTCCTGAAGGACAGCACGATCAAACCCAAGGTGCCGGAAGACCTCTGCGGCCTGAAAGTCGGCCTGGAAAAAGGCACTACCTGGGTCGCCCAGTTCAACAAGCTGTCCACCGAGTACTGCGTGCCGAACAACAAGGGCGCGATCTCGGTCAGCGAATTCCCGTCGGCCCCTGAAGTGACCCAGGCGCTGCTGTCCGGCAACGTTCAGGCACAAGTGGAAATCGACGGCGCTGCGGGCATGATCGCCGAGCGCACCAAAGGCCGCGTGGTGGTGAGTACCGAGCACTCGATCTACCAGCAGACCTTGGGCATCTACGTGAAGAAGGGTAACGACGAGCTGTATCAGGCGCTGCTCAAGGCCTTCGACGAAACCAAGAAATCCGGCGAGTACGCAGCGTTGCTGAAGAAGTACAACCTGGAAGAGCCGAGTAACTGATTGCATGAATGATGGGCGCTCTGACTCGACGCCCATTCCTGTAGGAGCGTGGCTTGTCCCGCGATCGGCTGCGAAGCAGTCGTAAGATCAGCCAGCGCCGCATGGCTGACACACCGCGTTCACCGGATTTACGACGACTGTGTCGCCGATCGCGGGACAAGCCACGCTCCTACAGGGGACCGCGCTGATAGAGGTTTGCCGCAGGGTTTCGCCCCGCTGAGGTATGTGTATGCAATTCGAATGGTCCTACTTTTTTTCTCTGTTTTCGGTCTCGGACTTCTGGGAATCGTGCATCACCGTGATTGAGCTCAGTGCGCTGGGCTGGTTCATCGGCATGTTGCTGGGCTTCCTGCTGGCCTCGGCCAAGCTTTCGACCGCGCGCTGGATCAGCGTGCCTGCGTCGATTTATATCTGGTTCTTCCGAAGCGTCCCGCTGCTGGTGCTGGTGGTCTTCACCTACAACCTGCCGCAGATGTTTCCGGTCACCCGTGACGTGCTGTCCAACCCCTTCTACTCCGGCCTGCTGGCGCTGGTCGTCACCGAAGCGGCCTACATGGCCGAGATCCACCGTGGCGGTCTGATTTCGGTCGCCAAAGGGCAGAAGGAAGCGGGCCGGGCGCTGGGTATCGGGCTGATTGGCATGCAGCGTCTGATCGTGATTCCTCAGGCGTTTCGCATCTCGCTCCCGACCCTGATCAACGAATACATCACCGTCGTCAAACTCACCTCGCTGGTGTCGGTGATCTCGCTGACCGAACTGCTCACGGTCGGCCAGCGCCTGTACGCGCAAAACTTTCTGGTCATGGAAACGCTGTCTGCAGTGGCCGTGTACTACGTGATGATCGTCACCGTGTTCGGCTGGCTGTTTCACTGGCTCGAACAGCACTTGGAACTCAACAACCGCAAGCCGCAAACCCTGGATGACGGCGCACTGACCCGCTTGCGCTCCACGCTCGTGGCGCAGCCCTCGACCGCTCAACGTGCCGAGTCAGGCCCCGGCTCGGCACCCGCCCTGCAACTGCTCAACATTCACAAAAGCTACGGCCAGCATGAAGTGCTCAAGGGCATCAATCTGGACGTCAACGTGGGTCAGGTGATTTCCATCATCGGTCCGTCCGGCTCGGGGAAGACCTCGCTGATCCGCACCGTGAACAGCCTGGAAAGCATCGACAAGGGCGAGATCATTCTGTTCGGCGAAGGCTTTATCCACGCGGGCGACAGCCCGAATGCGCCGCAGATTCGTCGGGGCGTGCAGCGCATCGGCATGGTGTTCCAGAACTTCAACCTGTTCCCCCATCGCACCATTCTCGACAACGTGACCCTCGCACCTCGCTACCACGGGCGCGACAAGGCCATCAGCGAACAGCGCGCCTATGCCTTGCTCGACAAGGTCGGCTTGCTGGCCCACGCGCATAAATACCCGCACCAACTGTCCGGTGGCCAGCAACAGCGCGTGGCCATCGCCCGGGCGTTGGCGATGGACCCGCAGATCATGCTGTTCGACGAACCGACCTCGGCGCTGGACCCGGAACTGGTCGGTGACGTGCTCAAGGTGATCGGCGATCTGGCCAAAGAAGGCATGACCATGCTGATCGTCACTCACGAAATGGACTTCGCGTTGTCGATTTCTGACCGGGTGATCTTCATGGAAAACGGTGTGGTGCAGGTGGATGCCTCGCCGCAGACCATTCTCGCTGACCAGTGTGGCGAGCGCGTGCGCAAGTTCATGGGCCTGGACCATGCGGTCACTCAGCAGGAGCCGGTGCGCAAAGAAGCCTGAGCGGCTATCGTGAAGCGACCCTAACCGTCGCTTCACCTCGCCCAGGAGTCTGAAATGGACCATTATCAACCGCTCAATTGCGATCTCTACGACTATCTGGAGATCGCCTGCATGCACGGCTATCGATTGAAGGTGGAGCTGGTCGACGGCCAGACCTTCGAAGGCAAACCCCTCACCACCCGCACCGCGCCGAGCAAAGAAGAATTCCTGCAATTCGCCGATGGGATCGAGGATGTGCGAATGGATCAACTGGCCGCCATCACCCCGCTCGATGAAGGCGCCAGTTTTGGGCGTGTGAAGTTGGGGAACTCGTTCTGCGCGACGTGAGTGACCGAGTCACGTCCAGACACCTGATCCCTGTGGGAGCGAATTCATTCGCGATTGGCCGGCACAGGCAATACACCTTCAGCACCAGGAATCTGTCGCGAATGAATTCGCTCCCACACAGACAGGACTGCATCGGTTTAACACCATGTGACAACATCGACGTTCGTGCCTCACAACTCCAGCATCAACCCACTCAGGCGTTTGACCTTGCGCCGCAGCGCCTCTTCGAACACGCCCTGACGCGGCTCGATCAGGCTGAACCAATGCTTGGCCCGGGTGATGCCGGTGTAGATCAACTCTTTGGTCAGCACCGGATTCAGCGCTTCGGGCAGAATCAACGCGGTGTGCGCGAATTCGGAGCCCTGTGATTTGTGCACGGTCATGGCGTACACCGTTTCCACGTCATTGAGTCGACTCGGCAGCACAAACCGCACCCCGCCGCTGCCATCATTGCGCGGGAACGCGACACGCAGGGCCTGGCGGTTTTCTTCAGGCGCGCCCTCCGGCAACCGCAGCGCAATGCCGATGTCGCCGTTCATCAAGCCCAGGCCGTAATCGTTGCGGGTCATCAAGACCGGACGACCTTCGTACCACTGTTGATCGCTCTCGATCAGTTGCGCGGCGAAGAGCGTCTGAGTCATGCGCTGGTTCAAGCCTTCGACGCCCCACGGGCCTTTACGCACGGCACACAGCAACTGGAATTCATCGAAGGCGTTCAACACTTTTCGCGCCCAGTCGATGCACCGTGGATCGTCGATGGACATCACATCCTGCGGCCGCTGCGCCCGCATCACGCCGAGGTAATGCCGGTAGCCTTGAGGCCCGTTGCCGTGGCCGTCGAGCACAAGGCGCGATAAGGCACGGTCCTGCTCGCCCTTGAGCGACAACGCAAACAGATCCGGATACGTACGCGCCGCCAGCAACTCACGCGCTTCCCGATCCTGCTGCTGGTTGACCAGCTTCGCCAGTTGGCCAATGCCGCTGCCGGCTACGAAGCGTCGGGAATGACGCAACATCACCACCTGCTGCGCCAGCGCATGCTTTACGTTATCGCCTGGCCGCAAACCGCTCTTGCTCAAGTCCTCACCGCTGACCGACTCCAGCCAGGCCTGGGTCTGCGGGCTATACATCCCCGCCTCCGCATCACGACACAGATCACCCAGCACGGCACCGGCTTCCACCGACGCCAACTGATCCTTGTCGCCGAGCAACACCATGCGCGCATGGGGCGGCAGGGCATCCAGCAGGTTGGCCATCATTTCCAGGTCGATCATCGAGGCTTCGTCCACCACCAACACATCGAGCGGCAGTGGATTCCCCGCGTGATGACGAAAATGCCGAGTGCCCGGCCGGCTGCCCAGCAGACGGTGCACGGTGGTCACATCGCTGGGAATTTTCTGGCGAACGTCTTCAGGCACTTGCAGCGACTGCACCTGATGACTGATGGATTCGGTGAGCCTCGCCGCGGCTTTGCCCGTCGGTGCCGCCAGCCGAATGCGCAGCGGTTTGCCGCGCTCGACCGCAGGCGATTGCAGCAGCGCCAACAAGCGCACGACGGTGGTGGTCTTCCCCGTGCCCGGCCCACCCGTGATGATGCTGAACGCACCTCGTGTCGCCACCGCACAGGCGAGCTTCTGCCAATCGATCAGCGCATCCGGGCCCGCGCCGGCTGGACCGAACAGTGCTTCCAGACGCTCTGCCAGATCGCTTGGCGCTGCCTCGACCTGCGCCAGTCGACGATGCAGTGCGGCATCGATGCGGCGCTCGTAGGTCCAGTAACGACGCAGGTACAGGCGTCGGTCCGAAAGAACCAACGGCTTCTGCGCCGCCGCAGCGCTGTTGTCGCCCGCGTTGGCGACCAGCGTGCTGTCTGCCAGCGCCTTGCACCAGGCCCCGCCATCCAGCGCCTTGAGCAACGCGGAGGGCAGCAACATCGGGGTCGACAGCAGATCGCCCTCCGGTGGCAGCGACAAGGCGAAGTCCGGCTCTTTCAGGGTCTCATAGAGATCGAGACACACGTGGCCGTGACCGAGCTGATGGCTGGTCAGCGCGGCCGCGAGCAACACCAGTGAGTCAGCCGTGGGATCAAGGTCGGCCAGAAACCCCACGAAGGCCTTGTCCAGCGCGCGCAGCCAGCCGCGCTCGACCCACCGTTCGAGCAAAAACAGCAGATCGCCCACGCGGCTGAGGGGCTTGAGCTCGGCGAGGCTTTCGGCGTCCAGCGGCGTAGGGAGCAAATGAGCAAAGGTGCGATTCATACCAGCTCTCCTGACAGCGCTTCTTCCTCGATCAACGGACGGCCCTGGAACAGCAGATCAAGGCCTTCGATCAACGCGCGAGGCGGACGGGTGAACCACGCGCCCTGGCTCGTTGCGCGACCGCCACGCACAAACAGATACACCGCGCCGCCCATGTGCCGGTCGTAGTCGTAATCGACCAGACGCGCCTTGAGCTGGCGATGCAGCGCCAGCAGGTACAACACGTATTGCAGGTCGTAGCGGTTATCCAGAATCGCGTTTTCCATCGCTTGCTCGGTGTAGGCATCGTCGTCGACGCCCAGCCAGTTGGATTTGTAATCGGCCACGTAATAGCGACCCTCGTGCTCGAAGGTCAGGTCGATGAAGCCCTTGAACATGCCGTTGAGCGAGACGGTTTCCGCGGCGGCTCGCGGTGCGCCGTTGTGCGTATAGCGGCGCACCAGCGCGTCCATTTGTGCCACGTCGACTTTAGAGCAGGCGAACCAGAACTCCATCTCGACGCGGTACTGGTTCGGTTGATCCAGCGCGCTCAAGGCCACCGGTTTAACGTCAGCGCCGAGGCGTAACGGCATGACCAGCAGATGCTGAAGCCAGTCGGTCAGGGTGTTGATCCAGCCATTCCAGTCACGACGGTTGCAGCGCTGGGCAACGACTTTTTCCAACGCCGCTGGCTCTCTCGACGCCAAGGCGAAGCCCTTCTCACCCGCCCATTCCAGCAGACCGTGAAGGAAGGTGCCGGGATTCGGCCCACGGGGAAACCGGTGGATGTCACCGCCACTGGCCATGACTTCACGAGGCGCTTCAGGGTCGAGGCGCTCATCGTCGAACAGCTTTTGAGCTTGTGGACTGTCCGGTGACTGATCCCCACTGTCGGTGATCGTGTCACCAATGCGCAGCGCGCTGTAGGAGGCGATCCACCAGTTTTCCCGAGCACTGCGCCGTGGCATGCGCGGTTTGCTCAACGCAGCCTCGCTGCGGGGCGCGGTGAACGTCTCGCCGGTCGGCACCGGCACGGTTTCCACGCTCAGCGCCGGCTGGTGTTCGGCCAACGAGCGCAGCCACTGGGTGAGCGCGGTCGAATCCGCCAACACCTCACCGCCGCCGAGCAGATAGCCCAACGCCGAGCGATGCAGAATCGACCCGTTGGTGTTGCCGCGCTTGAGGTCCGCCACGCCCAGCCAGCACGCATGTTGCGCGCGAGTGAGGGCGACGTAGAGCAGACGCAGGTCCTCGGCCAGACGCTCGTCGTCGGCCTGTTCGACCAAGGCGGCAGTCGGTTTCAGACTGATCTGCGCATGGCCTTCAGCGTCGTGGAAGTGCAGCGGTAGACGGCTGCCATCCACGGGTTTCGTCGAGCAAATGAACGGCAGGAACACCAGCGGGTACTCAAGGCCTTTCGACTTGTGAATGGTCACGACTTTGACCAGTTGCTCATCGCTCTCCAGCCGCAGAATCTGCTCCTCGCCTGCCTGACCGGACAATGCGAGATGCTCGCCCAGATGACGGATCAGGGCCTGCTCGCCATCGAGTTCGGCGGCGGCCTGTTGCATGAGTTCCGACAGGTGCAGCAGGTTGGTCAGCACCCGTTCGCCATCGCTACGCTGAATCAATGTCTGTGGCAGTTTGAAGTCATGCAACAAACGACGCAGCATCGGCAACACGCCCTGCGTACGCCACATGCGTCGATAGTCACGGAACTGCATGACGCGGCTTTCCCACGCCAGTTCGTCTTGATTGAGCCGTTCAAGCTCGGCCAGCGGCAAGTCGAGGGTGATGCAGGCCAGCGCGGCACGCAGCGTGCGCTCGGCGTCCGGCTCGGCGCAGGCTTTGAGCCAGGCCAGCAGGTCGTGGGCTTCCTGTGCGGCGAACACCGAGTCCTTGTCCGAGAGGTACACACTGCGCACGCCTCGGGCCGACAGTTCTGCGCGCACCGCTTGGGCTTCCTTGCCATCGCGCACCAGGATCGCGATGTCGGCGGGCAGCAATCCCTTGAGGGGCTCTCCGGGTTTGGCGAACCCGGCCCGGCTTTGCTGTCCCGCATTGAGCAACCTCACGATCTCGCTCGCACAACTCGCAGCCAACTGCTGACGATAGGTAGTGCCCGACACCGCTTGCTCGCTTTCCAATTGCCAGATGTTCAGTGCAGCGACGAGATCACCGTCGACCTGAAAGCGTTCCTTGCGGCCTTGTGAAGCCACAGCAACGAAGGGCACCGGGTTCTCGTCGGCGCTTCGGAACAAGAAGGCGCCTCGACCGGTTGTGCGGGTTTCGGCGCGCACGAACACATGGTTGACCGCTTCGACCATCGCGTGGCTGGAACGGAAATTGGTGCCCAACGTGTGCAGGCGTCCGGCCGTCGCGATGCGGGCGCGCAAGTAGGTGTAAATGTCGGCGCCGCGGAAAGCGTAGATCGCCTGTTTGGGGTCGCCGATCAGAAACAGACCGGTGCTTTCGTCATTGGCTTCGAGGTGATAGATGCTGTCGAAAATCCGGTACTGCACCGGGTCCGTGTCCTGAAACTCGTCGATCAATGCGACCGGAAACTGCTCGCGAATCAGGGTTGCCAGACGCTCCCCACCCGAGCCACGCAGCGCCGCATCCAGACGCAACAACATGTCGTCGAAGCCCATTTCCGCCCGGCGGCGCTTCTCTTCTTCAAAGCGTTCGCCGACCCACTGCGCAGCGTGTTCGAGCACGGCAGCGTCGGGCGTTGGCAAAGTGTCGAGGGCGACCTTCAGCTCGACCATGGCTTCGAACGCCGGGTGTGAAGGCGGATTGTTTTTCCAGGCTTCGGCAATGCCATCGGGCGTCAGGCGTGTGAAACCGGTGCCCAGATCCAGCTGCTCCTGATCTTCATCGTTGGCCCATGCAATGAGCTTGTCGAACCAGGGCTTGAAGTAACGCTCCTGCATTTTTCGGCCATCGACGACCTTGCACTTCACACCGTCGATGCAGATCGCATGCAGCTCGGCAGCCCAGTTTGCCCAAGGCGATTTAAGGGCTTTCAGCACTTCGCGGCGTTCATGGATCGACTGCTCGATCAGTTGCGTCGGGGTTTGGGTAACGGGGCCACGCTCGCTGCCGAACAAGGCACGCACCCGTGGCAATAATGCCGCCGGACCGCCCCAGTTTTCTCGAACCCAATTGAGCGCGTCACCGCTCATGGGGTAACAGAACTTGCGCCAGTAATCGCGGAGCACCTCGCCGAGCAGGTCGCTGTGATCGGTCTCCAGGCTTTGGGTGAACAGACTGCCGCTGTCGAACGCATGCTCACGCAGCATGCGCTGACACCAACTGTGAATGGTCGAGACGGCGGCCTCGTCCATCCACTGCGCAGCGATGTCCAGACGACTCGCGCAGCCCGCCCATTGTTCACTGGCGAATTCTTCACGCAGATCGGCGATCAGTGCGTCGGGGGCTTCGATCTCCTGACGGAAGAAACGCGCGGCCTCGGCCAGCCGGGTGCGAATACGATCACGCAGCTCCTTGGTGGCCGCATCGGTGAAGGTCACGACGAGAATCTGCGGAGGCAGCAGTTCCTGGCCGAAACCGGAGCGTTCGTCGCCATGCCCGAGCACCAGGCGCAGGTAGAGCGCCGAGATCGTGAACGTCTTGCCCGTCCCTGCGCTGGCCTCGATCAGTTGGCTGCCTTTGAGGGGGAACCGCAGGGGCAATGGTTTCTGGACCAAAGACTGTAGGGCGTCACTCATGCTCCGGCCTCCTCGCTGGACAGGGATTGCCAGGGCGCTTCAAAAATCGGTTTGTACAGCGATTCGCACCAACCGACGAACTCTTCGGTGTCAAGGAGCGCGTCGAAATCCGGGAACTGCCGAGCGAGTGCCGTGCTCTGTGCGCGTTCACCCTGGGTAGTCTGCCCATCGCCCTCATAGGCTTTGCGAGCCGCCGCCTCAGCCTTCACCTCGTCGCCCTGTCCCAGCCATGCAAATGCGGTTTGCACGGCGACCGGCAGCGGTCGTTGCATGCCGTGCTGCCATGCGAGCAGCAAATCATCCAGCGTGCGCGTGGCCGTGTCTTTATCCAGCGGCGACAACAGCAAGGTGTCATCGCTTGCGACCAGTGCAGTCGTCAGCGGCAAATCACATGCGCAGGCGACCAAGTGAATCACCCATGGTTTGGTCAAGCGATGCCACTTGCGAGACTTCTTGCCGCCAATGGCGTTCGGAATCGCGGTGACCGCCAGCAATTGACCCTGTGCATTCTGATACAGCCCGTCGAGCCATCCATCGAGCTCGACACCCTGATGTCGGTAAGTCACCGGCAATGCGCTGTGCAAACGCTCAGGCCACTTGAACAGCAGCGCGTGATAGCGCTGCACCAGATCAGGCAAAGGCTCGATCAGCTCATCTTGCAAAAGCTCGCCGAACCCGGCCATCGGTAGCAGACCACTGGCTTGCAAGCGTATGGCCTCAGCCTTGAGCGACTGATCGGCGTTGTCGGGATCGGTCAGCGCGGCTTGCAGCAGGCTATCGCTCACGCCATAACGCTCAAGGGCGTCGAGTACGAAAGGCTCCTCATCCGCGAGCGGTGCTTCGGCGACCTCGAAGAAAATCTTCAAGCGCTGACTGAAGAAGTGTTTAACCGGGTTACGCAGGAAATCCTGAAGCTGCATCAGGCTCAGCGGCTCTTCCTGCTCGTGTCTTTCCAGTGTCTTGGCTTCAATGCTGTTCTCAACCGTTTCGTGCAGGACCTGCCACTCACGGGCAAAGCTGAAGAACTCCAGACTCTCCTGAAAATACTTGGCGCTGAACGGCTGCAACGGGTGTTCGAGCGTGAGCTTATGCAGCAACTGTTGCCCGGGGTCGCGCCTGTGTTCGTCTTCTGGTTCAACGGCGTCCGCCAGCCGCCAACCGCTGGCGAGGTGATCGCGTAACTGACCGATCAGCACAGACGCGGGACGCTCGGAGTTATCACGAATGCTGCGCCCAACCCAACTGATGTACAGCTGATCACGAGCGGACAGCAGCGCTTCGAGTAACAGGTAGCGATCGTCTTCACGACGAGAACGATCACCCGGCCGGTAATCGCTGCCCATCAAGTCGAAATCCAGCGGAGGCTGCGCGCGGGGGTAATCGCCGTCATTCATGCCCAGCAGGCAGACGATCTTGAAGGGAATCGCACGCATCGGCATCAGCGTGCAGAAGTTGACTGAACCCGCCAGGAACCGCTGCGAAAGACGTCCCTGATCCAGTCCGGCGAGCCAGGCTTCGCGGACAACGGTCAGCGGCAGCTCTTCAAGCAAGCCCACGTTCTCGCAGGTTTCCAGCCAGGTTTCACGCAGCGTTTCCAGCTGACCCAAGAGGTAATCATCGTGCTCGCTGTCTGCTGCGAAGAATAACTGCATGAGCGCCTGCAGACGCATGCCCCACACCGGTGGCGTCGCAGGTTGCGAAAGTTCGTTGTGCGCGATCTGCAGCGCATCGACCAACGCCACCAGTGGACCGATCAGCGCTGCGTCCAGCCCGCCAATCTCGTCGTAGGGTTCGATGCCCTCATAAGCGACGCCTGACCCTACCGCGTATCCGAGCAGCATGCGGCGCAGACCGAAATGCCAACTGTTCTGCTCCAGCGCCTCTGGCAATCCCAGCCCTTCACGTTGTTTGGCGTTGAGACCCCAGCGCACGCCTGCACCCTCGATCCAGCGATGCAGGGTGGGCAGGTCGCGCTCATTAATACCAAACCGGGCGCGCAACGCCGGGACGTCCAACAGGTCGAGGATTTCGCTGACCGGGAAACGGCTGTCTGGAATCTTCAGCAGGTGCTCGACGGCGATCAGCAACGGATCGCGGCCACGCTGCCCTTGGTCCGCCAGCGTGAACGGGATGAAGCGACGATCATCACGATCCAGTTGACCGAACACCGCGCGAATGTGAGGCGCATAGCTGTCAATGTCCGGGACCATGACGATGACATCGCGAGGACGCAAATCCGGGTCCTTGCTGAACCGCGCGAGCAACTGGTCGTGCAACACTTCCACTTCGCGTTGTGCACTGTGGGCTACATGGAAACGGATTGATCGGTCGGTCTTGATATCCACCGCCGGCCATCGCTCGCGGGTTTCTCCCAGCGGGCGCAATTCGAGGATGTCGTCCTGCAACTGATTGAGGATCGTGTACGGGTCGCTTTCGCTGAACAGATCGATCCGGCCATCGCGAAAAATAGAGCGATAACTGTTGGGGTCGTCGTGGCTGTCGAGCAAATTGATATAATCGCGCCCCTGCTTGCCCCAGGCAGCGAGCAGCGGGTGTGCGTGCTGATGCAAGGCGTCAGGATTCAGCACAACGGGCATGCCGGCCTTGCGCGACTGACGTTTGTATTCGTGACGCAGCAGGTCTTTATCCGGGACGATGTCGGCCCAGTGATGGCGACACGGATTGTGCACGCACAAAAGCACCTGGCTGAAGCGCGCCAGTCCTGCGAGGGCTTCCAATGCTTGAGCAGGGAGCGAGGAAATGCCGAATACGATGACACGAGCCGGCAGCCCGACAGGCGCCTCGGTCAGGCTGTTGATACGCTCGATATAGCGCTGATGAACGCCGGCACGACTCTGAGCCATCCCTTCGGCACCGACGTCATGCAACAGCGCACGCCATAACTCGGCCTGCCAGCAGTTCTCAGGCTTGAGTGCCTTGACTTCCCCCCGCACGCTCCTCAATTGATGTCTGCCGGCGGCCCAGTCTTCCAGCCAGTCAGCGCGATAGACCTGGTATTGGTCGAACAGGTCTGCCAGTCGCTCGGAGAGTTGATAGCGCTTGCGCAGATCCGTGTCCGCCGTCAGAAAGCGCTGAAGGGGTTCGAAGTGAGGTTGGTTGATGAGCGCGGGCAAAAGCCGCATCAAGCGCCACGTCAGCGGGGCCTTATCGAGCAGCGAGGTTTCCGGAATCTCGTCCTTACCCAAGACCGCGCGATACAGCTGCCACATGAAACTGCCGGGAAGCTGTACATCGATCGCTGCAGCGATACCGCAGCCGCCCGTATCGTCCTCCTCCGCGTCTTCAGCCAAGGCAAGCTTTAGCCATTGAGCGATGCCGTTGCTCTGTACCAGAGCGACCTCATTCTCCAGCGGTGTGAGCGGATAGCGCCGCATCCACGACACGACCAGGCTGCGCAGCTCATCCAGGCGATTGCCATGAACCACCATGAACCCGGGATTGAGGTTGGATGTCACCGGCATAGCTGCTTCCTTGGCATTTGGAGAGGGAGAAGACTAACAGAGGGCGTCGCGCTGTTGCAGTTCGGCTTTTCCGCGCGCAAAAACAAAACCCCATCTGCGTTCGCAGATGGGGTTTTGGAATTTAATCTTGACGATGACCTACTCTCACATGGGGAAACCCCACACTACCATCGGCGATGCATCGTTTCACTGCTGAGTTCGGGATGGGATCAGGTGGTTCCAACGCTCTATGGTCGTCAAGAAATTCGGGTACTGACTCGTGACCGTATGGCCTCGCTTCAGTAAATCGGGTATGTGATCAGGTTTTGCCTGTGTGCTGCAAACTTTCGGTGCGTGTCGTCTTCACAGTCACCGCAATCTGTGCTCATCGAGTCGCAGATTGCTTGGGTGTTATATGGTCAAGCCTCACGGGCAATTAGTATTGGTTAGCTCAACGCCTCACAGCGCTTACACACCCAACCTATCAACGTCGTAGTCTTCGACGGCCCTTCAGGGAACTCAAGGTTCCAGTGAGATCTCATCTTGAGGCAAGTTTCCCGCTTAGATGCTTTCAGCGGTTATCTTTTCCGAACATAGCTACCCGGCAATGCCACTGGCGTGACAACCGGAACACCAGAGGTTCGTCCACTCCGGTCCTCTCGTACTAGGAGCAGCCCCTCTCAAATCTCAAACGTCCACGGCAGATAGGGACCGAACTGTCTCACGACGTTCTAAACCCAGCTCGCGTACCACTTTAAATGGCGAACAGCCATACCCTTGGGACCGGCTTCAGCCCCAGGATGTGATGAGCCGACATCGAGGTGCCAAACACCGCCGTCGATATGAACTCTTGGGCGGTATCAGCCTGTTATCCCCGGAGTACCTTTTATCCGTTGAGCGATGGCCCTTCCATACAGAACCACCGGATCACTAAGACCTACTTTCGTACCTGCTCGACGTGTCTGTCTCGCAGTCAAGCGCGCTTTTGCCTTTATACTCTACGACCGATTTCCGACCGGTCTGAGCGCACCTTCGTACTCCTCCGTTACTCTTTAGGAGGAGACCGCCCCAGTCAAACTACCCACCATACACTGTCCTCGATCCGGATAACGGACCTGAGTTAGAACCTCAAAGTTGCCAGGGTGGTATTTCAAGGATGGCTCCACGCGAACTGGCGTCCACGCTTCAAAGCCTCCCACCTATCCTACACAAGCAAATTCAAAGTCCAGTGCAAAGCTATAGTAAAGGTTCACGGGGTCTTTCCGTCTAGCCGCGGATACACTGCATCTTCACAGCGATTTCAATTTCACTGAGTCTCGGGTGGAGACAGCGCCGCCATCGTTACGCCATTCGTGCAGGTCGGAACTTACCCGACAAGGAATTTCGCTACCTTAGGACCGTTATAGTTACGGCCGCCGTTTACCGGGGCTTCGATCAAGAGCTTCGCGTTAGCTAACCCCATCAATTAACCTTCCGGCACCGGGCAGGCGTCACACCCTATACGTCCACTTTCGTGTTTGCAGAGTGCTGTGTTTTTAATAAACAGTCGCAGCGGCCTGGTATCTTCGACCGGCATGAGCTTACGGAGCAAGTCCTTCACCCTCACCGGCGCACCTTCTCCCGAAGTTACGGTGCCATTTTGCCTAGTTCCTTCACCCGAGTTCTCTCAAGCGCCTTGGTATTCTCTACCCAACCACCTGTGTCGGTTTGGGGTACGGTTCCTGGTTACCTGAAGCTTAGAAGCTTTTCTTGGAAGCATGGCATCAACCACTTCGTGTTCCAAAGAACACTCGTCATCAGCTCTCGGCCTTAAGATCCCGGATTTACCTAAGATCTCAGCCTACCACCTTAAACCTGGACAACCAACGCCAGGCTGGCCTAGCCTTCTCCGTCCCTCCATCGCAATAACCAGAAGTACAGGAATATTAACCTGTTTTCCATCGACTACGCTTTTCAGCCTCGCCTTAGGGACCGACTAACCCTGCGTCGATTAACGTTGCGCAGGAAACCTTGGTCTTTCGGCGTGGGTGTTTTTCACACCCATTGTCGTTACTCATGTCAGCATTCGCACTTCTGATACCTCCAGCAAGCTTCTCAACTCACCTTCACAGGCTTACAGAACGCTCCTCTACCGCATCATCAAAAGATGATACCCGTAGCTTCGGTGCATGGTTTGAGCCCCGTTACATCTTCCGCGCAGGCCGACTCGACTAGTGAGCTATTACGCTTTCTTTAAAGGGTGGCTGCTTCTAAGCCAACCTCCTAGCTGTCTAAGCCTTCCCACATCGTTTCCCACTTAACCATGACTTTGGGACCTTAGCTGACGGTCTGGGTTGTTTCCCTTTTCACGACGGACGTTAGCACCCGCCGTGTGTCTCCCATGCTCGGCACTTGTAGGTATTCGGAGTTTGCATCGGTTTGGTAAGTCGGGATGACCCCCTAGCCGAAACAGTGCTCTACCCCCTACAGTGATACATGAGGCGCTACCTAAATAGCTTTCGAGGAGAACCAGCTATCTCCGAGCTTGATTAGCCTTTCACTCCGATCCACAGGTCATCCGCTAACTTTTCAACGGTAGTCGGTTCGGTCCTCCAGTCAGTGTTACCTAACCTTCAACCTGCCCATGGATAGATCGCCCGGTTTCGGGTCTATTCCCAGCGACTAGACGCCCTATTAAGACTCGCTTTCGCTACGCCTCCCCTATTCGGTTAAGCTCGCCACTGAAAATAAGTCGCTGACCCATTATACAAAAGGTACGCAGTCACCCAACAAAGTGGGCTCCCACTGCTTGTACGCATACGGTTTCAGGATCTATTTCACTCCGCTCTCCGCGGTTCTTTTCGCCTTTCCCTCACGGTACTGGTTCACTATCGGTCAGTCAGTAGTATTTAGCCTTGGAGGATGGTCCCCCCATGTTCAGACAAGGTTTCTCGTGCCCCGTCCTACTCGATTTCATTGACAAGAGATTTTCGCGTACAGGGCTATCACCCACTATGGCCGCACTTTCCAGAGCGTTCCGCTAATCTCAAATCAACTTAAGGGCTGGTCCCCGTTCGCTCGCCACTACTAAGGGAATCTCGGTTGATTTCTTTTCCTCAGGGTACTTAGATGTTTCAGTTCCCCTGGTTCGCCTCTTACGCCTATGTATTCAGCGTAAGATAACTGTCTTATGACAGCTGGGTTCCCCCATTCAGACATCTCCGGATCACAGTCTGTTTGCCGACTCCCCGAAGCTTTTCGCAGGCTACCACGTCTTTCATCGCCTCTGACTGCCAAGGCATCCACCGTATGCGCTTCTTCACTTGACCATATAACCCCAAGCAATCTGGTTATACTGTGAAGACGACATTCGCCGAAAGTTTGCATTTCACAAACTTTACCTTAGCCTGAATGAACACCAGTGAAAGTGCCATCCAGTCTATCTTTCTATCACATACCCAAATTTTTAAAGAACGATTCTGACAAAGATCAGAAATCAACATTCAGCCTTCATGCGAAGGAAATGCTCATTTCTAAGCTTTAGCGGACAACTGTCTGTACCCAACTACCTCGGTAATGGTGGAGCCAAGCGGGATCGAACCGCTGACCTCCTGCGTGCAAGGCAGGCGCTCTCCCAGCTGAGCTATGGCCCCGTATCGCTACAGGGTGCACCGGTAATTGGTGGGTCTGGGCAGATTCGAACTGCCGACCTCACCCTTATCAGGGGTGCGCTCTAACCAACTGAGCTACAGACCCAATCGTCTTCTTCAATGAATCAAGCAATTCGTGTGGGAACTTGCGAAGAAGCTGAGTCTTCGATTAAGGAGGTGATCCAGCCGCAGGTTCCCCTACGGCTACCTTGTTACGACTTCACCCCAGTCATGAATCACACCGTGGTAACCGTCCCCCCGAAGGTTAGACTAGCTACTTCTGGTGCAACCCACTCCCATGGTGTGACGGGCGGTGTGTACAAGGCCCGGGAACGTATTCACCGCGACATTCTGATTCGCGATTACTAGCGATTCCGACTTCACGCAGTCGAGTTGCAGACTGCGATCCGGACTACGATCGGTTTTGTGGGATTAGCTCCACCTCGCGGCTTGGCAACCCTCTGTACCGACCATTGTAGCACGTGTGTAGCCCAGGCCGTAAGGGCCATGATGACTTGACGTCATCCCCACCTTCCTCCGGTTTGTCACCGGCAGTCTCCTTAGAGTGCCCACCATAACGTGCTGGTAACTAAGGACAAGGGTTGCGCTCGTTACGGGACTTAACCCAACATCTCACGACACGAGCTGACGACAGCCATGCAGCACCTGTCTCAATGTTCCCGAAGGCACCAATCCATCTCTGGAAAGTTCATTGGATGTCAAGGCCTGGTAAGGTTCTTCGCGTTGCTTCGAATTAAACCACATGCTCCACCGCTTGTGCGGGCCCCCGTCAATTCATTTGAGTTTTAACCTTGCGGCCGTACTCCCCAGGCGGTCAACTTAATGCGTTAGCTGCGCCACTAAGAGTTCAAGACTCCCAACGGCTAGTTGACATCGTTTACGGCGTGGACTACCAGGGTATCTAATCCTGTTTGCTCCCCACGCTTTCGCACCTCAGTGTCAGTATGAGCCCAGGTGGTCGCCTTCGCCACTGGTGTTCCTTCCTATATCTACGCATTTCACCGCTACACAGGAAATTCCACCACCCTCTGCCCTACTCTAGCTTGCCAGTTTTGGATGCAGTTCCCAGGTTGAGCCCGGGGATTTCACATCCAACTTAACAAACCACCTACGCGCGCTTTACGCCCAGTAATTCCGATTAACGCTTGCACCCTCTGTATTACCGCGGCTGCTGGCACAGAGTTAGCCGGTGCTTATTCTGTCGGTAACGTCAAAACACTAACGTATTAGGTTAATGCCCTTCCTCCCAACTTAAAGTGCTTTACAATCCGAAGACCTTCTTCACACACGCGGCATGGCTGGATCAGGCTTTCGCCCATTGTCCAATATTCCCCACTGCTGCCTCCCGTAGGAGTCTGGACCGTGTCTCAGTTCCAGTGTGACTGATCATCCTCTCAGACCAGTTACGGATCGTCGCCTTGGTGAGCCATTACCTCACCAACTAGCTAATCCGACCTAGGCTCATCTGATAGCGTGAGGTCCGAAGATCCCCCACTTTCTCCCGTAGGACGTATGCGGTATTAGCGTCCCTTTCGAGACGTTGTCCCCCACTACCAGGCAGATTCCTAGGCATTACTCACCCGTCCGCCGCTGAATCAGGGAGCAAGCTCCCTTCATCCGCTCGACTTGCATGTGTTAGGCCTGCCGCCAGCGTTCAATCTGAGCCATGATCAAACTCTTCAGTTCAATACTGCAATCGGGTTTTGAGAAAACCCTATAAACTTGGCTCAGCAATCGTTGGTTAAACCATGATTTCTCGTGGAGTAACTTGCGATGCTGATAATCAGTTGACTTCAGTCTTACAGCGCAAGCACCCACACGAATTGCTTGATTCAGTTGTTAAAGAGCGGTTGGTTAAGAGCTTTTCGTCTCAACCGAGGCGCGCATTCTACAGCGTCCTCTGTATCTGTCAAGCGGTTATTTTCAGAAGCTTTCAAAGTTTCCTTTGCAACTTCAACCACTTGCGCTTCGTTCGACTTGGCGTCTCACGTCAGCGGGAGGCGAATTCTACAGCGTTACAATCTGCTGTCAACTCCCTTTTTCACCGCTGTCGATTCAAGCATCTGAACCGAAGCCCCTCCTCGCTGCTTACTTCGTCCAACTCATTGATTCTCAAGGAGTTTTCCGTTTCGTCTGCGCCGGAAGTGGGGCGAATTATAGAGAGATTCAGAGGGGCGTCAACCCCTATTTTCATTAAATTGTCATATCGGTCAGAAATGGCCCTAAAAGCAAAGGGGCGAGCCTTGCGGCCCGCCCCTTTCAACACACTATTACAAGCTTGGGAATGCGAACTGCGAAGCCTCATGGCTCGCGCGCTGAGGCCAGCGCTGCGTAATCGCCTTGCGGCGGGTGTAAAAACGCACACCGTCCGGGCCGTACGCATGGAGATCGCCAAACAACGAACGCTTCCAGCCGCCAAAGCTGTGGTAAGCCACAGGGACCGGCAGAGGAACGTTGACGCCCACCATGCCGACTTCGATCTCATCGCAGAACAAGCGCGCGGCCTCGCCATCACGGGTGAAGATGCACGTGCCATTGCCGTACTCGTGATCGTTGATCAGTTGCATGGCCTGCTCAAGACTGTTCACTCGGACGATGCACAGCACCGGCCCGAAGATCTCTTCTTTATAGATACGCATCTCGGGGGTGACCTGGTCGAACAGGCAGCCACCCAGGAAGAAACCGTCTTCATGCCCCGACACCGTCAGGCCACGACCATCCACGACCAGCTTGGCACCCGCACCAACACCATCTTCTATATAGCCACTGACTTTGTCGCGATGCTGACCGGTCACCAACGGCCCCATGTCCAGCCCGCATGTCGTGCCTGCACCAATTTTCAGCGCCTTGATCTGCGGCACGAGTTTGGCGACCAACGCGTCGGCAACCTGATCACCGACGCAGACAGCCACCGAAATCGCCATGCAGCGCTCGCCACACGAACCGTAAGCTGCGCCCATCAATGCACTCACGGCATTGTCCAGATCCGCGTCCGGCATCAGCACGGCATGGTTCTTCGCGCCGCCCAGCGCCTGAACGCGTTTGCCGCGTGCCGTCGCTTCTTTATAGATGTACTCGGCAATCGGCGTTGAGCCCACAAAACTCAGCGCTTTGACTTCCGGCGCCTCAATCAAGGCATCGACCGCAGCTTTGTCGCCATGCACTACGTTCAACACGCCCTTGGGCAAGCCTGCTTCGTGCAGCAATTGAGCGATCAAGAGAGTGGAACTTGGATCGCGCTCGGAAGGTTTGAGGATGAAACAGTTGCCGCAAGCAATCGCCAGCGGATACATCCACAGCGGCACCATGGCCGGGAAGTTGAACGGTGTGATGCCAGCGACGACACCCAGCGGCTGGAAATCGGACCACGCGTCAATGTTGGGACCGACGTTACGGCTGTACTCACCCTTCAGGATTTCCGGGGCGGCGCTGGCGTACTCCACGTTTTCGATACCGCGCTTGAGCTCACCCGCAGCATCTTCCAGGGTCTTGCCGTGTTCCTCACTGATCAGCTGAGCAATACGCGCTTCGTTCTGCTCCAGCAATTGCTTGAAACGGAACATCACTTGAGCGCGCTTGGCCGGCGGTGTGTTGCGCCACGCGGGGAAGGCGGCTTTCGCCGAGTCGATGGCCTGCTGGACGGTTTCACGACTGGCCAAAGGAACCTTGTGAATCGCCTGACCGGTTGACGGGTTGAAGACGTCGGCGGTACGACCGGTGTCGCTGACCAACTCGCCATGAATCAGGTGTTGAATGGTGCTCATGCGTAAACTCCGAAAAAAGTGACCCGCAGGCGCAGCCCACGCTGCACCTGTTGATAAAAGAGAGGGGATCAGTCGACCTGGTTGAGCGCTTCGCCCACCGCATCGAACATGCGATCCAGATCCTGCGGCTTGCTGTTGAACGTTGGCCCGAACTGCAGAGTGTCGCCGCCAAAACGCACATAGAAGCCGGCCTTCCATAACTTCATGGCCGTCTCGAAAGGACGAACGATCATGTCGCCGTCACGCGCAGCGAGCTGGATCGCACCTGCCAAGCCATAGTTGCGGATATCGACAACGTTCTTGCTGCCTTTGAGGCCGTGCAGCGAGTTCTCGAAATGCGGCGCGGTTTCCGCAACTTGCTGCACCAGGTTTTCGCGCTTGAGAATGTCCAGTGCGGCAAGGCCGGCGGCGCAAGCGACCGGGTGCGCCGAATAGGTATAACCGTGGGGGAATTCGACTGCGTACTCAGGCGTTGGCTGATTCATGAACGTCTGGTAAATCTCGCTGCTCGCTATCACCGCGCCCATCGGGATCGCGCCATTGGTGACTTGCTTGGCGATGCACATCAGATCCGGTGTTACACCGAAGCTATCTGCGCCGAACATCGAACCCGTGCGGCCAAAGCCGGTGATGACTTCGTCGAAGATCAGCAGAATGTTGTGCTGATCGCAGATTTCGCGCAGACGCTTGAGGTAGCCCTGCGGCGGAACGATCACGCCCGCCGAGCCGGCCATAGGTTCGACGATGACCGCGGCGATGTTCGACGCATCGTGCAGCTCGATCAACTTGAGCATTTCATCGGCCAACGCGATACCGCCCTGCTCCGGCATGCCGCGCGAATAAGCGTTGCTGGCAAGCAAGGTGTGAGGCAGGTGGTCAACGTCCATCAACTGGCCGAACATTTTGCGGTTGCCGTTGACGCCACCCAGGCTGGTGCCCGCGATGTTCACGCCATGATACCCACGGGCACGGCCGATCATTTTGGTCTTGGTCGCCTGACCTTTGAGACGCCAGTAAGCACGGACCATTTTCACGGCGGTGTCGGCACACTCAGAGCCAGAGTCGGTATAGAAGACGTGATTCAAATTGCCTGGCGTCAGGTCGGTGATCTGTTCAGCCAGCTGGAAGGACAGTGGATGACCGAACTGGAACGCGGGCGAGTAATCGAGCGTGCCCAGTTGCTTGGCGACGGCTTCCTGAATTTCCTTGCGCGTATGACCGGCACCGCAGGTCCACAGACCGGACAAGCCGTCATAAATCTTGCGACCTTTATCGTCTGTCAGGTAACTGCCGTGCGCTGCAACGATCAGTCGAGGATCGCGCTGGAAATTGCGGTTGGCGGTGTAAGGCATCCAGTGCGCGTCAAGCTTGAGCTGGCTGGCCAGAGACATATCGGACGATTCGGGCATATTCATTGGAATTAACCTCACAAGGGTGTGGGTGGCCTGTCTTCGTACGCTAAAACCAGAGGCCGAAGCAGGACCGGGTTGCAGCTAACTTGCCACGGGCATAAAGTCTGGAAAATCCTGCTTTTGTGATCTTTAGTTGGCCGATTACTAAACTATGAGCACCCGACGTTCCGACCCGCTGGCACAAGTCAGCGACTTTGATATCCGCCTGCTGCGCATCTTTAGAAGCGTAGTCGAGTCAGGGGGCTTCTCTGCCGCCGAAAGCGCGCTGGGCATTGGTCGCTCGGCGATCAGCCAGCAGATGAGCGATCTGGAGCAACGTCTCGGTTTGCGCTTGTGTCAGCGTGGTCGGGCGGGGTTTTCTCTGACAGAAGAAGGCCGTGAGGTCTATCAGTCGTCGCTGCAGCTGTTAAGTGCGCTGGAAAGTTTTCGCACGGAAGTGAATGGCCTTCACCGACACCTGCGCGGCGAACTGAACATCGGCCTGACGGATAACCTGGTCACCCTCCCCCACATGCGAATCACCCACGCGCTGTCACAACTCAAGGAGCGTGGGCCGGATGTGCACATCAACATCCGCATGATCGCGCCCAACGAAGTGGAGCAAGGCGTGCTCGATGGCAGTTTGCATGTCGGTGTTGTGCCCCAAGCCAGCGCCTTGTCCGGCCTTGAATACCAGCCGCTCTACAGTGAACGCTCCCTGTTGTACTGCGCCGTAGGACATCCATTGTTTTACGTGGACGACGCGCAACTGGGGGATGACCGTCTCGCTGATCAGGAAGCGATCGCGCCGACCTTCCGTTTGCCGACGGACATCCAGGCTCACTATCAGGCACTCAAATGCACCGCCAGCGCTTCGGACCGAGAAGGCATGGCGTTCCTGATCCTCACCGGACGCTACATGGGCTATTTGCCAGACCACTACGCGAGCTTCTGGGTCCAGCAAGGCAGATTAAGAGCCCTAAAGCCGCAGACTCGATTTTATGACCTGAGTCTTGTCACCGTGACCCGAAAGGGACGTCGCCCCCATTTGGTGCTGGAGAGTTTCCTGGAAAGTCTGGCTGCCACACGATGAGGCCAAAACGAACTACTCGTGCCAAAAATCGCGCGAACAAGAACTGACCACAAGATTTTTAAACCGTTATTTTTCATATAGATAAAGGGTAACTAACGACAGCTACCTGATCGATTGGACAGGTTTTTGCAACAACGGCCAGTGTCGGTGGAACGCGTAGACGATCTCACGCGCATCGCCGGCATGGCCAAAACACAAAAACCGAGAGTCCAGCATGCAGCCCGAAGCGCCCGACAATAACGACCTGATCTACGGCCTCAACGACAGACCCCGCCCGGCACCCGCCACGCTGGCCGCCATTCAGCACGTGCTCGCGGCGTTCGTCGGCATCATCACGCCTCCACTGAT
Organism: Pseudomonas abietaniphila; assembly: GCF_039697315.1. Taxonomy (NCBI): domain Bacteria; kingdom Pseudomonadati; phylum Pseudomonadota; class Gammaproteobacteria; order Pseudomonadales; family Pseudomonadaceae; genus Pseudomonas; species Pseudomonas abietaniphila. The sequence goes on along the minus strand of NZ_CP155619.1, from coordinate 4,136,714 downwards.
CATCGGGTCAGCATTAGGGCTGGGGGCTTACTTGCCCTACCTGATCAGCATGGCATTGATGGTTTCAGGTGTCGGTACGTTTATTCAGGCACGTCGTCCCTTCGGCATTGGTGCCGGGATGATCTGCCTGCAAGGGACCAGCTTCGCGTTTCTCGGCGCGGTCCTGTCTGCGGGATTTATGGTCAAACAGCGTGGCGGCAGCCCCGAAGACATCATGGCGATGGTTTTCGGTGTGTGTTTCTTCGGCGCCATCGTGCAGATTGTCCTCAGCCGTTTCATCGGCCAGTTGCGCCGCGTTATCACGCCGTTGGTTACCGGGATCGTGATCACACTGATCGGCGTCAGCCTGATCAAGGTCGGCGTGACGGACCTGGGCGGTGGCTTCAACGCCCCCGATTTTGGCGAGCCGCTCAATCTCGCGCTGGGCATCTTCGTGTTGCTGGTCATCATTCTGCTTAACCGCTCGAGCACGCCGTGGGTGCGTCTGTCGGCAATCATCATCGGGCTTGCGGTCGGCAGCGTTGCGGCATGGTTTTGCGGAAAGCTTACGCCCCATGCCATCAGCGGCGTCGCGTTGATCAGTATTCCGCTGCCTTTGCGGTTTGGTTTCAATTTTGACTGGGCAGCGTTCCTACCGGTCGCGCTGATTTATCTGATCAGCAGCATCGAAACCGTGGGCGACCTGACGGCCAACTGCATGCTTTCTCGTGAACCGATCAAAGGCCCCAGTTACATCGCCCGCCTCAAAGGCGGCGTATTGGGTGATGGCGTGAGTTGCATGATCGCCGCCACCTTCAGCGCCTTTCCCAACACCACCTTCGCCCAGAACAACGGGGTGATTCAGCTCACGGGCGTGGCCAGTCGTTATGTCGGGCTCTATATCGGCGCGATTCTTTTCCTGCTCGGACTCTTCCCGGTCATCGGTGCGATTCTGCAACAGATTCCAAAACCGGTGCTGGGCGGCGCGACGCTGGTGATGTTCGGCAGCGTGGCCGCCGCCGGCGTCCGGATCCTGGCGCAGTCGACGCTGGATCGCCGCAGCATGTTGATCATCGCGACGTCATTCGGCGTCGGCCTGGGCATCGCCGCGCAACCGACCTTACTGCACCATCTGCCACAACTGGTACAAAACTTGTTTGATTCGGCGATCACCAGTGGCGGTCTGACGGCGATTGCGATGTGCCTGTTGTTGCCCGAAAGCAAAGAGACCCTCGCAGAAAAGCAGGAGATGGAGGCATTTGAGCACTAATTCCATTGCCAGCGCTTGTCGGATCGTCACGGGTGCGTTATCTGTTCACCCCGTCGCACCCAATGATCCGTCTGGAACCGCACATGACCCTTGAAGTCCCTGCTCACAGCGCCAGCGCCACCAAACCGGCGAGCCGCATTCGTCAAAAGAATGAAGAAGCGATCATGAAAGCTGCCGAGGACGAGTTCGCCCGTCACGGATTCAAAGGCACCAGCATGAACACGATCGCGCAGAATGCCGGGCTGCCAAAAGCCAACCTGCACTATTACTTCACCAACAAGCTGGGTCTGTACATCGCGGTCCTGAGTAACATCATTCAACTGTGGGACAGCACCTTCAACCATCTGAAGGTCGAAGACGATCCGGCTCAGGCGTTGACCCAATACATCCGCGCGAAGATGGAGTTCTCCCGACGCCAGCCACAGGCCTCGCGCATCTTCGCGATGGAAATCATCAGTGGCGGCGAATGCCTGAACGAGTACTTCAGCCAGGATTACCGGCAGTGGTTTCAAGGACGTGCGGCCGTCTTTCAGGCGTGGATCGATGCGGGCAAAATGGACCCGGTCGATCCGGTTCATCTCATCTTCCTGCTGTGGGGCAGCACTCAGCATTACGCTGACTTCGCCACGCAGATCTGCCAGGTCACCGGTCGCACGCGCCTGACCAAGCAAGACATGGAAGAGGCGGGCAACAACCTGATCCGCATCATCCTCAAGGGTTGCGGGCTCACGCCACCGATCTGATCTTCGAACAACCTTAGCGTCTGGCTGGAACCGTCAATGCCTTCTACCCTCGTCGGCCCTTGTGAATTTCGCGAGGAGATTCGCAAGAGCCGCTTCATTACCCTCGCGGCGCCCATCAATAGCCCGGCCGATGCCCAGGCGTTCATCGAACAGAACAGTGACCTCAACGCCACGCACAACTGCTGGGCCTGGAAACTGGGTGCGCAATACCGCAGCACGGACGATGGCGAGCCGGGCGGCACGGCAGGCCGACCGATTCTGGCGGCCATCGAAGCGCAGGATTTCGATCAGGTGGTGGTGCTGATGATTCGCTGGTACGGCGGAATCCAGCTGGGCACCGGCGGACTGGCCCGTGCCTATGGTGGCGGGGCCAACAAATGCCTTCAGCAGGCAGCACGCTTGCCGCTGATCAATCGTGTTTCACTGACGTTCGACTGTACCTTCAGCGAACTGGCGCTGGTGAAGTTGCGGCTTGCCGAACTCAATGGCGTGGTGGAAAACGAAGACTTCCTGGCCAACGGTGTCGCGCTCTCAATCGCTGTCGGGCCAGAGCAAATCGAGACCTTCCAGCGGCAACTGTCCGACCTCAGTCGCGGGCGCATCGTCCTGCATCGACAATCCGACGTTTGACCTGCCCCGTTTCGCGCTTCCACTCATTTGACGGTTGCCCACATCTACTGTGCATCTGCCTGTGGACAAGCTGAGCACATACCCTCGCAGGCCGTGATTCATATGGGCTTGGGGAATCTGATCAATTTTTAGCCAAACCACTTATCCACCGCACAAAAAGACCGGAAAACAGGATGTTAGAGTGCCTTATCACCACTTGCTCCTATCCTGCGCCCGCTTATGCCGGGGATTCTCGATTGCGCACATTAACTGTGGAGCAACCTGTGGATAACAGGTGCAACGCTGTCCACAGCGCAGGGGATATCGTGCTCGCCATCAACTGGTCATTTTTCATACAAATTATTTGAACCAGATTGACTCGCCAGCAAAACAGGGCGCCCAGTCATGGTGCTCATGTGTCCTTTATGGTTCATTTTTCAACAGAGGCAGGGGATGCTGACGGTGACGAGGTCGCGGGGATGAATGGCTGTCAGCCCTATCACATTGGGGTTCGGAGTCGATCAAGGCATCAACCCGTCAGTAACGCGCAAAAACCTGACCAGCTGGCCAAGAAATTGCTAAGTGCAGTAGCGATCCTTTGTCATCGAGCCCGTCATGCCTCATTCAACGACTCCACCGCGCCTGCAACTGCGCCACATCACCAAGCAATATCCAGGGTGTCTTGCCAACGATGCCATCGACCTGACCATCCAGCCCGGCGAAATTCACGCGCTGCTCGGCGAAAATGGCGCAGGCAAAAGCACCTTGATGAAAATCATCTACGGTGTGGTCCAGCCCGATGCCGGGCAGGTGATCTGGCAAGGACAGCCACTTTCCATGCGCAACCCTGCTCAAGCCCGGGCGCTCGGCATCGGGATGGTGTTCCAGCATTTTTCGCTATTCGAAACGCTAACCGTTGCGCAGAACATCGCCTTGGCGATGGGCGCCGCGGCCGGCACGCCGAAACAACTGGAACCGAAGATTCGCGAGGTTTCGCAACGTTATGGCATGGCCGTCGAGCCTCAACGGCTGGTGCACAGCCTGTCTATCGGTGAGCGGCAAAAAGTCGAAATCATCCGTTGCCTGATGCAAGACATTCGCTTGCTGATTCTCGATGAGCCGACATCGGTGCTGACGCCGCAAGAAGCCGAAGATCTGTTTGTCACGCTTCGGCGGCTGGCGGAAGAAGGCTGCAGCATTCTTTTCATCAGCCACAAGCTGGGCGAGGTGCGCGCGTTGTGCCACAGCGCGACGGTGTTGCGCGGCGGCAAAGTGTCGGGGCATTGCGTGCCCGCTGAATGCAGCGATCTGCAACTGGCGCAGTTGATGGTCGGTGATGCGGAAGGTCTGGTCGCGCAGTATCCGAAAGCCACAGGTAACACGCCTTTTCTCCAGGTGGAAAAGCTGTCGTGGCACAACCCGGATCCGTTTGGCTGCTCGCTGATCGAGGTTGACCTGGAAGTGCGCAGCGGGGAGATCGTTGGTATCGCGGGGGTCGCCGGCAATGGTCAGGATGAGTTACTCGCGCTGCTGAGCGGTGAGCAAACATTGACCCGGGCTGAAGCGCAGCGCATCCGGCTTGGCGAGCAAGGCGTTGCTCATCTGCGCCCGGACGCTCGGCGCCGACAAGGCCTGGCCTTCGTGCCCGCCGAACGCCTGGGCCATGGCGCTGTGCCGGAAATGAGCCTGGCGGATAACGCGCTGTTGACCGCTTTTCAGCAGGGGCTTGTGAGCAAGGGGCTCATCCAGCGCGGCAAGGTTGAGGCCTTGGCTCACACCATCATTCAGCGCTTTGCGGTGAAAACACCGGACGCGCGCACAGCCGCCCGAAGCCTGTCGGGCGGCAATCTGCAGAAATTCATTCTGGGCCGCGAAATCCTGCAGAACCCGAAACTGCTTGTCGCTGCACACCCGACCTGGGGCGTGGATGTGGGCGCGGCGGCAGCGATTCATCGCGCGTTGATTGCATTGCGCGACGCTGGCGCGGCCATTGTGGTGATCTCCGAAGACCTCGACGAGTTGTTTCAGATCAGCGATCGGGTCGGGGCATTGTCGGGCGGCCGCCTGTCGGCGCTGTTGCCTACGCCGCAAACCACACAGGTGCAGATCGGCGGCTGGATGGCCGGGCAATTCGACACCGATCACTTACGTCAACCCGACTCCGCGTCGCACATTTAAAGGAGGCTCCGATGCTGCTTTCACTGGAACCGCGCGGCCATGAGTCACGCGCCATGTTGTGGTTTTCGCCTTTGCTGGCGGCCATGCTGACACTGGCTTCGGGATCGTTGCTGTTCATCGCGCTCGGACTCGATCCGTTGCTGACCCTGCACACCTTGTTGATCGCACCGGTCAGCGACCTCTACGGGGTGTCCGAACTGATGGTCAAGACCCTGCCGATCCTGCTGTGCGCGCTGGGTCTGGCCGTGGCGTACCAAGCGCGGATCTGGAACATCGGCGCCGAAGGTCAATTGCTGATCGGCGCGCTGGCGGGCAGCGCCGTGGCGGTCAATGTGATCGATATTGACAGCCGCTGGGTGCTGGTGCCCATTCTGCTAATCGGCATCATTGCGGGTGCCGCATGGGCTGGTCTGACGGCTTGGTTGCGCACGCAGTTCAACGCCAACGAAATCCTCACCAGCATCATGCTCAATTACATTGCGCTGAACCTGCTACTGTATTTCGTCCATGGCCCGCTGAAAGATCCGGCGGGCATGAATTTCCCTGAGTCCGCCATGTTTGGCGATGCCAGTCGTCTGCCGCTGCTGACCGAAGACGGTCGCGTACACGCCGGGGTGTATTTCGCCCTGCTCGCACTGGTCGCGGTCTGGGTGTTGCTGCAACGCAGCTTTGTAGGCTTCCAGATCAAGGTTCTTGGCCTGGACAAACGCGCCGCCGGGTTCGTCGGCTTTCGCGAGAAGCGGTTGGTCTGGCTGGCGTTATTGATCAGTGGCGGACTGGCGGGGTTGGCAGGTGTCTGCGAGGTGACCGGCCCCATCGGTCAATTGGTGCCTCAGGTATCACCGGGGTACGGCTACGCCGCGATCACCGTGGCCTTTCTCGGCCGACTCAATCCGCTCGGGATTCTGTTTTCCAGCCTGTTGATGGCGTTGCTGTATCTGGGCGGCGAAAGTGCGCAGATGACCCTTAATTTGCCGCAAGCCATCACACAGTTGTTTCAAGGCATGATGCTGTTTTTCCTGCTGGCTTGTGATGTGCTGATTCTCTACCGCCCACGTCTCACGCTGCGCTGGGCCCGCCGCCAGATGGCCGCTGTGCCGGGAGCCGTGTGATGGACATCGATCTGCTGAGTAATATCTTTTTTGCCACGGTACGTTGCGGCACGCCGCTGTTGCTCGTGGCGCTGGGTGAGCTGGTGTGTGAGAAGAGCGGCGTTCTCAACCTGGGTCAGGAAGGCATGATGCTGTTCGGTGCGGTGATCGGTTTCATCGTTGCGCTCAGCACGGGCAGTCTGTGGCTAGGCGTCTTGCTGGCGATCCTCGCGGGCATGCTGCTTTCGTCGCTTTTCGCCTTGGTGGCGCTGGTGTTCAACGCCAATCAGGTCGCGACCGGGCTGGCACTGACGATCTTCGGCGTCGGGCTTTCCAGTTTCGTCGGCGCCGCCTGGGTCGGCAAACCGCTGTCGGGGTTCGAGCCTCTCGCAGTGCCTTACTTGAGTGATATTCCGCTGATCGGGCGGATGCTTTTTGCACAGGACATTCTGGTTTACCTGTCCTTCGCCCTGTTCGCCCTGGTGGCCTGGACGCTTCTGAAAAGCCGTGCGGGTTTGATTATTCAAGCGGTGGGCGAAAACCCTGACGCAGCCAGTGCGATGGGCCTGCCCGTGCTGCTCGTTCGCACCTTGGCGGTGTTGTTCGGCGGCGCCATGGCTGGGCTTGCCGGTGCTTATCTGTCGCTGGCCTACACGCCGATGTGGGCGGAAAACATGAGCGCAGGTCGCGGCTGGATTGCCCTGGCGCTGGTGGTGTTCGCCAGTTGGCGCGTTGCACGGGTCTTGTTGGGCGCCTATCTGTTCGGTTTCGCCAGCATCCTGTACTTGGTCGCCCAGGGCATCGGCCTGGCGATCCCTTCGAACCTGCTGGCAATGCTGCCGTATGTCGCGACGATCGTGGTGCTGGTGTTACTGTCGCGCAATGCACTGCGCACCCGACTGTATGCACCGGTGTCCTTGGGACAGCCTTGGCAGTCGGGGCACTGAGTCAGGCGAGAGTGTGACCGTTGCGCCGGAAAACCAAATTCCTGGAGCCCGCCGCGGTCAACTCTCCTGATGCCGCTTCGTTTCGTTTTCCAAGGAGTTAACTTCATGCCTGCCAACAAAACTGCATTGATCATCGGCGCTTCCCGAGGTTTGGGTCTCGGCCTGGTCAAACGCCTGACCGAGCAAGGCTGGGAGGTCACCGCGACAGTTCGTGATCCGCACAGCGCCGACGCATTGAAAGCCCTGCCCGGCGTGCACATTCAGACGCTGGACATGGACGAGCAATCGTCGCTGGAAGTGCTCACGCATAACCTCAAGGGTCAGGTGTACGACGTGTTGTTCGTCAACGCTGGCGTCATGGGTCCCAAACATGAAAATCCTACCGATGCCACCGCCGGTGAGTTGGGCCAATTGTTCCTGACCAACGCGGTCGCCCCTATTCGTCTGGCCAAGCGCTTCGTCGATCAGATTCGTCCGAACACCGGCATCATTGCGTTCATGAGCTCGGTGCTCGGCAGCGTCACGATGCCCGACGCGCCGGAAATGGCGTTGTACAAGGCCAGCAAGGCAGCACTGAACTCGATGACCAATACCTTCGTCACTCAACTGGGCGACAACAAACCGACCGTGCTTTCGATGCACCCGGGCTGGGTTCGTACCGCCATGGGTGGCGAGGGCGCCGACATCGACGTGGACACCAGTGTCCGCGGGTTGGTCGAGCAGCTTGAGCGATTTGCCGGGGAAGGTGGACATCACTTCGTGAACTACAAGGGAGAGACCATTCCCTGGTAACGCTTTGAGTCGGAGGCGTCGGCTTGCTGGCGACTGCGTTGGGTCAGGTGTATACGCATTGACCTACCTGCCGTATTCGCTGCCGTCGTCACCTCCGACGTCTGCTACAGCCCTGCGGCGGTCAAAAAAAGCGCGTCCAGCCGCTGGCCACAAGGTAAATCCCAATACTTGATCTACAGGTCAACTCCCCACTACACTCCGCCCCCTCGCCTCGCGGCTCATTCGAAGTCGCGGCGACCCTGGATCAGCAGACAGGGCAACACTGAGCTGGCGACCTGAACCCACTTTCAGAGGAGCCGGCCAATGCCCGCGATCCGTATCTGGTTGAAAAATCCCCTTGCTGTGTTTACCGCCAACGATCTCGATGCCCGAGGCGGGCTGGTGGTGGAAAACGGTGTAATCGTCGAAATGCTCGCGACCGGCCAATCGCCTTCGGCACCGTGCGATCAGACGTTCGATGCCCGTGAACACGTGCTGCTGCCGGGCCTGATCAATACTCACCACCACTTCTATCAAACCCTGACCCGTGCCTGGGCACCTGTCGTCAATCAGCCGTTGTTTCCGTGGCTGAAGACGCTGTACCCGGTCTGGGCACGCCTCACCCCGGAAAAACTGGCGCTGGCCAGCAAAGTCGCACTGACCGAATTGCTGTTGTCGGGCTGCACCACCGCGGCTGATCACCACTATCTGTTCCCGGACGGCCTGGAAAACGCGATCGACATCCAGGTGCAGAGCGTCCGCGAACTGGGCATGCGCGCGATGCTGACCCGCGGCTCCATGAGTCTGGGCGAAGCCGACGGTGGCTTGCCGCCGCAACAGACCGTGCAGCAAGGACAGGTGATTCTGGAAGACAGCCAACGGCTGATCGACACGTATCACGAGCGCGGGGACGGGGCGCAGATCCAGATTGCGCTGGCGCCCTGCTCGCCGTTTTCGGTCACCACTGAAATCATGTCCGAAAGCGCAGTGCTGGCCGAAAAGCTTGATGTTCGTCTGCACACGCATCTGGCGGAAACGCTGGATGAAGAGGAGTTCTGCCTGCAACGCTTCGGCCTGCGTACCGTGGATTATCTGGACAGCGTCGGGTGGCTCGGCCCCCGTACCTGGCTGGCCCACGGCATTCATTTCAACGAGCAGGAGATCGCGCGACTGGGCGAAGCCGGGACTGGAATCTGTCACTGCCCAAGTTCGAACATGCGCCTGGCGTCGGGTATCTGTCCGACACTGGACCTGATCGCGGCCGGTGCGCCGATCGGATTGGGTGTGGACGGCTCAGCCTCCAACGACGCTTCGAACATGATGCTGGAAGCCAAGCAGGCGCTGTACCTGCAGCGTTTGCGTTACGGCGCGGAAAAGATCACCCCGGAACTGGCGTTGGGCTGGGCGAGCAAAGGCTCGGCGAGATTGCTGGGCCGCAGCGACATCGGTGAACTCGCCGTGGGGAAACAGGCCGACCTTGCGCTCTTCAAACTGGACGAACTGCGTTTCTCAGGCAGCCATGATCCGCTCTCCGCGCTGTTGTTGTGCGGGGCGGATCGGGCGGATCGCGTGATGATCGGCGGCCAGTGGCGCGTGATTGACGGTCAGGTCGAGGGGCTGGACCTGAAAGGCCTGATTGCAGACCACCGCCAGGCGGCGGCGGAGTTGATCAGCGGCTGACAGTACAACCAGCTTCTGGCCTGCTGCCAGAAGCAAAGCCGTCACAGTCCCAGCAACGACAGCATGACGAACGTCGCGAACAACACGAAGTGAGTCATGCCTTCGATGGCGTTGGTCTCGCCGTCATTCAGGTTGATGGCGCTGACCAGCAGCGTGACGAAGATCATCACGGTCTGCACCGGTGTCATCGCCATCTGGAACGGCTGGCCCGTGTACAACGCCATCGCCTCCATTACAGGCACCGTCAGAATCACCGTCGACAAGGACGCACCCAACGCAACGTTGACCACCGACTGCATGCGGTTTGCCAAGGCAGCTCGCAACGCCGTGAGAATCTCGGGCGCGGCGGAAATCGCCGCAACCAGAATTGCGGTCATCACCGGCGGCGCGCCACTGCCTTCCAGGCCCAGATCGACCGTCTTCGACATGACCTCGGCCAACGCACCGATGATCACCACGCCGAAGACCAGCGTGCCGATGGACCGCGGCAGGTTTACCGGTTCGCTTGGCTGCTCAGGCTGTTCCTTGCGGCGTTTCTTGTCGGGATAGCTGTAACTGAAGAAATAACTGTGCGGCCCCACCTGCATGCGCAAAAACAAGCCGTAGAGCAGGATCATCGCGCCAATGGTGAATGCCGAATAGACCTTCCATTTCGACTCCGGAATGAATTCGGGCACGACCATCGATACGGCCATCGCCGTCAGGATCATCACGCTGTAGGAACGTGCCGAATCGTCGTTGTAGGACTGCTCGCCGTGCTTAAGCCCCCCCATCAAAGCGGCCAGCCCGAGAATTCCGTTGATGTCGAGCATGACGGCCGAGTAAATCGTGTCGCGCACCAGCGTCGGTGACGGCTCGTTGCTCATCATGATCGCCAGGATGACCACCTCTACCAGCACTGCTGACAGGGTCAGGATCATCGTGCCGTAGGGATCGCCGACTTTTTCCGCGAGCAATTCGGCGTGGTGCGCCACACGCATGGAGGCGCAGACGATGAACCCCACTAGCGCAATGCCCGCGATCAGCGCCACGGTGTTGCCGTGCCCCAGTAATTGATGCTCGAACGGGTACGCGAAGCAGGTCGCAATCACCGCCAACAGAAGAAACTTTTCTTGCTTGAGTATCGTGCCCATCGCTGCCTTTTCGCCTCTGCGACCCAGGCCGCACGTCCATGAAGGTTTAACTGCTCAAGCGGTTGAGAGTGTTGGTTGTAAATAAAGGTTTCAAGACAGGCCTGAAGCAGCCGTGTTTTGTGGGAGCGAATTCATTCGCGAAGATATTTCAGCCGATAAATATGCATCGGCTGTAAGGCCCCCTCGCGAATGAATTCACTCCCACAGAGTGTTGACCTGTTGCACCGGTTCGTAGCGTCCAGCTCGTTGTACGCACTGTCGGCGAACACACGAGCGACGCCACCGATCCTGAGATCTCGTCGAATCCCGCCACGCACCCAGACCTGTCTTATTGGTCAGCTTTTTGCATTGAGTCCGACGCCCTGCCCAGACGGCCCGGCCTACAAGACCAAAGGAGCTCGACCTGCATGCTTTCCACCCTTCACTCACGTCGTCCGCTGAAAAAACTGCTGTGCGCCATGGCCGCTGTCGTTGGCCTCAGTTCCAGTCTGCTGGCCGTTGCGGCAGATCCGTTGAAAGTCGGATTCGTGTACATCGGGCCGATTGGCGACCACGGCTGGACCTATCAGCATGAGCAGGGCCGCCAGGCGATGGCCAAGGCACTGGGCGACAAAGTGACCACCAGTTTTGTCGAGAACGTACCGGAAGGCGCGGATGCAGAGCGCGTCATCCGCAACATGGCCAAGAGTGGTTACGACCTGGTGTTCACCACCTCGTTCGGCTACATGAACCCGACGCTGAAGGTCGCCAAGCAATTTCCCAAAGTGACCTTCGAACACGCGACGGGCTACAAGCAGGACAAGAACATGGGCACGTACCTGGCCCGCACCTACGAAGGGCGTTATGTGGGTGGTTTCCTCGCCGCGAAGATGACCAAAACCAAAAAAATCGGTTATGTCGCCTCGTTCCCGATTCCAGAGGTCTTGCGCGACATCAACGCGATTCAACTGGCGCTGAATAAATACAACCCGGGCACCGAAATCAAAGTGGTGTGGGTCAACTCCTGGTTCGATCCGGGCAAGGAAGCGGACGCCGCCAACGCGCTGATCGATCAGGGCGCGGACGTGATCTTCCAGCACACCGACAGCCCGGCCCCGATTCAGGCCGCAGAGCGTCGTGGCGTGTACGCCGTGGGATACGCCTCGGACATGGCGCATTTCGGTCCGAAGGCCGTGCTGACCTCCATCGTCAATAATTGGGGCCCGCATTACATTCAGGCCACGCAATCGGTCATCGACGGCACCTGGAAATCTCAGGATTACTGGGGTGGTTTGAAAGAGGGCACGGTGGAACTGCCGATCAGCGACCTGGTGCCCGCCGACGTGAAAGGCGAAGCGCAGAAGATCATCGCCGATATCGAGAGCGGCGCGTTCCATCCTTTCACCGGCCCGATCAAGGATCAGAGCGGCGCAGTGAAAATCCCTGAAGGCAGCGTCGCAACCAATGCGGAACTCGCGTCGATGAACTATTACGTGGAAGGGGTGAAAGCGGAGTTGCCGAAGTAGGGCAATCCCTGGTCTCAGACATCTGTAGGAGCGCGCTTTCCCGCGATTGCGTTCTGTCAGTCAACACATCCGGACCTGACACACCTCATCGCGGGCAAACGCGCTCCTACAGTGAGTGATAGCTGCCTAAACGGAGTACACATGAACCCGCTTCCCGTCATCGACATTTCCCCGCTCTACGCTCAAGACGATCAGGCCTGGCACGAGGTTGCCCAGCGCATTGATGCAGCGTGCCGTGAATGCGGTTTCTTCTACATCAAGGGCCACCCGATCAGCACCGAGCGTATCGACCAGGTGATCGGCAGCGCTCAGCGATTTTTCGCTCAGCCTCTGAGCGAGAAGCTGAAAATCGACATCACCCAAAGCCAGCATCATCGTGGCTATGGGGCGATTGCCACCGAGCAACTGGACCCCGACCTGCCCAGCGATCTGAAGGAAACCTTCGACATGGGCCTTCACTTGCCGGCCGATCATCCTGACGTGCTGGCCGGCAAGGCGTTGCGCGGACCTAACCGTCACCCGGATCTGCCGGGTTGGCAGTCACTCATGGAACAGCATTACCGAGACATGCAGGCATTGGCCCTGACGCTGCTAAGGGCCATGACGCCGGCGTTGGGCATCGAGCGCAACTTCTTCGATCAACGTTTCGAGCAACCGGTCAGCGTGTTGAGGATGATCCACTACCCGCCCCGCCACACCGCCACCAGCGAACAGCAACAAGGCGCTGGCGCTCACACCGACTACGGCTGCATCACCTTGCTTTACCAGGACGTTGCCGGCGGTCTTCAGGTGCGTGATGTTCGCGGTGAGTGGGTCGATGCGCCGCCCATCGAGGGCACCTTCGTGGTCAATCTGGGCGACATGATGGCGCGCTGGAGCAATGATCAGTACGTGTCGACGCCGCACCGGGTTATCAGCCCGCTGGGCGTCGATCGCTATTCGATGCCGTTCTTCGCCGAACCGCACCCCGATACTCGCGTTGAATGCCTGCCGGGCTGCACCGACCAGCACCATCCACCGCTCTACCCGCCGACCACATGCGCTGAGTTTCTGCTGTCACGTTTCGCCGACACCTATGCCTACAGAAGGGAGCAGGACGCAAAAGTCTGAACCGTCCGGTCAGGTTTTCACCCAGCCGACGCGCTCAACTCTGTAGAATGCCCACCATTGCACCTGATGAGAAAAGCACATGTACGACTGGTTGAATGCCCTGCCCAAGGCTGAATTACACCTGCATCTGGAGGGCTCGCTTGAGCCTGAACTGCTGTTCGCCCTGGCTGAACGCAACAAGATTGCCCTGCCCTGGAATGACGTCGACACCCTGCGCAAGGCGTACGCGTTCAACAACCTGCAGGAGTTTCTCGACCTGTATTACCAGGGCGCGGACGTGCTACGCACCGAGCAGGATTTCTACGACCTGACTTGGGCCTACTTGCAACGCTGTAAGGCTCAGAACGTCATCCACACCGAGCCATTCTTCGACCCGCAGACCCACACCGATCGCGGCATTGCGTTTGAGGTCGTGCTGAACGGCATCGCCGGGGCGTTGAAGGACGGCAAGGAGCAGCTGGGCGTCGGCAGCGGCCTGATCCTCAGTTTCCTGCGACACCTCAGCGAAGAAGAGGCAGAAAAAACCCTCGACATGGCCTTGCCGTACCGTGATGCCTTTGTCGCGGTCGGTCTGGACAGCTCTGAAATGGGTCACCCGCCGAGCAAGTTTCAGCGCGTATTCGATCGTGCTCGCAACGAAGGCTTCCTGACCGTGGCCCACGCTGGCGAAGAAGGCCCGCCCGAGTACATCTGGGAAGCACTGGATTTGCTGAAAATCCAGCGTATCGACCATGGCGTGCGCGCGATCGAGGACGAACGCTTGATGCAACGCATCATCGACGAGCAAATCCCGCTCACGGTCTGCCCGTTGTCAAACACCAAACTCTGCGTGTTCGACCACATGAGCCAGCACAACATCCTCGACATGCTCGAGCGTGGGGTGAAGGTCACGGTGAATTCTGATGACCCGGCCTATTTCGGCGGGTACGTGACTGAAAACTTCCAGGCGCTGCACGAGCATCTCGGCATGACTCAAGATCAGGCGAAACGCCTGGCCCAGAACAGCCTGGATGCGCGTTTGATCAAGCCCTGATCTCAAGAAACGTCTTCCGCAGCCATGCGGTTTGCCAGCGGTGCGACGTCAACATCGCCACCGCGGCAAGCCGTGACACTGCGCGTTTCTCGCCAGACATTCATCACGCCGCCGCCGCAATCTTGTTGATTTCACGCTGCCCGTTGGACGACACCTGAAGAGTGCAAGCCTCCTCCGTCGCCCGCAACCAGCCCAACTGCATGAACAGCTGAAGCAATCCGGCGCCCAAGGCACCGCCCAAGTGCGGGTTGACCTCGTTGCAATCGGCGCAGGCACAAACGGTTTCCCGCTGCCTGTGAGCCAGTGCCGGCACGAAGATGCCGCGTTCGGCAAACCGTGAAATCCCGACGTTCGTCACCTCCAGGCGCTGATCGGACTGTTCGATCCAGCCCGCCCCCAGCATGCGCTGGTACAACTCTGTCCCCAGTTCTCCGCCGAGATGATCGGCGCACACGCTCGCGCGGCGTAAGGGCAACGGAGGTAACGGTTGCGCGACGCTCCGATTGACGACCTCGGCGCTGATCATCGAAGCACTGGCCAACGCCTGTACGGCTGCGCCGACTTCCGGCGCGGCCAGTCTGAAAAACCGCTTTCGTCCGCGCACTTCCTGCCGGAGCAATCCGCCGGACGCCAGCCGCGCCAGGTGCGCACCCGCCGAGGAGGTCGACAAGCCTGCCAGCAGCGCCAACTCGTCGGCCGCCCGCGAGGTCCCGTCCATCAATGCCCACATCATCGCACTGCGCTTGGGATCCGCCAGCAGCGCGGCAATCTGACTGATGCAAGGTGCGTGTTCCATGTCTTCACTCCCTGTTGAAACATTCGTCTACTACGATGACCGGCTCGCCATACACGGTATGCAGCCATGATCGTTGCATGGCGCACATGATGGTTTTGATCTGCATCACTTCATGGAAACTCTGAATGGCCTGATTCGCCCCGTCGTACAGATTGGCTCAAGTCATCAAGACAGTTTCAATGTTGCGCCAGTAATGGGATCCACGGTGACTGCACAGTATAAGCGTTGCATCTACGCAGAGAATTGGCTTCGCCAAGTCGGGTGTTGAAGCTTGTAAGCTGCTTAGGTAAAACATTGGGCAAAGGTTCGCACGTTCTCAATGCCCGGGCATGCTCCACGATGCAGCCAGAAACCGCTTCGCACGGGCCTGTCCGTCCTGTGTGGTTAACGGTGCGGGATTAATACCGAGGCAAATGCCTACAGCGAATATTCCGAAAACTCTCAAGAAAAAAATCCACTGATCAAACAAGAACACCGGATTTATCCACTGAAAAAACTGTCCTGATTCTTCCTGCACAAAGCCCATGTAAGAAGATTCTATTTTTTAAGTAGTAAACAACTGCGGCGAAATCCAATTCATTCGCACATCAAAGACAGGCGGTGTATTTGACTCCGCGTTTATCTGCCTGCGATGGGAAGGGTTCGGCAACGTCATCACGTCGCCGAACGGGCGTTACAGTCGTACGTCAACATGCTGGGTGAGCGCATCGCGTTTCAGCTGTGCACGCCGCGTGACCAAAGCCAGACTCACGGCCAGAACACCACACCCGGTGATGACCGTCGCCATGGGCACGGCGGTGCCGTCATGCAACACACCGACCAACGCCGCCGCGCCTGCAGCCACACTGAACTGAAGGCATCCCAGCAGGGCCGACGCGCTGCCGGCACGTTTGCCCTGCCCGGCCATCGCGCACGCCGACGCATTGGGGATAATGCACCCCAGACTGGCAATGTAGACAAACAGCGGAACCAGCAGCGGCCAGAGCTTCTCGGTATGCAGCGAGGCGATCCCGAGCAACACCAGTGCAGCGGTGAGGTAAAGCCAGACCATCCGCGACAGCAACCACGCGGGCCCGAAACGGCCCACCAGGCGGGCGTTGACCTGTGCGACCAGGATGAAGCCTGCCGCGTTTGTACCGAACAGCCAGCCGTAATGTTCGGCCGGAACGCCGTACAGCTTGATGAACACGAACGGCGAACCGGCGATGTAGGAAAACATCCCGGCCATCGCGATGCCGCCGGTCAATGCATGGCCCAGAAAAATCCGGTCTCCGAACAGGCGCCAGTAGGAACCCAGCGCGCCGGACAACGGCAGCCGCGGATGCCCGGCGGGCATGCTTTCCGGGAGTCCCCAGGCCACCGCCGCCGCCGTCATTGCGCTGAACAGGGTCAGGGTCATGAAGATCGTCTGCCAGCCGTACACATTCACCAGCAGGCCGCCGAGCATCGGCGCCAGAATCGGGGCCAGTCCCATCACCAGCATCAGCTGCGAAAACACTTTCGCCGACTCAACGGGGGAACATTTGTCACTGACAATGGCCCGCGACAGCACCATGCCGGCGCACCCACCCAACGCCTGAACGAATCGGGCCGCAATCAGCCACTCAAGGCTCGGCGCGAACGCGCAGGCGAGCGACGCCAGTGTGAACAAGCCCACGCCGAACAACAGCGGCAGGCGTCGGCCGAAACGGTCAGCGATCGGTCCGTAAACCAGTTGACCGATGCTCAAGCCGAGGAAGTAAGAAGCCAGGGTCAACTGAACGTGTTGTTCATCCGTTGCGAACGCCAATGCAATGGCCGGAAAACCGGGCAAATAAAAATCGATGGCCAATGGGCCGAAAGCGCTGAGTGCGCCAAGGATCAGGATCGTTCGCAGGTTCATTCATCTTCCTAAGCAGTTTCGCGCAGCTGGACAGTTTAACAACCCTGAATCTTCTCAGGCCGTCGACAGGAAAATTACTAAAAGTTTTTTCAGCTTCTTGATCCGTCAGGCGGAAATCCGGAACTAATCGCGCTGTACCGGGCATCGGTTAATGGATTTCTCACAACGCTTTTACACATAACTCACAGATGCGCTTCTAGACTTTTAACATCAGTCGAGGACACGGAAATGAATACGCGTTGGGTTGTGCTGTGGTGCTGCTTGGTTGTCGCCGGATGTCAGTCTACCCACGACCAGTTATTGGCCGAAGGTTACCCACCGGCCTTTGCCGATGGTTTTCAGGATGGCTGCGGGAGTGGTCGGCAGTCCGTGGATATCATGAAAGGGCAATACAAAAAGGACGTGCCGCGCTATTTGCGTGACACGATTTATGCGCAGGGTTGGGGCGACGGATTCCGCCAGTGCCAGGCCCAACTGGAAAACCGCTCTATTCAGGATCAGGGCCGAGACAGTATCTGGAACGACCGGGACCGGGCCTGGGAGCAACAGAAGACCCAAGGCGCCGCCAAGGCTTATCGCTCTCACTGACGTTCACGTCGTTGCGGGACATTTGGCGAAACTTATCGGATGCGATCATGGCCCAACTTTCATGAACGTGAATAAGGGAGCACATCATGAGTCGGGCCTTCGTCAACGAAGACAACGCTGCCGCGCAGGCAAGCCAGCCGGTCGAGCGACAGGTCAGCGAACAACCGAATTACGTGACGGCAAGTGGTCTTGCTCAGTTGCAGGCCCACGTCGTGTCATTGCAGGCGCAACACAGCGAACAATCCGCGCGTGGCGAGAACGCCGACAAACAGCGTCTGGCCGATATCGAGAGGGACCTGCGCTACTTCAATCAGCGCCTGCAGAGTGCTCAAGTGGTCTCACCTGCGGTGTCCACGGAGAAGGTGCAGATCGGCAGCTGGGTGACCTTTGCCGATGAGCAGGACAACCAACAGCGTGTCCAGTTGGTAGGGGAAGATCAGGCCGATGCGACGAGTCAGTTGATCAACTGGGCATCTCCGTTGGGCAAGGCGCTGCTGGGTGCGGAAGTCGGGGATGAAGTCAGCTGGAAACGGCCCGTCGGCGATCAGGTGATTGAGGTTGTGCAGATTGAGGCGGATGGTTGATGAACCCGCAAACCCTCGTTGCCGGAGCTTCCAGGTGTTAGAGATACCTCAAAACGTTCTTGCAGGTCAGCTGACATTTCCTTCACCGGACCCACCGCATTCGCTGCCCTCGTAACCTCGGACGTCTCCCACAGGTACCGCGTCAATGCGCAGATATGGGCGCATTCCAATATGTGGGAATTACGCGCATCAGCGACCGACCGCACACGTAAAAAAAACGGAGCCCGAGGGCTCCGTTTTCATGACACTCGCCTGAATCAGGCCAGTTTCTTGTGGCGCACGCGGTGCGGTTGGGCAGCGGCGTCACCCAGACGCTTCTTGCGATCGGCTTCGTACTCGGTGTAGTTGCCTTCGAAGAACACGGCTTGGGAGTCGTCTTCGTACGCCAGGATGTGGGTCGCGACGCGGTCAAGGAACCACCGATCGTGGGAGATCACAATGGCGGCGCCCGGGAAGTCCAGCAGCGCTTCTTCCAGGGAACGCAAGGTTTCGACGTCGAGGTCGTTGGACGGTTCGTCGAGCAGCAGGACGTTACCGCCCTCTTTCAGGGTCAGCGCCAAGTGCAAGCGACCGCGTTCACCACCGGAGAGGTCTTTGACGAACTTCTGCTGATCGCCGCCCTTGAAGTTGAAACGGCCGACATAGGTGCGCGACGGGATTTCATAGTTGCCGATCTTGATCTGATCGGAGCCATCGGAAATCTGTGCAAACACCGTCTTGCTGCCGTCCAGGTCGTCACGGCTCTGATCGACGCACGCCAGTTGCACGGTTTCACCGATCTCGATGGAGCCTGAATCCGGCTGTTCCTTGCCCATCAGCATGCGGAACAGGGTCGACTTACCGGCACCGTTACCACCGATCACGCCGACGATGGCGCCTTTAGGCATCGAGAACGACAGGTTGTCGATCAATACGCGATCGCCGTAGCCCTTGGTGACGTTCTTGAATTCGATGACCTTGTCGCCCAGACGCGGGCCGGCCGGGATGTAGATTTCGTTGGTTTCGCTGCGCTTCTGGAATTCCTGCGACTGCATTTCTTCGAAGCGTTGCAGACGGGCCTTGGATTTCGACTGACGAGCCTTGGCGCCTTTGCGCACCCACTCCAGTTCTTCCTTCATGGCCTTTTCGTGAGCGGATTGCTGCTTGGATTCCTGGGCCAGACGATCGGACTTGGCTTCGAGCCAACCCGAATAGTTGCCCTCGTAAGGAATACCGGCGCCGCGGTCGAGTTCCAGAATCCAGCCGGCGACGTTGTCCAGGAAGTAACGGTCGTGCGTGATCGCGACCACGGTGCCTGGGAAGTCGTGCAGGAAGTGCTCAAGCCATGCAACGGAATCGGCGTCCAGGTGGTTGGTCGGTTCGTCGAGCAGCAGCATGTCAGGTGCCGACAGCAGCAGACGGCACAGGGCCACACGACGCTTCTCACCACCGGACAGGTGCTCGACCTTGGCGTCCCAGGCGGGCAGACGCAGCGCATCGGCGGCGACTTCCAGTTGACGCTCGAGGTTGTGGCCATCGCTGGCCTGCAGGATGGCTTCCAGCTTCGCCTGTTCGGCGGCCAGCTTGTCGAAGTCGGCATCCGGTTCTGCGTAGGCAGCGTAGACCTCGTCCAGACGCGCCTGGGCGTCTTTGATCACGCTGACCGCTTCCTCGACCACTTCACGAACAGTCTTGGTCGGGTCCAGCTGAGGTTCCTGCGGCAGGTAGCCGATGTTCAGCTCGGGCATCGGGCGTGCTTCACCGTCAAACTCGGTGTCGACACCGGCCATGATTTTCAGCAGCGTGGATTTACCCGAACCGTTGAGACCGAGCACACCGATCTTGGCGCCCGGGAAGAACGACAGGGAGATGTTTTTCAGGATTTCCCGCTTCGGCGGAACAACTTTGCTCAGCCGATGCATGGTGAAGACGTATTGAGCCATGGAATGAAAACCTGGTTATGACTGTGAATAAAGGCGCGAGCGGCCGGGAGAAACCCGGTGCTCTGTCGCAAAAACAGCTTTTTAATGACCTTGCAACTTGCCGTCGGGCGCATCCGGGCCTTGAATTGATGAAGGCTTGACCAGAATAGCTGCGGCAAAACTTCCGAGCACCGGTAATAAAGCTGGAGCAATGTTTGCAGGCATTGCGTAACGCTTGCAGAAATCGGGCATCCCGCGCGTGGCGCAAAGCTACCCGAATGCAGTCGACAGGGCAAACCGTGCAGCCCAATGGGACTGGCACTTAGCCACAAGTCAAGGCATGCTAGCCGCCCTTTGGGCGTCGAGCTTATAGTGCATTTCGCACACGCTGATTCAGTCCAGCAGTCAGGATCACAGTTTGTCCACATCAACCCCCACACCGCCCTTGCGCTCGTCGAAAACTGCGACGGCTACGCCTTTTCGTGGCTCGCTGAAAGGCGCGCTGGCGGTGCTGGTGTTGCTGATGCTCGTGTTGTTGTTATGGCAACTGGTTGAACAGTTTCAACAGACGCAGGAGCGTCAGCGTCAACGCAGCGTCGACTACAGCATTCAGCTGGCCGACCGCTTGAGCCTGAACATGGCGCTGAACGCTCAGGTTGCGCTTAACGTGCTGGATGACGCCAAGGGTAGCCCGCAGCCCCGCGAACAACTGACCGCAACACTGGATCGCCTGCGTCAATCGATCCCCGGTCTGCGCAGCGTCGCCTGGCTCGACAGCCAATCCAACGTCATCGGCGACAGCGAGCAGGGACGTCAGGACGCCGGTTTTTTGACTGGCCAGCACAAGCGCATTCAAGGCCGCACCTACTATTACGCCGACGCCGAAGACGGTTCGCTGATTTACCTGTTCGTTCGTCAACCGGGCAGCGAAAGCGAAGGCTATTGGGCGATCCGTCTGGACACGTCAGCCCTCACGTCCCTGACCCGACAAAGCGATCAGGACTATCAGCCAGGCTGGCAACTGGAAAACCGTACGACACACCGTCTCATCTATCAGGGACAAGCGGCTGGCGCAGAAGCCGTCGGCAGTGATCCGCAGACCGTGCTGCTCGAACCGCTGACCAACAGTGACTGGCAACTGCGCGGGCTGTTCGATGCTAACAAAGCGCGTCAGGCCTTGGCCGCACCGTTGGTAGCCAAATGCCTGATCGCCCTGCTCTGCTCCATCGTGCCTCTGCTGGCGTTGCGCAGCTTGAGACGCCGCCAACTGCAGCTGCATGAAAGCCGTCGCCGCTACCAAGACATCTTCGAGGGCACCGGCGTCGCGCTTTGTGTTCTCGATCTCTCGGGCCTGCCCGAATACCTGAGACAACTACAGCTGAGCAGCAGCGAAGAATTGAGCCAGCGCCTGATCCATCGTCCAGTCCAGCTCAAGGGCCTGTTACACCAGTTGCGCATCACCGAGGTCAATCAGGTCGCCTCAAGCCTGCTGCGTGCAGAATCCGCCGAAAAAGTCTGGCAGCAGTTGATCGAGGGCTGTCCCCGGTCGAGTACAGGCATTGGCGTGCAGTTGATCAGCGCGGTGCTCGACGGCCTGCCACAGCTTGAGCTGGAAATCCTGCTGCCCGATGCCGACGGCCACGACCAGCACTTGTGGCTGGTCGTGCGCCTGCCCGAGCAGCCGGAAGACTTCAATGCCGTCATCCTGAGCATCAACGACATCACCAATCGCAAGCAGACCGAGCTGGCGTTGCAGGAGCGTGAAAGCTTCTGGTCGGACGTGGTGCGCACCGTTCCCGATCATCTATACGTTCAGGACATCACCACGCGGCGAATGATTTACAGCAACCATCATTTGGGGCAGACCCTGGGCTACACCCGGGAAGATCTGCAGCAAATGGGGGAATACTTCTGGGAGATACTGCTGCACCCTGAAGACACCGAGTGCTATGAACATATGCGCTTGAACTGGACCCAACAAAGCGACAGCGGAATGACCGAATGCCAACTGCGCTTTCGCGACCGCCGAGGCGGGTGGCGCCGTTTCGATATTCGCGAGCAGGCACTGGCGCCGGACAAGAACGGTCGGGTCACTCGCATCATCGGCGTGGCCAAGGACATCACCGAGCAGGTCGAAGCCAGTCAATCGCTGCGCGACAGCGAGCAGCGCTACCGCATGCTGGCGGAAAGCATCAGCGACGTGATCTTCTCCACCGATCAGACACTGAAACCCAACTACGTCAGCCCTTCGGTCAACGCCGTGCTGGGTTATACCTCCGACTGGATTCTGCAAAACGGCTGGAATTCGATCATTGCCAACCCTCAACAGCTGGCGGGGCTCTATGCCTTGCTGCACCGGGTTCGCAGAGGTCTGGGCAAGCCTGAGTCCCTGGCGGCGCTGCGCAGTGAAGTGACGACGCAACTGTTTCTGTTTGACTGCCTGCGCGCCGACGGCCGCAAGATTCCCGTCGAGCTGCGTCTGGTTCTCGTGTGGGACGAAGCCGGAGCGTTCGAAGGCATTCTCGGGGTCGGCCGCGATATCAGTCAGCAGCGCCGCGCTGAAAAAGACCTGCGCATGGCCGCGACCGTATTCGAACACTCGACCTCCGCGATTCTGATCACCGACCCGGCCGGTTATATCGTCCAGGCCAACGACGCGTTCAGTCGCGTCAGCGGCTATGCCGTCGCGCAAGTGCTCGACCAGTTGCCGATGATGCTGACCGTCGAAGACCAGCAGGAAGCCCACATGGGTTACATCCTCAAACAACTGCACCAGCGCGGCAGTTGGGAGGGTGAGTTGTGGCTCAAGCGACGCGATGGCGAACATTACCCGGCGTGGGTCGGCATCACGGCCGTGTTTGACGACGAAGGCGACCTGGCGAGCTACGTGTGTTTCTTCAGCGACATCAGCGAGCGCAAGGCCAGCGAACAGCGCATTCACCGGCTCGCCTACTACGACGCCCTGACCCACCTGCCCAACCGCACGCTGTTCCAGGACCGTCTGCACACCGCGTTGCAACACGCCGAGCGCCAGCATGCCTGGGTGGTCTTGATGTTCCTCGATCTGGACCGCTTCAAACCGATCAACGACTCCCTCGGGCACGCTGCGGGCGACCGCATGCTCAAGGAAATGGCGACACGCCTGCTGGCGTGCGTGGCCGACGACGATACCGTTGCGCGCATGGGCGGCGACGAGTTCACCTTGCTGTTGCAGCCCGGCGCCACGCAACAGGCCGCGCTGACCCGCGCCATTCATGTGGCCGAGCAGATCCTCGCCAGCCTGGTAAAACCTTTCGTGCTGGAAGGCCGTGAGTTCTTCGTGACCGCCAGTATCGGGATCGCGCTGAGCCCGCAGGACGGCAGCGAGCTGAGCCAGTTGATGAAGAACGCCGACACGGCGATGTATCACGCCAAGGAGCGCGGCAAGAACAACTTCCAGTTCTATCAAGCCGACATGAACGCCAGCGCCCTGGAGCGTCTGGAACTGGAAAGCGACCTGCGCCACGCGCTGGAGCAAGAAGAGTTCACTTTGTACTACCAGCCGCAGTTCAGCGGCGACGGCAAACGCCTGACCGGCGCAGAAGCCCTGTTGCGGTGGCGTCATCCCCGTCGCGGCCTGGTACCGCCGGGCGACTTCATTCCGGTGCTCGAAGAGCTCGGGCTGGTGGTTGAAGTCGGCGAGTGGGTGCTCAAGGAGGCCTGTCAGCAGTTGCGCGAATGGCACAAGGCGAAGGTCCGCGTGCCGAAGGTCTCGGTCAACATTTCCGCGCGGCAGTTCTCCGATGGGCAGTTGGGCATGCGCATCGCCAATATCCTTCAGGAAACCGGCCTGCCGCCGGCCTGCCTGGAACTGGAGCTGACCGAAAGCATCCTGATGCGCGAGGTCAGCGAAGCGATGCAGATCCTGGACGGCCTCAAGCGCCTGGGCCTGAGCATCGCGGTCGACGACTTCGGCACCGGCTATTCCTCGCTGAACTACCTCAAGCAATTCCCGATCGATGTGCTGAAGATCGACCGCACCTTTGTCGACGGTTTGCCTTCCGGCGAACAGGACGCACAGATCGCCCGCGCGATCATCGCCATGGCCCACAGCCTCAACCTGGCGGTCATCGCGGAGGGCGTGGAAACCCACGAACAACTGGAATTCCTGCGCGAACACGGCTGCGACGAAGTGCAGGGATACCTGTTCGGGCGGCCGATGCCGGCCTCGCGGTTCGAAGCGCAGTTCAGCAACGATGCGCTGTTCATGATTGACTGACAGCAGCCACAACCTTCAAGCCATAAGCCGCAAGCAGACGCCGTCACGCGCTCGGCTTGAAGCGTGTGGCTTGAAACTGCATTCCGCTCATCAGGCACATGACCTGCTTTCATATGCCAGATAAAACGCGATGGGGTAGAATGCCCCCCTTTTCTACCGCCTGATCCCCGAGGACCCGCCATGTTCAGCCGTAATTTGACTATCGCCAAGTACGACTCCGACCTGTATGCCGCTATGGAACAAGAAGCCAAGCGCCAGGAAGAGCACATCGAGCTGATCGCCTCGGAAAACTACACAAGCCCGGCTGTCATGGAAGCCCAGGGTTCGGTACTGACCAACAAGTACGCCGAAGGTTACCCAGGCAAGCGTTACTACGGCGGCTGCGAATACGTCGACATCGTTGAGCAACTGGCCATCGACCGCGCCAAAGAGCTGTTCGGCGCCGATTACGCCAACGTTCAGCCACACGCCGGCTCCCAGGCCAACAGCGCCGTTTACCTGGCCCTGCTGAACGCAGGCGACACCATTCTGGGCATGAGCCTGGCTCACGGCGGTCACCTGACTCACGGCGCCAGCGTTTCCTCCTCCGGCAAGCTGTACAACGCTGTTCAATACGGCATCGACGGCAACGGCCTGATCAACTACGACGAAGTCGAGCGTCTGGCGGTAGAACACAAGCCAAAAATGATCGTCGCGGGTTTCTCCGCCTACTCGCAGATCCTGGACTTCCCACGCTTCCGCGCCATCGCTGACAAAGTCGGTGCGTACCTGTTCGTAGACATGGCCCACGTGGCCGGTCTGGTTGCCGCTGGCGTCTACCCGAACCCGGTTCCTTTCGCTGACGTCGTCACCACCACCACGCACAAAACCCTGCGCGGTCCACGTGGCGGCCTGATCCTGGCGCGCGCCAACGCCGAGATCGAGAAGAAGCTGAACTCCGCCGTGTTCCCTGGCGGCCAGGGCGGTCCTCTGGAGCACGTCATCGCCGCCAAAGCGATCTGCTTCAAGGAAGCACTGCAGCCTGAGTTCAAAACTTACCAGCAACAAGTGGTGAAGAACGCCAAGGCCATGGCTTCGGTGTTCATCGAGCGTGGTTTCGACGTGGTCTCCGGCGGTACCGAGAACCACCTGTTCCTGCTGTCCCTGATCAAACAGGACATCTCCGGTAAAGACGCCGACGCCGCGTTGGGCAAGGCCTTCATCACCGTGAACAAGAACTCCGTACCGAACGACCCACGCTCCCCGTTCGTCACCTCCGGCCTGCGCTTCGGCACACCGGCTGTGACCACTCGCGGCTTCAAGGAAGCAGAGTGCAAGGAACTGGCTGGCTGGATCTGCGACATCCTGGCTGACCTGAACAACGAAGCGGTGATTGACGCCGTTCGTGAGAAAGTCAAAGCCATCTGCGCCAAGCTGCCGGTTTACGGCGCGTGATCTGACGCAGTAGCGGTTGCATGAAAAGCCCGGCTCTTTAGCCGGGCTTTTTTGTGGCTGACGGGGGAAGATCAACCTGTGGGAGCAGTCGGAGGTTACGACGGCCGCGAATGCGGTGGATCAGATACACCAAGGGTGAATGACTCACCGCTTTCGAGCAAGCTCGCTCCCACAGGAGATCGTGTAAAACCGAAAATGTCAGCCAGCCGCCACCTTCGCAAATCCTTCCCTGATCTTCTCTTCCGGCAGCTCATCGGCAATGAACACGATCACACTCTCACGGGTTTCGCCTTCGGCCCATTCCACGTCGAAATCAAAGCCGTACAGCTTCAGCACGCCTTGAAACACCAGCTTGCGCGCTTCGCCCGCGATGTTCAGCACGCCTTTGTAGCGCAGCAGTTGTTTGCCGTGGTCTTCAAGCAGTTCGTTCATGAACTCGCTGAGCTTGTCGAGATCCAGCGCCTTGTCGCTGCGCAGGACCAGGCTGCTGATACGGTCGATCGAACGGCCCGCAGGCGCTGCCGGACGCAGGGTCATGCCGCCGATGTCGGCGTTCAGGTTGAAACCGCGCACATCGAGCAGTTCGGCCAGATCGATCTTGCCGTGCTTGACGATGCGAATCGGCGCGCGACGGTTGATACGGGCCAGACGCTGACTCAGGGCCTCGAAGGTCGCCTCGTCCACCAGATCGGTCTTGCTCACCAGCAGGCGGTCGGCGAAACCGATTTGTGCCTGGGCAATGGTCTGTTCCAGATGCGTGTCAGCGTGGGCGGCGTCGACCAGCGTGATGATGCCGTCGAGGATATAGCGCTCGCGCAGCTCCTCATCGATGAAGAAGGTTTGTGCCACCGGCGCCGGATCGGCCAGGCCGGTGCATTCGATCACCAGACGGTCGAACGCGATTTCACCGCTGTCCAGACGCTCCAGCAGCAGGAACAGCGCCTTGGTCAGGTCGGTATGGATGGTGCAGCACACACAGCCATTGGACAGGGTCATCACCTGCACGGGCTCATCGCCCAGCAATTGCGTGTCGACGCCTGCGTCACTGAACTCATTTTCGATCACGGCGATTTTCAGGCCGTGCTCTTCCTTGAGCAGGTGACGCAGCAACGTGGTCTTGCCCGCGCCGAGAAAACCACTCAGGACGGTGACGGGAATGGGTTGCGAAACGGTCATGCGTTCTCCTGCTTTCAGATGCGCGCCGACGCTCTCTCTGTGGGAGCGAATTCATTCGCGACACGTCGGCACAAACAATAGAAGTATCCAAACGAAAACGCGCCACGACAGGCGTGGCGCGCTATTCAAACCTGCTTTACAGCATCAGCCCATCAACAGCACTTGGGCCCACCCTTGCCGCCGTAACGCGCGTCCTGGCGTTCCCGAAAGAACGCCTCGTACGTCATCACAGGCTTGTCGGGGTGCTTGTTCTGCATATGTTCGACGTAGTTGTCGTAGTCCGGCATGCCCACCATAAGGCGCGCCGCCTGACCCAGATACTTACCCAAACGATTCAGGTCATTGAACATACACAGCTCCTCGCCTCACAGCGCACTCAGTTGGCTTTCGGGAAGGCCTGGAATGGCGCTTCCTTGTCGGTACGCTCTTTCTTGGTCCAGGCCGCGCGGCCTACCTTGATGGCGTAGAACAGGATGCTCAGCACCACGAACAGGAACAGGGTGGTCAGCGCCGCGTTGGTGTACGCGTTGAAGATCACGTGCTGCATCTGGTCCATGGTCTTGGCCGGGGCCAGCACCTGACCGGCGTCGGCTGCCGTGCTGTACTTCTTCGCCAAGGCCAGGAAACCTACGGCCGGGCTTGGGTCGAACAGCTTGATGAAGCCCGCGGTTACGGTGCAGATCAGCAGCCAAGAGGCAGGCAGGATCGTGACCCACACGTACTGCTGACGCTTCATTTTGATCAGCACGACAGTCGCCAGCATCAGCGCGATACCCGCCAGCATCTGGTTGGAGATACCGAACAGCGGCCACAGGGTGTTGATGCCGCCCAGCGGATCGATCACGCCTTGATACAGCAGATAACCCCACAGCGCCACGCAACCACCGGTGCCAATCACGTTGGCGGTCCAGGACTCGGTGCGTTTGAGCGAAGGCACGAAGCTGCCGAGCAGGTCTTGCAGCATGAAACGACCGGCACGGGTACCGGCGTCAACGGCTGTCAGGATGAACAAGGCTTCGAACAGGATCGCGAAGTGGTACCAGAACGCCATGGTGTTCTGGCCAGGGAATGCCTGGTGCAGGATCTGCGCGATACCGACGGCCAGCGTCGGAGCACCGCCAGCCCGGGCCAGAACGGTGTTCTCACCGATGTCCTTGGCCGTTGCGATCAGTTGATCCGGGGTAATCACAAAGCCCCAACTGCTGACCATCTGTGCAACCGCGTTGACGTCGGTGCCAACGATCGCCGCCGGGCTGTTCATGGCGAAGTAAACGCCTGGTTCGATGACGGAGGCCGCGACCATGGCCATGATGGCGACGAAGGATTCCATCAACATGCCGCCGTAACCGATGTAACGGGCGTTGACTTCGTTATCCAGCAGTTTCGGCGTGGTGCCCGAAGAAATCAGCGCATGGAAGCCTGATACGGCACCGCAGGCGATGGTGATGAACAGGAATGGGAAAAGCGTGCCTTTCCAGACCGGACCAGTACCGTCGGTGAACTGGGTCAGGGCTGGCATTTTCAGCTCAGGCGCCAGAATCAGAATCCCGATCGCCAGCGCGACGATGGTGCCGATTTTCAGGAAGGTCGACAGGTAATCGCGTGGCGCCAGCACCAGCCAGACCGGCAGCATGGCGGCCACAAAGCCGTAACCGACCAGCATCCAGGTGATTTGCACGCCTGTGAAGGTAAACAGCGGCGCCCACTCAGGGCTCGCAGCCACTTGGCCACCGACCCAGATCGACAGCAGCAACAGCACGACGCCCACCACGGAGATTTCGCCAATGCGGCCCGGGCGGATGTAGCGCATGTAAATGCCCATGAACATCGCAATCGGAATCGTCGCCATGACCGTGAACATGCCCCACGGGCTCTCGGCCAGGGCCTTGACCACGATCAGCGCCAGCACCGCGAGGATGATGATCATGATCAGGAAGCAGCCGAACAAGGCGATGGTGCCAGGAATGCGGCCCATTTCCTCACGGACCATGTCGCCCAGCGAACGGCCGTTACGGCGGGTGGACAGGAACAGGATCATGAAGTCCTGAACCGCACCGGCCAGTACCACACCGGCTATAAGCCAGAGCGTGCCGGGCAGGTAGCCCATCTGCGCTGCCAGCACCGGGCCGACGAGCGGACCTGCACCGGCGATTGCGGCGAAGTGGTGACCGAACAGAATGTGTTTGTTGGTTGGCACATAGTCCAGACCGTCGTTGTTCAGCACCGCGGGCGTGGCCCGTGTCGGGTCAAGTTGCATGACGCGGGTGGCGATGAACAGACTGTAGTAGCGATAAGCGACCAGATAGATAGCGACCGCGGCGACCACGATCCAGAGTGCGTTGATTGCCTCTCCCCGACGCAATGCAACCACTCCCAGGGCCCAGGCCCCAAGAATCGCAACAATCAGCCAGGGCACGTGGCGCAGCAGACTATTATTGTTTTTCATTTTTTTTTATTTCCAGCTGAGTGGACTTGTGTGAGCAGCCTCCAGAGTTTAGCGCTGCTGAAGCGAAAGGCCACCCCCACAATGGTCTAGCGGTGGTTTTGGCCTATAGTCAAAGCAGCCAAGGAGAAGTCGACTTATGACAGATTCCCACGAAGACCGCCGACGTTTTAAACGCATTTCGTTCGATGCCAAGACCGAACTGACTCAGGGCCCCAAGACCTGGCCCGTTCACCTGATCGACTTGTCGCTCAAAGGCCTGCTGATCGAACGGCCCTCACCCTGGCAGGGCAATCCCGACGAGCCGTTAATCGTTGATATTCATTTGAACGTCGATATCGATGTGCAGATGGAGGTGCGACTGAGCCACGACGATCACAATCACCTGGGGTTCGTGTGTGAACACATCGGACTGGAATCGGTGACCCACCTGCGCCGGTTGATCGAACTGAACCTGGCCGATCACGACGAACTGGAGCGGGAGCTGGCGGCGTTGATTGAGGTTTGATCAGCGAACGAAGGCATCGGATGCGCATAGCACCTGTGGGAGCGAGCTTGCTCGCGAAAGCGACAGGTCAGAAAAAAAGACGTCGACTGACCCACTGCATTCGCGAGCAAGCTCGCTCCCACAGGTCTTGAGTCCATTTAGGCAGTCCGCAGCAAGCCCTGTCCCGACTTACTCCTCAAACAACGCATCCAGCGCCTGATCGAGCCGTGTCACGGCGATCACGGTCAGCCCCGGCGGTGATTCTTTGGGCGCGTTGCCCTTGGGCACGATGGCGCGTTTGAAACCGTGCTTGGCCGCCTCCTTCAAGCGCTCCTGTCCGCTGGGCACCGGGCGCACTTCGCCCGACAGACCGACTTCCCCAAACACCAGCAAATCACCCGGCAATGCGCGGTTGCGCAGGCTGGACATGACCGCAGCCATCAACGCGAGGTCGGACGCGGTCTCCAGTACCTTTACGCCGCCGACCACGTTTAGGAACACGTCTTGATCGTGGGTCGGAATGCCGCCGTGGCGGTGCAGGACCGCCAGCAGCATGGCCAGACGGTTCTGATCCAGACCCAGCGTGACCCGGCGCGGGTTGGACAGGTGACTGTCATCCACCAATGCCTGCACTTCCACCAGCATCGGGCGCGTGCCTTCCCACGTCGCCATGACCACGCTCCCCGCGACCGCTTCCTGCGCACGGGTCAGAAAGATCGCCGAGGGATTGGAGACTTCTTTCAGGCCCTTGTCGGTCATACCGAAGACGCCCAATTCGTTGACGGCGCCGAAGCGGTTTTTCACCGCGCGCAACAAGCGCAGACGCCCATCCGACTCGCCCTCGAAATACAGCACCGTGTCGACCATGTGTTCGAGGACGCGTGGACCGGCCAGCGCGCCTTCCTTGGTGACGTGGCCGACGAGGAAAATCGCCGTCCCGCTCTGTTTCGCATAGCGGACCAACAACGCCGCACTTTCGCGGACTTGCGAGACGCCGCCCGGCGCTGACTGCAGCTGCTCGGTGAAAATGGTCTGGATCGAGTCGATCACCATGACTTTCGGCTGCTCGACCCGCGCCGTGGCAATGATGCTTTCGATGCAGGTTTCGGTCATCACTCGCAGTTTGTCCTGAGGCAACCCGAGGCGTCGGGCGCGCATGGCGACTTGCTGCTGCGACTCTTCACCGGTGACGTACAGCGCAGGCATGCGCTCGGCGATGGCGCACAGGGTCTGCAACAGGATTGTCGATTTGCCGATCCCGGGATCACCGCCGATCAACACCACCGAGCCATCCACCAGACCTCCGCCGAGCACGCGGTCCAGCTCCGCCGAGTTGGTAGAGAAGCGCGGGATCTCCTCGACGCTGACTTCGGCCAGGGTCTTGATCTGCGCCTGCTGGCCGGTCCAGCCCGCCCGCCCGCTCGGGGCCGCTGCGCCGCCGCCTTCAATGACGGTCTCGACCAGGGTGTTCCAGGCGCCGCATTCGCCGCATTGCCCGGCCCATTTGGGAAAGGTCGCGCCGCACTCGGTGCAGCCATACATGCGTTTGGCCTTGGCCATGAAACCCCCGCCGCAAAAAAGGGGCAATCATACCCCAAGGCTCAAACGCCTGCGTGTGCAGGGAGCGCGAGCCACCTTTTTGAGTCATTCAGTAAAACTAACCCGACCAGAGCCGGTCGATTGCATGGATTACGCGGGATCCGTGTAGCTGACTTACACTGCATCCACCACCCTCATCTGTAACAAAGGAATACACCATGAGCGTACTTAGCGAGTTCAAAGCCTTTGCCGTAAAAGGAAACGTCGTCGACATGGCCGTCGGTATCATCATCGGCGCGGCATTCGGCAAGATCGTTTCGTCGTTCGTCGGCGATGTAATCATGCCTCCCCTCGGTTTGCTGATCGGCGGCGTGGACTTCAGTGATCTGGCGATCACTTTAAGAGGCGCGGAAGGTACGGCACCGGCCGTGGTGCTGGCCTACGGCAAATTCATCCAGACCGTGATCGACTTCATCATCGTCGCGTTCGCCATCTTCATGGGCGTGAAGGCTATCAATCGCCTGAAACGTGAAGAGGCCAAAGCCCCAACCGTGCCACCGGTTCCAACACCGCAGGAAACCCTGCTGACCGAAATCCGAGACCTGCTCAAAGAGCAGAACAGCAAGCCAGCTGCGCCGCTGTCTGTGAATCCTGATCGGTTGGTTTAAGCAAAAGGCTTCTGCCACAGCCCGTGTGCTCGGCGA
The DNA here is from genome assembly GCF_039697315.1 of Pseudomonas abietaniphila. NCBI lineage: Bacteria > Pseudomonadati > Pseudomonadota > Gammaproteobacteria > Pseudomonadales > Pseudomonadaceae > Pseudomonas > Pseudomonas abietaniphila. The sequence continues at coordinate 4,104,873 of NZ_CP155619.1, read as the reverse complement.
GAAACCTTGTGGTAGCGAATTCATTTGCGATGCGGACGATCAGACGCAGAATTTCTAGCGGATGTAACGGCCTCTCGCGAATGAACTCGCTCCCACAGTGACTCTGTCCGCCTGCTGACACCTGCCCTACCAATAATTCTCCACCGCAATCTGCCCCGGCTTGCGCGTCAGGGCCAGGCGCATGTCGCGGGTTTTGAGCAGTGCGCGGGTGTCGTCGATCATCTGCGGATTGCCGCAGATCATGACCCGCGAATGCTCAGGTGAAAGCGCCACACCGGCAGCCTTCTCCAGCTCGCCATTTTCGATCAGCGTGGTAATCCGCCCGTGCAGCGCGCCCGGATGTTGTTCGCGGGTCACGATGGCAATGAACTGAAACTTGTGCGCGTATTCGGCCAGATAGTCGCGCTGAGTCAGCTCGGCAATCAGTTCCTGATACGCCAGTTCTTTCGCCTCACGGGCGCTGTACACCAGGATGATGCGCTCGAATTTTTCCCACACTTCGAAGTCCTGGAGGATCGACAGAAACGGCGCCACGCCCGTGCCTGTGGACAACATCCACAGATCCCGGCCGTCGGTGAACCGGTCGAGCGTCAGGTATCCCACCGCCTGCTTTTCCACCATCAGCGTATCGCCCGCGTGCAGGCCGCTCAGTTCGCTAGTGAATTCGCCCCCCGGCACCACGATCGAGAAGAACTCCAGGAACTCGTCGAACGGCGACGACACGACCGAATAGGCCCGCCACACGGTGCTGCCATCAGCTTTGGTTACGCCAAGCCGTGCGAATTGGCCTGCGGTGAAGCGGAAACCCGGATCGCGAGTCGTACGAAAGGTGAACAGGCTAGGTGTCAACGGCGTCACGTCCAGCAGCGTTTGCCGGGTGAATTTCTCTGCACTGGCGGTCATTGGGCGCTCCTGGCTCCTGTCACTCAATCAAGAGCACTCAGTTTCCCGCAAACCGGCCGCGATAAACACCGCAGGTTTGTAGTGGTATCCACTTACCGGGCCGGATGGCAGGAAGCGTATTTTTAGAGCATTTCGCAATCACCGTTATCGCCATCAACGATTGCCGCCCCCAAATGGAGCGATAACACACTGATTAACACCAGCTTTTAAAAAAACATGAACGCCGCCGAATTGCCCCGCTCGTCAGCAGCCCATGGCCGATGCCCGCCCGCAAAATGATTTTTTTCCTAGACTTCAATCAAAACGGCAGTCAGTAAGATCAGGCATGGAGGCTTGCGATGGAACATCAGACACTGGCGTCACCTCAACTGACAGAGGCCGCCCCACTGTCCCACAAGGGGCTGACACTACGGGAGGCAGAGATACTCAAGTGGTCCGCGGAGGGAAAGACCGCGGCTGAAGTGGCGATGATCCTGGACCTGAAGCTGCGAACGGTGAACTTCCACATCGGCAGCGCCATTCGCAAAATGGGCGTCACGAACAAGACCTCGGCCGTCGTACAGGCGGCGCTGCACGGGGTATTCTGATAACGCGGGACATGGGGCGATTCACAGGCGACGGCGAAAAAACCTCGGGCGCGAAAGGCCGAAAAACACGTAAAATCGCTGGTTTCGTGAGTCCGGTTGAAACGGCGCTTACATGACACCCGCCGAGCGCCTGACCGCGTCGCCAACGAATGGACATTTCCTGCACATGCCCCTGCTTACCACGCCTTTCGCCGAGCTCGACCTGATTCGCCAGCCGGAGCAGTCGGATGAACCCTTGCAGGCATTCGACGCCGCCGACGAATACCTGCTCAACCACGTCGCTGAACAGGGCCTGACGTTGCAGACCCGGGTGCTGATCCTAAACGACAACTTCGGCGCCCTTGCCGCAAGCCTCGCTCCGCACGCGGCGGTCTTCAGCAGCACGGACTCCTTTCTGGGGGTTCAGGCGCTGGAAAAGAACCTGGTGCGTAACGGTCAGGCGTACGATGCGGTCCCGGTGATTCCCGCCAGCGAGCCACTGACCGGTCCGTTCGACTGGGTACTGATTCGCGTGCCCAAGACCCTCGCTCTGCTTGAAGAGCAATTGATTCGCCTGCAAGGGCAACTGGCGCCGAACGCCAAAGTGGTCGCCGCCGGGATGATCAAACATCTGCCTCGTTCGGCGGGTGAGTTGATGGAAGAGTACATTGGCCCGGTGCAGGCCTCGCTGGCGGTGAAAAAGGCACGCCTGCTGTTCTGCACACCGGAGGCAAAAGACTTCCAGCCCTCGCCGTTCCCGACGCGCTATAGGCTGGACGAGCCGAAGATCGAGCTGATTAACCACGCGAACGTGTTCTGCCGTGACGGTCTGGATATCGGCACCCGGGCGTTCTTGCCGCATCTGCCGAAAGACCTGGGCGCCGCGCGCGTCGCGGACCTGGGGTGCGGTAATGGTGTGTTGGCAATTGCCAGTGCGTTGGCCAACCCTGACGCGCACTACACGCTGGTGGACGAGTCGTTCATGGCGGTGCAGTCCGCTCAGGAAAACTGGCAGCTGGCGCTGGGTGATCGTGAGGCGGTGATCCGCGCGGGCGACGGCCTCGCGGGGCAAGAGCCGGATTCACTGGACGTAGTGCTGTGCAACCCGCCGTTTCACCAGCAACAAGTGGTCGGCGATTTTCTGGCGTGGCGCATGTTCCAGCAGGCGCGTTCTGCGCTGGTGACGGGCGGAGCGCTGTACATCGTCGGTAACCGCCACCTGGGTTATCACAGCAAGTTGGCGCGGTTGTTTCGAGGGGTTGAGCAAGTGGCGGCGACGCCGAAGTTCGTCATTCTCAAAGCGCGCAAATGATTTTAATGACTGGATTGTAGGAGTGCGCTTGCCGGCGATGCATGAAGCCGGCCACCTTCAATGGTGACTGGCACACCGTAATCGCGGGCAAGCGCGCTCCTACAAGTATCCTGCGCGGTCAGGGCGCCAAACCTGAAAAAACCCGCCGAAGCGGGTTTTTTATTGCGCAAAAAACAGTCAATGCGACTTCATCCCCGCCGCTGTCATGAACATGCGCAGCAGGCTGGCGAATATGAACAGTACGAACACACTCCCCGCCCAGATGGTCAACAGCCAGCCGATGCGCTTCCAGAGCGGCGACTTGCGCGCGGGGTCTTCTTCGTGCGCAGGTTTGTCGTGAAAGGATTCTTTACCGGACATCGCTCAGCCCTCTTCTTTCAGGAAACCGGCCCCGATATCAAATCGGGGCCGACGCCGACTAGTGGTAACCGTCTTCGTGAGTGACCTTGCCACGGAACACGTAGTAGCTCCAGAAGGTGTAACCCAGGATGAACGGGATGATGAACAGCGTCCCGACCAGAATGAAGCCCTGGCTTTGCGGTGGCGAAGCGGCGTCCCAGATCGAGATCGACGGTGGCACGATATTCGGCCACAGGCTGATGCCCAGACCGCTATAACCCAGGAAGATCAGCACCAGCGTCAGCAGGAACGGCGCGTAGTTCGCATTACGCTCGACCGCCTTGAACAGCCCGTACATGGTCACCAGGACCAGTGCAGGGACCGGCATGAACCAGAACAGGTTCGGCACGCTGAACCAGCGGTCGGCGATGTCCTGATGCGCCAGCGGCGTCCACAGGCTGACGATGCCCATCACCACCAGCGTCGCAATCGCCAGAGGACGGGCCAGGTCGTGCATCGCCTTCTGCAGACCGCCTTCGGTCTTCATGATCAGCCAGGTGCAGCCGAGCAATGCGTAGGCCACGATCAGCGCCAGGCCGCAGAACAGTGAGAACGGTGTCAGCCAATCCAGTCCGCCCCCGGCATAAGCGCGGTTGACCACTGGAATCCCGTCGATGAACGCGCCCAGTGCCACGCCCTGGAAGAACGTCGCCACCAGCGAACCGCCGATGAACGCTTTGTCCCAGAGGTGACGCTTGGCGTCGGTGGCCTTGAAACGGAACTCGAACGCCACGCCGCGGAAAATCAGCCCGATGAGCATGAAGATCAGCGGCAGATAAAGCGCTTCGAGCACCACCGAATAGGCCAGAGGGAAGGCACCGAACAGCGCAGCGCCGCCCAGGACCAGCCAGGTTTCATTGCCGTCCCAGACGGGAGCGACGGTGTTCATCATCACGTCCCGGTCGGTTTTGTCCTTCATGAACGGGAAGAGAATGCCGATCCCGAGGTCGAAGCCGTCCATGATGACGTACATCATGATGCCGAAGATGATGATCACGGCCCAGATCAGTGGAAGATCAATACCCATGGCTCAGTTCACCTCGCGCAGGCTGTCTTTGTGCCTTTCTTCGGCGCCTTCGTCGGCAGCGGAGAGAGGACGTGCAGGAGTGCGTTTCTGGCCGGGACCACCGTGCGGCGTGTCATCGCCCTCATGGGTTTTCGGTCCTTTGCGCACCAGGCGCATCATGTAGCCGAAGCCTGTGCCGAACAGCATGAAATACACCACGACGAACAGCACAAGCGTGATCGTCAGTTGGCCCACGCTGTGGTTCGACGACGCATTGGCCGTGCGCATCAGCCCGTATACCACCCATGGCTGACGCCCGATTTCAGTGGTGAACCAGCCCGAGAGCATCGCAATCAGGCCAGCCGGGCCCATGCACATGACCAGCCGCAGGAACAGGCGATTGGTGTACAGCCCGCCGCGCCAGCGCAGCCAGGCACTCCAGAGCCCCACGAAAATCATCAACATGCCCAGCGCCACCATGATCCGGAACGACCAGAAGACGATCAGAGAGTTGGGACGGTCTTCAGGCGGGAACGATTTGAGCGCCGGGATCTGTTTGTCCAGGCTGTGGGTCAGGATCAGGCTGCCCAGGTAAGGGATTTCCACCGCGTACTTGGTCCGTTCCTCTTTCATATCCGGAATACCGAACAGAATCAGCGGAGAGGGTTCGTCACCCACGTTCTCCCAGTGCCCCTCAATGGCCGCGATCTTCGCCGGCTGGTGCTCCAGCGTATTCAAACCATGGGCGTCACCGACCACCGCTTGAATCGGCGCAACGATCAGCGCCATCCACATGGCCATCGAGAGCATGCGGCGGATGGCCGGGTTGTCGCGGCCACGCAGCAAGTGCCAGGCCGCCGACGCGCCAACGAAAAACGCAGTGGCGACGAACGCGGCAATTGCCATGTGCGCCAGACGGTACGGGAATGAAGGGTTGAAGATGACCGCCAGCCAGTCCACCGGAATGATGCGGCCGTCGACGATTTCGTAACCCTGCGGGGTCTGCATCCAGCTGTTGGAGGCGAGAATCCAGAAGGTCGAAATCAGCGTACCGACCGCGACCATGACGGTGGCGAAGAAATGCAGGCCGCGGCCGACACGATTCCAGCCAAACAGCATCACGCCGAGGAAGCCGGCTTCGAGGAAGAAGGCGGTGAGCACTTCATAGGTCAGCAGCGGCCCCGTCACCGCACCCGCGAAGTCGGAGAATCGACTCCAGTTGGTGCCGAATTCGTACGCCATGACCAGACCGGAAACCACACCCATGCCGAAGTTCACGGCAAAGATCTTCGACCAGAAGTGGTAAAGATCGCGGTATGTATTGTCGTGGGTCTTGAGCCACAGGCCTTCGAGCACAGCCAGAAAACTCGCCAGACCAATGGTGATGGCAGGGAACAGGATGTGAAATGAAACGGTGAACGCAAACTGGATTCGGGCGAGATCGAGTGCCTCTAAACCGAACATAGGTCTTCCTCTATCAGGTGAAACCGGCTTCGGACCTTGGGGCCCTCAGCGTCTGCCCCCACGGTGTATTGAGTACGACGTAATGCGTTTGTTCTTTTTAGTTCGCGCTCAGGCCACAGGCCAGAAGACGACGCGGGAGTTCTGTCAAGCCGCCCGGTCAACTCACGCGCAACGCGCGATTGATTCAGGTCAACCGACGATCAAAGAGTAGTCCCATTTCGGCAAGTGAACTGCGTGGTCTTTTGTCGCGTGGCGAGTTGCCTCACCCCTTGATGCAGAGCAGTTTCGTTAAAAGCGGATCAGACCGGTGCTGCGCCGGCCGGAAGCCTAAGCAAACCCGATATTAGGCGATGCCCTGTTACAAAGGATGATCTGATGCAAAGCGGCAGGCCAGGCGGGACCCGATGAGGGAGATCTTGGCTGAGGCCAGGAAACGGCAGTTTAAAGAACGCCGCTTACAACGAACTGCGGATAAACCCCAGCAATGCAGAAACAAGGCGCCGGTAGAGCTCATCCACCTCCGGCACCTGACCTTTGCCTCTCAGGCTGCCATGCACCAGCCCCAGACCGGGATCGAACTCGGTCGCCACGCCTGCTTCGCGCAAGGCCCGTTCATACCAGACCCCGTCATCGCGCAGCGGGTCGAACTCGGCCACCGCAATGAACGCAGGCGCCAGCCCTCGAAAATCAGTCGCGTTCAACGGCATGGCGTAGGGTGAACGCTCGCTCTCACCCATATAAAGCTGGCGATAGAACCCGAGTTCCGCCGTGCTGAGCAGCGGCGCATCACTACATTCCGTTCGCGATGGAAGATCGTCGCCGCCACCCAGGCCTGGATACACCAACGCCTGCCCGACAGGCTGGCGCTCGCCCGCATCGCGCAGCGCCAGGCACACAGCCGCTGCCAGATTACCGCCCGCGCTGTCACCCGCAATGGCGATTCGACGGGGATCGATGTCCATTCGCGGCGCCTGAACCTGCAACGCATGCCAGACCGTCAGACAGTCACCGAATCCCGCGGGAAACGGATGCTCGGGCGCCAGTCGATAGTCCACGGCAATCACAACGGCATTGAGATCGACCGCGAGCGCGGCGGTGAGGAAGTCGTGGGAATCCAGATCGCCCACCACCCAGCCACCTCCATGCAGGTACACCACGCAAGGTGCCGGGTATTCCGCTGAGAGGTAGCGAGGTCGGTAGCTGCGCACCAACACACCGCCGAGCTGGACATCCCTGACATCGAGATCCTGAGAGCGGGCGGGCGTAAAGGCTTCGCACAGGCGCGAATAGGCACGTCGCTGGTCAGCGATATCCTGCGACGTGACGCTGAAACTCAGGGTCTTTTCGACGAAGCCGAGCATTGCCTGCGACAGCGGATAGTGAGAGGGCATTTGTGGCTCCAGCCCGTCTGAACCACCGGGATCGAGGGACTTACCTGGTTGTTGCAAGACACAAAACCCGGCGGGAGCGAGTTCATTCGAGCGTCGGTATTCCAGCCGCCATGAGCATGGCGACTGTACGGGCGTCTCGCGAATGAATTCGCTCCCACTGAGTGCGCATCAAGACCCGCTATCGCCTGACGATCAAGCCCACCGTGTTATTTATTGACCGCAACCTGCACGGCAGCGGCAGCGTCCTTGCCATCGAAGGTGGTCACGCCGTCCAGCCAGCGCTTGGTGTCCTCAGGATGATCCTTAAGCCACTGTTTGGCTACGTCGTTCGGCGCCTTGCGGTCCATGATCGGCACCATCATCTGGCTTTCCTGAGCGGCGGTGAACTTCAGGTTGCTCATCAGTTTGTTCACGTTGGGGCAACGCGTCGCGTAATCCGGTGCGGTCACCACTGACACGGTTGCTGCGCCTTCGCCCGGACCGAACACATCCTCGCTGCCGGTCAGGTAAGCGATCTTCATGTTGATGTTCATCGGGTGCGGGGTCCAGCCCACGAACACCACCCACTCGTTACGCTTGGTCGCACGCTGCACGGCCGCCAGCATGCCCGCCTCGCCCGACTCCACCAACTGGAAGCCACCGAGACCGAACTGGTTCTTCTCGATCATGCCCTTGATGTTGGCGTTGGCGCCGGTGCCTGGCTCAATCCCGTAAATCTTGCCGCCCAGCTTGTCTTTGAATTTGGCGATATCGGCGAAGGTTTTCAGCCCGCCATCGGCCACGTATTGCGGCACGGCCAGCGTGGCTTGAGCATCGTTCATGCTTGGCGTGTCGAAGACTTTGACCTGGTTCGCGGCCACGAACGGTGCGATGTTCTTGTCCATCGCCGGTTTCCAGTAACCCAGAAACACGTCGAGTCGGTCATCGCGCAAGCCGCCAAAGACGATCTGCTGCGCCGCGCTGGTCTGCTTGACCTCGTACCCCATGTTTTGCAGCAGCACTTCCGCCACCGCACTGGTCGCGATCACGTCGGTCCAGTTGACCACACCCATCCGCACGCTCTGACATTTGGCCGGTTCGGCTGCCATCAAGGCGGTACTGCTCAGCATCAACACACCGCAACTGATCTGACGAATAAATCTCTTCATGCGTGCTCCTCGGGTCGGCTCGTTATTTTATTCAGCTCTTTTCGGCAGTTTTTCTAAGGCTTCAAGACCCACGGCAATCCGAATGCTGCCGCGTTGGAGCAAATTACGCAGCAGCCCCTCGCAAGAAGCGCACCAGCGCGACCTGTGCTTGCACTGGAGCGACATTCAACGACGTGGGTGATGACAGTGACACGTGCGCAGCCCCACTCCCATCAACGCGGCAGGTTAATGACCGCGATATGCAGACCCTCGAAGGTTCGGTAACACCTTCAATATAACAATTCGAAGTAACAATAATGAGGATTCGGTCTGGGCCCCAAGACTGGCGGCTCACACTTAGTCGCCGTCACGCACTACGCTGAACCTGTGAATCCATCAACAAACCCAGAATGAAATTCGACCTATAACTCGGACAATGACCATGGACGGAAAAGACTCACTTGGCGTGGCGTTTAAAGAAGACGGCGCGGACACTCTTGTCAATACCGAATACCTGCCGCCTTTTACACACGGGAAAGACAAATGGCTGAGCGCGGGTTTTGTAGAAGAGGCCGACCGAGATCTTAATCCCAAGGAAAAAATCTACCTTTTTGTGGTTGAAAGAACTTCCGGAAAAATAGTCGATCGGCATTATTGGTGGCCTTACAACGAGCAAGGTGCACCTGCGAAGGACTGGCCGAAATACTTTGTCGTCACTCTAAAATCCGTTTGGGACAACACAAGAAAAATTGCAATGGGCGAGCCCAGTGCGGATAACGCGGATGCGCCGACTGTACCGACACAGACAAACTTCCGTAGCGAGTTACCTCAGGACAAAACAAAGATTTGGTACAAAGGCGAAGAGAACAGAGCTTTCCATACCCTTCTCAACAAGGACAACTGGGTCAAGTACCTTACTTTTAATAAACAATCGCTGCCTGCAGACGCCACAATAGAAGTTCGCATACTTGATCGCACTTCCAAGGCACAATTCAGCTCTTTTTCGTTCAAGCCCGAACCGGACAGGCTCGAAGCGGACCAATGGCATCATGACCTCTGTACATTCATCAATAACAACAATGTGTACATCAAGGCCGGCGGCCACGACGCCAACGGCAGAATAAGCCTGAACTCGCCGGGGGCAACCGTATGGATACCTCGCAACGCCGAGTTCTCTATCGAGGTGACCAGTAACGGGACCCTTGCTACGGCGGGAACGCCAGACGCCAGCGCAGATGTTAAGACCGAGGCCCCTTCGCAATTCCCGCCCTTCAAACTGGCGGCTGGGCTGATTGCTGCAGGTGATACTCGTCTGCCGGACATGACCGGCTTCGAAAACGACGTCATCGGATCACCCGAGAATTGCTGGCTCAGTCCGTATTATCTGCTGGCTGACCGGGATCTGAGAGTCGATGAGGTGCTTCACGCCTGGCTGATTCGACAAGCCGATGGTGAGCCACTGGAACACGTGGAATTCAAAGCCGATGCCAGCAATCGCCTTTCGACGCAATGGCCGCAGGCGTTCGCCAAACAGCTCAAACAGGGTGCGCGCCACATCAGAGTAGGAGGCTGGACGGAAGACGGAGCATTCACCGAACTTGAAGGCAGCGCCACATCGCAAGCGTTTGCCGGAATGAGCCTGGTGGAAAAGTCCAGAATTAACCAACTCTGGCACTACAGCCGCAGCAACCGTGTGATATCAACCGCCGCGTTCCGGACCAACTGGGTACAAGCACTCAAACTTGGCGAGATTAGCCTTAACGCTGACACCACCCTGTGGGTACAGGTCAGGGACATCACTTCGCAGTACCTGTATGAAACCCACATCTTTCGAGCCAGCGCCGGACGGCTGACCTACAAGCAATGGACCCGCGACTTATGCGAGCAGATCAATAATGACGGGAAGATGCTCAAAGGTGGGCGGCTTAATGGTACGTCAGGAAACATCGAACCAGACGAAACGAACAACGCACTCTGGATACCGCAATGCTCCGACCTGGCGGTAACGCTCATGCCCGTCACATGGTGGACACAACAGAGCGTGACGGCAGAAAGGGATCTGACGGAGGACGAGTCAATCTATACGTATGTCTTGGACGACTTCTCCAACGCAGAGCTGGTCGCGCCTCATTGCTTCAAGCCCGCCAATGCAGAGGATCGCAAGAAAGAAAAATGGGTGAGCGCCTGGGCGAAATCACTCAATGCATCAAGCCTGAAGCCTTACGTCCGCCTTGCAAGTAAAGGCAACGTCTCAGAAGCCGTGCCGGCTGATGCGGTCCAGGCTTCGATCTGGCAAGTGGGTGCGCCGTTAAGGGTGTGCACGACGGAGCCTTCGGTGGCTAACCAGGAGAGTTCAAGGTTTTTGTCGGAACGTGCTTCAAAAACGCATGCTACGGAAGAGAAGGCCACGCCAATCCCGATCACAATAAATTTTCATACGGAGCCAGCCACCCGAATAAATCCAACAACATCAAAACCAATTAAATACCAAAAATACTGCCCTGCGGATACAGTCCTTAAACTTTTGAACGAAAGAATAATCAGCTCTTCCGAAGCCGAACTACTGAAAAGTCTCACTATTCAGGAAATATCTTTCTTCGAAAAAATTCCGCTATCAGATGACTCACTCTCAAACGATCACCTTGACAACATAGACGTCAACTCTGAAATAGTAAGCGACCTCTGCATTATACTAGACAATATAGATATTGCTTTATCCAAGAAAGCCGAGACCCTACAACTTGACGTCTTAAAATACACAACCAATGTATTATTAAGCGTTATCGAACAGCTAAAATACAAATACAACTCATTGCTAATAGTTATTGATCACTCACTAGATCCTGGGAATATTCTTCTAGCCCCATCAGTGTACAAAACAACAAAGACCACCGCGCAAAGCTCGTGCCTGAGCTACAAAGGCGGGGACAGCCTCAGCACACTAGTGACTCGTATTTCACCGGTGTCCCTATCCGAGGGCGTGAAGATAATTTCGACGATGTTAGTAGATGACGAATCAAAAATTAAAGCCAGGACACTTGAAGTAGACAGAGTGAGCGGTAAGCTTTTTAGTCAGCAGTTTGAATTTTATGCCCCTATGAGAAACTACACAGAGTCGATAGCGTCTTTCTACATGGGCATTTCGGACTCAAACAGCATATGGAAAAATGGAGTTGCGATCTCTTTTGAGGTGAAGGAACCCTATGAAGGTCCCACACCAGAATCGCTCCTCTGCGAAGACTACGGCAACACTTACCGATCAGAAGTCTTTGACATCACAGGCCAGAACTACACTGGCGTAGACCCTCGCACCGGACTGTTCAACGCTCATTATTCCCTTGGCGTATTGGCAGGGGTAAAGGGCAATGGGCCGGTGTGTGATCTGACGCTGCACTACTCACCGTTAAGGGCCAATGAGGGGGGGTTGGGTGATGGCTGGGCGTTTAACTTCTCATCGTATGCTAGCCGTCAACGGATGCTCACCCTGAGCACCGGGCAGACTGTTCAACTCACCCCAGACGAAGTCCAGAAACTCATGAAGGGCGACACTCTAGAGAAGACCGCTGGATTGATAACAGGCAAAGCGGATACATCTCTTAGCCAGTTAAACAGTCTTGAAATCACCTTCCGCACCGGAGCCAAAGAACTATTATCAATTCCGTCGGGAGATAATTATGAACACAATTCAGACTTAGTAAAAACCGCGCTTGACGCATTCAAAGAGGCCAAGAGCCAGATATATATACACAAGCAAAAATCTGAACCTATAGATAATCAGCTGTGGTATGACAAAGCGTTATACTACTTAGCGAGCAGCGCTTTGATGCCTGCGAGAGGCGCCGCTATGCTTACCCCTATCAACGATCAACTGCAGTCAGCGATAGACTCAGTCGATCCAGAAAAACAACAGAGAGCTGATTGGGAAGCGCGATATTTAAAGCCATGGAAAGACTTCTGGACAGAAAGACTGCCTGCACTTGAAAAAGAGTTTGATCGCGAAATTGCGTATTGGGAAAGCCCGGATTTTCAGCTATTGCCCTCAAGCATCACCTCACCTCTAGGAGATTCTTTGACGCTCAAATGGACTCGCCGAAAAGGACAGTACTTACTCGAAGAAGTAATGGGAGCGGAAAATATAACGCTTTTGCGTTGTGCGTACGACCTACCTACGCTCGGTGAAGGGTCTAGGGATATCCACTCGAACGCTACGCTCATCTTTTGGCCGGAAAGCAACGAAGCCTATTGCGTCACCTTGAGCCTTAAAAACTACTTGCTCAAATCCATTGTCAGCAGTGGAACGGGTAACGTGTCTGAGCGCTGCGAGTATGGCTACAGCCCTGATCCCACGCTAGACAGGGTGCTTACATGCATCGAAGAGTCAGACGGCTCGTTAGAGAAAGTAGTTTATGAGGCCGAGGGAATGATTTTTCCTAAAAAGGGCACTTTGGAAAAACCAGCCCTGCCAAGGGTCATTTCCCACATTATTTCTTCAGGAGCTCAGCAGCCTCCGCTGCGCACAGACTGGCGATACTCAATCAATAACTACTTGGGCTACAGCGAAGACGGTGAATACAGCCATCTGGAGGATTCTGCTGTCAAGCGAGGCTCTAGTTATCAGTACTCTTCCACGTCCATCGAAGAACACGGCCTCACCACGAAACGCACCTGGAATGGACTGCATCTGCAAGTTGAGGAGCAACAAACAACACCGACTGGCTTCGGTACAACGGTTGTCTGGGAGTTTAGTGATGTGCCTCAGGGTGATCCCAGATATGGATTGAACACCAGGACGACAACGACGTATCAGGACAACATTAAGCCAGCCATCGAGGAGTCCGCATCATGAGCGCAGAGACCGCTACCCAAACGTTCAAGTACACCGATGATGGCCGCCTGATCCAGAGCACGGCGGCAGACGCCACCATTACCTTGCGTTGTTACTACCCTCAGGCAGGCGGAGCGAGCCCGGACATCAGCGCCTTCATGGGCAGCGCTTGGAAAAATGAAAGGAAAGACTCCGCCGCCGCCCCCCAAACGTTCTGCCTGAAGGCACCGAAGACCCCTGCCGGTTTGAAGAGGCCGATCCAGGCAGAGTTCGAATATCAGAAATTTGCAGGTCAGGTGCTCCCCATTGCTCTGACGCTTTACGGATACAGCACGGTAAAGGGCAGTGAACGCGCGCCGCTGAAGCAGGATACAGTGGTCATCATCAAGGGGGTGACGCTCAGCAATCTGAGCAATGCATCGGGTCGGGGGGACACCGTTTGGGAGCTGAAGCTGGCGGAAGGCCGCACAGTGCCTGAAGTCCGTTGCCAGCAGCTCGTCGAAAGCAGCGATGAGCTTGTCGCAACCGCCACGGCCATCGAGCGGCGTTATTGGGGCACTGAAAAATGCCAGTTGGTGACAACCCGCACTCAAACCGCCGATCCCGCCAAAGGCATGACCACCCTCACGCTCACGTCGCGCACCACCGACGATCCGCGAGACAACATCGATCTCAGCACCGAGCGGCGATCCCTTTACAGCGGTCGACTACTGCATCGCACGGAAGGGGGACAACAGGTTCGTTATACGTATGACGCTCTTGGCCGGGTCACCGGTGAAATGACTTACACCAGCAACCCTTCACAAAACGAGCTTTCAGAACGAACTGACAAGGTCATCAGTGACTTGGTGACTCGCTACGAAGAAATCGCCAGCGGCACCCGCTTGATTGTGTTTGATCGCTCACAGCCTCAGGCTCGTCGTCGCAGGATCTGGCAAGACGGTTTGCAGCAGGTCATACGAATTGAGGAGCAGCGCGAACCCGGCGAGGATCTGTCCGACAGCAACTTTTGCCCGATACACGACGCGGGAAGAACGCTGGACTATATGCCCGGGGGCCTGCAGCGCGTTGCCGACCCCGTCGACCGACCGGATTATGTCAGTGACTGGATGTGGACAGGCTCTAAGGATACCTACAGTCCATTGATGACCGATGATCGCGCGGTGATACAAGATGCGCAGGTTGAACACGATCAGACACTAGGCAATGTCCAAGGCGCGCGGGTAACTCATAGAAGCCTTCAGGTAAACCTTCCCAACGGAGGCGTGATTCAACGCGACTATTCATTTATGCCTGCGGACAACAAGCAAAATCAGGACGATGAGTACGACGAGAGCATGATCGTCAAACATTATGAAACGGAGCAAACACTTGATTGGCGCGGGCGGTTGACCACCCTCAAAACCCACGCTACGGAAGGCACTCGAGAATTCAAGATCCAGTACGACGACCTTGACCGCCCCGTGCTGTGGAGTGGTGCTGACGGCACCCAAATTGAACGCGCGTATCACGCCATGGGCACTGAGGTGAAAAGCCTGACGGTGATGACCAAAGAAGGTACGAAAACCGTCGTCGGCAGCCAGGATATAGACGCTCAGTCTCAAGTGAGCGCACGCACGGTCGGGGCAAGGGCCTACGCATTCACCTATGACAACGGCCGTTTTGCCGGAGCGACCATGCCGGACACCACTCAAGTGTTCAGTGAGCGCTCAGCCGACGGCAACGTCCTCAGTTGGAAAGGCAAAACAGCGAAGGGCGATCTGACCACGCTTGCGACGTTCACTTACGACCCTCTGCAGGCGGCCATTCAGTCTCGGCATACGGTCACGGGCGCGGATGATAGCCAGCAGATTGTTGCCACAGACCAGCATTCGCCCTGGTTGGACAGTCACCAACGCCAGGTTTGCAGCGATCAAATTTTGAGCGCTGGTTTTTATTATTCGCTACTGGGCGCCAACTACGTCACCCAATACCCCAATGACAGTTACGTAGTGGCTTGGCAAGATCGACTCGGGCGGCGCACGCGGGTGCAACGCAACCATCTGGATTATCGCTATCGCTACAACGCGTTCGGTCAGTGTGAGCGAGTCACCGTGCTGGATCGCCAGACCGGTCATACCCTGATCGTCGGTCATGAATTTGATGGGCTCGGCCAAGAGACCTGCCGCACCTACTGGCTTAATGGCAGCGAATTTGAAAAGTACGAACAGCAGTGGTCACTCAGCGGCCAACTCATCAAGAAAGTGGTCACACGCGAGGGCGAAGTCTGCTTGAGCGAAGCGTTTGAGTATGACGTACGAGACCGCCTCAAGACCTGGTCAGTGGATGAGAAAACCTCAAATGGCCCAGCCGATGAGAGCGGAAAAGCCATCCGTAGACAGGTTTATGGTTATGACGCGATCAATAACCTGACGCTGTGCGAAACGCTTTATGCGGACAACACCACTCAAAAGCAGGAATACACCTACAGCACCGAAAATCCGACCCAGCGGATCAAGGTGGTCACGATAAACGGCAACAGTGCGGGAGCCACATCCCGTGCCGAATCAACGCTTGTTTACGATGCCAACGGCAATCTGACTCAGGACGATCAGGGTAGAAAACTGGCGTACACGCTGACCGGCAGGCTGGCGTCGATCACCGGCAAAGACAAGACGCTGATCACTCGCTATGAATACGACGAGCAGGACAGGCTGGCGATTCAATGGGACGTAAAAAACAGTCAGAGTCGAGTCCTTGTTTACAGCGGTGATGCACTGTGCGGGGAAATCTGGCGGAACGACAGCGGCAAGGAGATCAAACGAATCCGTTTCGACGAAGAGGCAGGCCTTGCCGTCCAGATCGTCGAGGGCTCCAGCCTGCACACGGTTTTCACCCTCAGCGATCCACAAAACGGCATGTCCAGCGAGCTTCAACCTGACAGCGCTTCGGGTCTGAATCGACGCAGCATTTGCTACACCCCGTGGGGTGAATCACCCAATGCCGGACAGAGCGCGATGCTCAGCGGCATCGGGTACAACGACGCGCGCCGGGATCCGGTCACCGGCAGCTATCACCTGGGCAACGGATATCGGACGTATAGCCCTGCGCTGCGGGTATTTCAGCAACCTGACAGCGCCAGCCCCTTCGGTCGCGGGGCCTTGAATGACTACGCTTATTGCAGTGGAGACCCTGTCAACCTCTTCGACCCTGACGGCCATATCATGATCAGCCGCTGGGGCCAGGAAAACATGCTCCGCAGCCTGGACAAGATGGTCAGCGACTGGACCTGGACACCGGCGCCGGAACCGACGCCGGAGAAAAACAGCGGCTTCTGGGCAATCATGTCCAGCATCATCTGGGGGGGTGTTGCGATATTGACGGCAGTTGCAGGCGTATTGCTTGCCATTCCTACCGGCGGCTTGTCCCTGGCCCTCGCGGGCGCGGCGCTCGCGGCCACTGCGGTGGCGACCGGGCTTTCCATCGCCAGCGTGGCGCTACAGAACAGTAACCCTGAATTGGCATCGAAGCTGGGCTGGGCGGCCTTCGGGATTGATATGGGGACGATGTTGTCTGGGGTCGTCAAATCGGTGGTGAGTCGTGGAGCAAGATTGATTCGTTGGGCAGGGAGTAAAGTTGGAAGACTCGCCTCAAAAGTGAAAGACGAAATGACGCTGGCACGAGGTTTTGCAGGTCAAATAGCACCCGGCAAGAATACATCTGGAGTCGTAACTGGCGCGAAACATGGACAGGCGAAATATAAGATCTACGTGGGCGACGTTGACTCCAAACGTCTGGTTGTAGATTCTCACGGATACTTTCGCAAGGAAAGCAAGAGATTTTTCGTACCTAGCGATACCCACATTAGTTTCTACACGCCGAAATACAAAGTAGCACTCACAGATCACAGTAACTATTCAGTAGATGTGCGCAACAAGCCGCAGTTCGGCAGAAATCGCCCAAACTTCGATCCTGCCAAAGCCAACAAACTCATCCCTGATTACAATCTTGCGCCGCTCGAAAACGATTGGTACGAGAACGCAGGGTATATATCCAAAACCACCGCTAACATGCCGACAAATACACCCCAGCTGAAATTAGCAAAAGACTTACAATTTGAAGCGGAAATTGATCTTAGATATTCGAGATTCGCGAGATCGACGGGCGTTGACATCTTACGGCTCACAGAAGGCAACACAACATTCCGCGAAGTTATAGAAAAAATCTTACCGAACGAGCAGATAAAGTATAAAAGCATCGAAGGCTTTTTTTGCCGAGGAAAATATCTCCCCAAAGAAAGCAGGACCGCTGTTAGACTCAAGCATGCATTAAAATTGGACACGTGGTTTGATTTCGATTTACCAACCTGCTAGCCGTCAGGCTATATCGGCGGTTATTTGAGATTTACGTCCGCATGGTTGGAAAGGCGATTATCTACGAATAGTCGCAGATCCAGTGAACTCATACTGGGGTCCTTTATGATAACTCCAGCGAGCCCGCGGCAACGGTGCCACTGTCATTGATTTACCCCAATGACAACCGCTACCACGGGCAAGCCTAACGCTCAGAAATACAGTCGGATAATCAAAGCACCTTATCCAGCGTAATCGGGAAATCCCGCACCCGCTTGCCGGTCGCGTGATAAACAGCGTTGGCGATAGCCGACGCCACCCCCACGATGCCGATCTCACCGACGCCCTTGGAACCCAGTTCGTTAACGATGTCGTCGTTTTCCTCGACGAACACCACGTCGATGTCGCCAATGTCCGCGTTCACCGGGATGTGGTACTCGGCCAGGCTGTGGTTCATGAAGCGGCCCAGATGCTGATCGTTCTGGGTCTCTTCATGCATCGCCTGGCTGATGCCCCACACGACGCCGCCGAGGATCTGACTGCGTGCGGTCTTGGGGTTGACCACGCGGCCAGCGGCCACGGCGCTTACGACCCGATTGACGCGCACGGTGCCCAGGTCTTCATCGACCAGCACCTCGACGAACACCGCCGAGTGGGTCGCGGTCGAATAGCCCTCGCGCTTTTCATCCGGTTCGGCGTCTACCTGGACCTCCAATGTCTCGTGGGACGACGCACGCACGATGTCGGCATAGGAAAACCGCTGTCCACGAATGTGCAGGAAACCGTCGCCGAAGCCGACTTCTTCCATGTCCACCACCGCGAACTCGGGGTGAGCCATGCGCACGGCATCCAGCAACTTGGCACGTAACGCTCGGCACGCTTGCTGCACCGCCGTTCCGACCGACGACACGGTGAAGGAGCCGCCCTGAAGCGGCGCCGTCGGCAGCGAGGAGTCGCCCAGCACGAACGTAACGTCCTGCGGCGTCATGCCCGCCGCTTCGGCCGCGATCTGGGTCATGACCGTGTAGGTGCCAGTCCCGATGTCGGTGGTTGCACTGCTGACGGTCAGCTTGCCGCTCGCGTCAATGCTCGCCTTGGCACTGGCCTTCATCTGCATGGCTTCCCACACGCCACCGGCCATGCCCCAACCCACCAGTTGGCGACCTTGGCGCATGCTGCGTGGCTCGGGGTTGCGTTGGTTCCAGCCGAAGCGATCAGCGCCCTGCTCGTAGCAGGCGAGCAGTTCTTTGCTGGAGTAAGGCTTGTCTTCGTTGCCGTTACGGTCGGCGAAATTGATCGCGCGCAGCTGCACGGGATCGACGCCGGTCGCATAGGCGAGTTCATCCAGCGCACACTCCAGACCGACCATGCCTGACGTCGCGCCCGGCGCCCGCATGTCCAGCGGCGTGTACACGTCCAGCGGCGCCAGTTTGTAGGTCAACTGCACGTTGTCGCACTTGTAGAGCATGCCGCTCCACTCGACCACGTGCTCGGTGAAGTCCTCGAATCGCGAGGTCTGACCGATCACATCATGACCGACTGCCGACAAGCGCCCGTCGGCGGTCGCGCCCAGCCGCAAATGCTGCAACGTGTGGGGGCGATAGCCGAATGTGAACATCTGCTGGCGCGTCAGGGTGACGCGTACGGAGCGCTTGAGATGCAGCGCGGCCATGACGGCGAGCGGCAGCTGATACTGCGGGCGCAAGCCGGAGCCGAACGCGCCGCCGACAAACGCCGCCAGGACACGGATCTTGTCCTTCTCAAGGCCGAACACTTTGTGCAGGTAATCCTGGCAGTTCTGCGTGCCTTGGGTCTTGTCGTGAATCTCGAGGCTGCCGTCATCCTGATACATCACCGTCGAAGCGTGCGGCTCCATCGGGTTGTGGTGCTCGTTCGGCGTGCTGTAACGCGCGTCTACGGTGATCGCCGCCTGGGTGAAGGCGGTTTCGAAATCGCCGCGCGGTTTGGGGGTTTCAGCCGGCGCCGTGTGCGCGTTCCCTTGTGCAGCCACCAAATCAGTCTGGTGAGCGTCGGTTTCATACTCGATGCGCACCAGCGAGCCTGCGTGTCGCGCAATCTCGAGGGTGTCGGCGACGACCAGCGCCAGCGGTTGCCCGCTGTACAGTACGCGATCGTTATACAAAGGCCGGAAGGCTGAGCCCTCGGCCGAGTCCGCGTCCTCATAATCCTTGTCGTAACTGGCGACATGCGGGCGGTTGGTATGGTCAATGACGGCGACGACGCCGTTGACCTGCAACGCCTGCGAAGCGTCGATGCGCAGCACACGGCCGCACGCAATGTTGCTGGACACCACGCTGCCAAACAGCAGACCGTCTTGCGGGTATTCGCCGGCATAGCGTGCCTGGCCGGTGACCTTAAGGTGACCGTCGACGCGGTCCAGCGGTTGCCCAACGGGGGACACATAACCGGGCGGATTGATTTTCGCGTTCATCAGGCGTTACCTCCTGTTGCCGCGTCGCTGAGCGCACGGACGATAGCGCGTTGAGCCAACTTGACCTTGAAGGCGTTGTGCTCGAGGGGTTTGGCGTCACGCAGCATGGCTTCGGCTGCCGCCACGAAATTTTCCCGCGACACTGGCTGCCCTATGAGCGACTGCTCGACCGCTTTGTCACGCCACGGTTTGTGCGCTACCCCGCCAAGGGCCAGGCGCACGTCGCGAATGATGTCGCCGTCCAGTTCCAGCGCAGCCGCGACCGACACCAGCGCGAAGGCGTAGGAGGCACGATCACGAATCTTCAGGTAATGGCTGTGCGCAACAAACCCTTGGGGCGGGAGTTCGATGGCCGTGATCAATTCGTCATCGGCCAGCTGGTTGTCGCGCTGCGGGGCGTCTTCCGGCAGCCGGTGAAAGTCTGCGAACTCGATGGTGCGCTTGCCGCCTCGGCCTTCGACGTGCACAACGGCGTCCAGCGCGGCCAGCGCTACGCACATGTCTGACGGATGAGTGGCCACACAGTCATCGCTGGCGCCCAGGATCGCGTGAATCCGGTTGAGGCCGTCTTTGGCCGGGCATCCGCTGCCCGGCTCGCGCTTGTTGCAAGGCACTGCCGAATCATAAAAGTAGTAACAACGGGTGCGCTGAAGCAGATTCCCGCCGGTGCTGGCCATGTTACGCAACTGAGGCGAGGCGCCTGCCAGGATGGCTTGAGACAGCAGCGGGTAACGCTGCTCGACCAAGGGATGCCACGCCAGATCGGCGTTGCTCACCAACGCACCGATCATCAGCCCGCCATTGGCGGTTTCGCTAACGTCCTTGAGCGGCAGGCCTGTGATGTCGATCAAGTGCTCCGGCCGGGCGATGTTTTCTTTCATCAAGTCCAGCAGGTTGGTGCCGCCCGCGATAAAACGGCTGGCCGCTCCGGCCAGACTGATCGCCTGACTGACGTCGACGGGCTTGCTGTAATGGAAAGGATTCATGCGTCGATCCCTCCGTCAGTCAACGCCTGGGTGGCGGATTGCGGCAAGGCTTCTTCGACCGCCGCGAGAATGTTCGTGTAGGCGCCGCAGCGGCACAAATTGCCGCTCATCAATTCTTTGATCTGGTCCGGTGTTTGCGCCCGGCCTTCATTGGCTAGCCCGACCGCTGAGCAAATCTGCCCCGGCGTGCAGTAACCGCACTGAAAAGCGTCGTGCTTGATGAACGCCTGCTGCATCGGGTGCAGCGTGTCGCCGTCCGCCAGACCTTCGATGGTGGTCAACTCGGCGCCGTCGCACATGACCGCCAAGGTCAGGCACGCATTGACCCGCTTGCCGTCGCGCAGCACCGTGCATGCCCCGCACTGCCCGTGGTCACACCCTTTCTTGGTGCCCACCAGATCCAATTGCTCACGCAACACATCCAGCAACGTCGCCCACGGCTGTACGTTCAATTGTCTGGGCTGGCCGTTCAACGTCAGAGCAATGGAATGCTCTGCGAAGGCCTGGTTCGTTGTCTCGCTCATTGCAAACCTCACGGTAGGTACGCGTTTGCGCAGTCAATCTGCGTCTCCTGAGGTACGACTGGCGGGTTTTCCCAAACGTTCAGGGTTTGTGATGAGCGAGCACGGTTCCGGGCCACGACCACGGCTGCCTTTCCCTGCCGATCAACGTCAGCAGCCTTTCGCCGGGGACGCTGGTATGATGCGCGGCTTTTTGCGACTGGCAGAATTTGTGCAAGCTGTTTTCGCGAGCTGTGCTTTGCTGTTTTAGTCGATTTCATTAATGGCGCGTTGCGCCACCGGGGAGCCACACATGCTGGAGCGGCTGTTTCAACTCAAGGCACATAACACCAATGTGCGCACGGAAATCCTGGCCGGCGTCACGACGTTCCTGGCCATGGCCTACATCCTGTTCGTGAACCCGAGCATCCTCGGCGCGACCGGCATGGACAAAGGCGCCATCTTCGTCGCGACCTGTCTGGCAGCCGCCATTGGCTCCACTGTCATGGGCCTGATCGCCAATTACCCGATCGCGCTGGCGCCGGGCATGGGCTTGAACGCGTTCTTCACATACACCGTGGTGTTGCACATGGGTCACACCTGGCAAGTGGCGCTGGGTGCGGTGTTCATTTCTGCCGTGATGTTCTTCCTGCTGTCGATCTTTCGCATCCGCGAATGGATCATCAACAGCATCCCGCTGCCGCTGCGTTCGGCGATTGCCGCCGGTATCGGCCTGTTCCTGGCGCTGATTGCCCTGCACAACGCGGAAATCGTGGTCAGCAACCCGGCCACCATGGTCGGGCTGGGCGACCTGGCCAAACCGGCGCCGGTGCTCGCGGCGCTGGGCTTTGCCCTGATCGTGGCGCTGGAAGCCCTTAAAGTGCGCGGCGCGGTGCTGATCGGAATTCTGGCCGTAACCATCATCTCGATCCTGATGGGCTTCTCGCCGTTCGGCGGCGTGGTGTCGATGCCGCCGTCGCTGGCGCCGACCTTTCTGCAGCTGGACATCGCCGGTGCCTTGAACATCGGTCTGGTCAGCGTGATCTTCTCGTTTCTCTTCGTTGATCTGTTTGATAACTCCGGGACGCTGATCGGCGTCGCCAAGCGCGCGGGCCTGATGGGCAAAGACGGCCACATGCCGAAAATGGGCCGTGCGCTGGTCGCCGACAGCACCGCCGCCATGGCCGGTTCGCTGCTGGGCACCTCGACCACCACCAGTTACATCGAATCCGCCGCGGGCGTCAGTGCCGGTGGCCGCACCGGCCTGACCGCCATCGTGGTGGCCGTGCTGTTCCTGCTGGCGCTGTTTTTCGCGCCTCTGGCCGGCAGCGTTCCGGCCTTCGCCACCGCTCCGGCCCTGCTGTTCGTGGCCGTGCTAATGACCTCGGGCCTGGCGGAAATCAACTGGGACGACATCACCGAAGCCGCGCCAGTGGTGATCACCGCGCTGGCGATGCCGTTCACCTACTCCATCGCCAACGGCATCGCGTTTGGCTTCATTTCCTGGACAGTGATCAAGCTGTTGTCGGGCCGCGGCCGTGAGCTGAATTCGGCGCTGGTCGTGCTGTCGATCCTGTTCGTCATCAAGCTGGGCTTCTATCCATGAGCAGTACGTTCGACCCTGCGAGCTATAGCCGTCAGCTCGATGAAAAAGCCGATCGTCTTCGCGAACTGCTGAAGCCGTTTGACGCGCCAGAACCTCAGGTCTTTGACTCGCCGCGTGAGCACTACCGCCTGCGCGCCGAATTCCGCCTGTGGCGCGACGATGGCAAGCGTCACTATGCGATGTTCACGCCGGGCGACAAGTACACGCCGATCCTGATCAACGACTTCCCGATTGCAAGCCTGCAGATCAATGCCCTGATGCCGGTGCTGCGTGATCGTTGGGAAGCCAGCAAGACGCTTAACCACAAGCTGTTTCAGGTCGACTTCCTGACCACGCTGGCCGGCGACGGCATGATCACGCTGTGCTACCACCGCCCCCTCGATGACGCCTGGAAGCTGGAAGCCGAGCAATTGGCCGCAGACTTGAAGGTCAGCGTGATCGGTCGCTCCAAGGGGCAACGTCTGGTGATCGGCCGCGATTACGTGACCGAGGAGCTGGAGGTCGCCGGGCGCACGTTCAGCTATCGCCAGCCGGAAGGTGCGTTCACCCAGCCCAACGGCACCGTGAACCAGAAAATGCTGAGCTGGGCGTACGACGCGTTGGGCGACCGTGAGAATGACCTGCTGGAGCTGTATTGCGGCAACGGCAACTTCACGCTGCCGCTGGCGACCCGCGTGCGCAAGGTGCTGGCGACCGAGATCAGCAAGACCTCGGTCAACGCCGCCTTGAGCAACCTTGCAGATAACGCGGTGGATAACGTGTCGCTGGTTCGGCTGTCGGCCGAAGAGCTGACCGAAGCGCTGAACGATGTGCGCCCGTTCCGGCGTCTGGCGGGCGTGGACCTGAAGAGCTACCACTTCGGCAGCGTGTTCGTCGACCCGCCGCGCGCAGGGATGGACCCGGACACCTGCGAGCTGACCCGTCGTTTCGAACGCATCCTGTACATCTCCTGCAACCCGGAAACCCTGGCGGCCAACATCGCCCAGCTGCATGACACACACCGGGTGGAGCGTTGCGCGTTGTTCGATCAGTTTCCGTACACGCACCATATGGAATCGGGTGTGTTGCTGGTTCGGCGCTAAGCGAATACGCAACACATTCAAATGTGGGAGCTGCTGGAGGTTACGACAGTGGCGAATGCGATGGGGTCATTCAACACATCAGTGTCTGACCCGGCGCCTTCGTCCGAACGCGGCCCGCAGCAAGCCGACTCCCACAATTTGTGTGCATGCCGCAAAGCATCGAAACACCGCAATCCTGTAGGAGCAGTCCGAGGTTACGAGGGCCGCGAATGCGGTGGGTCCGTTGCATCAACGTCGACTGACACCCCCAATTCGTCGGAATGCCGCCCAGACCAAGCTCCCACAATTTGTGTGCATGCCGCAAAGCATCGAAACACCGCAATCCTGTAGGAGCAGTCCGAGGTTACGAGGGCCGCGAATGCGGTCGGTCCGTTGCATCAACGTCGACTGACACCCCCAATTCGTCGGAATGCCGCCCAGACCAAGCTCGCTCCCACAGATCCGCGAGATGCCAGTCGGCTCTGCGGCGAAGTCAAATGACATCGCACCGTCCATCATTAAATTTCTGACAGTAACAGGCATATACCTGCTTACCGGTGTATAACAGTCGGCCGTCTTTCGCGTCGATGGATGTCCTGCCTTGAGTTCCGAATCGCCCGCTTCGCCCTCCGAACCAGCCTCTGAAAGCGTGCTTCGGCAGCCCGGCTTTTTTGAGTTTCTGACCGCCCGCCTCGCTGCCGTGTTTGCCATGCAGATTCAAGCGGTGGTGGTCGCCTGGCAGGTCTATGACATGACCCGCAGCCCGATTTCGCTGGCGTATGTGGGCCTTGCGCAGTTCATCCCGATGCTGCTGTTGCTGATGCCGGCCGGCGACCTCATCGACCGCTACGATCGCAAACTGATCCTGACCATCAGCTGGACCGTCCAGGCGCTGTGCAGCTTGATGCTGATGCTGTTCTCGGTCACCCACCATCAGGACACCCGGCTGATTTACGCCACGCTGGCACTGTTCGGCTGTGCCCGCGCGTTCACCGGTCCGGCGCTGCAAAGCCTGTTGCCGCAGGTCGTGCCCCGCGAAAAGCTCGCCTCGGCCATCGCCACCAACAGCATGATCATGCGCATCGCGACCATCGCCGGACCGCTGGTGGGCGGCGGCCTGTATGCAGCGGGCGGCGGCGGTTTGACCTATTCAGTGTGCATGGCGAGCTTTATCGCTGCCGTGCTGTTACTGATCCGTGTGCCAGTGCTGTACGCCGGTAAGAAACAGATTCTGGAATCCACCGCCTGGAAACGCTTCACGGCGGGCATCGCGTTCATTCGTTCGCGTCCGATCATTCTCGGCACCATTTCGCTGGACCTGTTCGCCGTGCTGCTGGGCGGCGTGGTCGCCTTGCTGCCGATCTACGCTCACGAAGTCCTGCACCTGGGCCCCCAAGGCCTGGGCGCGTTGCGTAGTGCGATGAGTCTGGGTGAGGTCGGCACTGGCCTTTATCTGAGTGTGCGGCCGTTCGATCGCAACGTCGGCATGGTCATGTTCATCGCGGTGGCGGTGTTTGGCCTCGCGAACCTGGTATTCGCGCTGTCGACGTTGTTCTGGCTCTCATTGCTGGCCCTGATGATTGCGGGGGCTGCGGACATGGTCAGCGTGTATATCCGCTCGACGCTCGTGCAGTTCTCGACCCCCGACGACATGCGCGGTCGGGTCAATGCGGTGAACATGCTGTTCATCGGCTCTTCCAACGAACTGGGCGAATTCCGCGCCGGCAGCAGCGCCGCGCTATGGGGCGCTGTGCCCGCGGCGATCATCGGCGGGTTGTGTACGTTGGGCGTGGTGGGGACGTGGATGTGGGCCTTCAAGCCCCTGCGGCAGGTGAATCACTTCGCCGATGCGTCGCCTTCGGAAGTGACCGAAAAGCAAAAAGCGCGGGTGTGATCCAGGTTCATTGATTGACACCGTACCTGTGGGAGCGAATTCATTCGCGAATCGACAGTTCAGGCGATACATTTTCATCGTCTGTACCGCCGTCCCGCGAATGAATTCACTCCCACAGGTTTATTGCTCGCGCTGATCGTTCCCGCGCTCTGCGTGGTAACGATCAGCGCAGGTTATTGGTTTAGCGCTGAATCAGTGACCTCTCCATCCACCAGCCGCCGGATCTTCAGCGGATTGGCATTCTGCAAGGCTTCGGGCAACAGCGCATCGGGGTAGTTCTGGAAGCACACCGGGCGCAGGAAACGATCAATCGCCAATGTGCCGACCGACGTACCGCGCGAATCGGACGTGGCGGGATACGGCCCGCCGTGAACCATCGCATCACACACTTCGACGCCTGTCGGGTAGCCATTGAGCAGCACGCGCCCGACCTTCTCCTGCAACGTCTCCAGCAACCACGCGTAACGGCCGAGCTCGGCCGGCTCACCGATCACGGTCGCTGTCAGTTGTCCGCGAAGACCGCCCAACGCGGACTTCAACGAGGCCTCGTCCTCGACTTCGATGACGATCGTGGTCGGTCCGAACACCTCTTCTTGGAGCAACTCATCACCGTTCAGCAACAAACTGACGTCGGCCTTGAACAACTGCGGCTGGGCCTGTTTGCCCTGCTGCGGATGCCCGGCCAGATGCGTCACGCCAGCATGACCGTGGAGATGCTCAAGGCCTTTGCTGTAGCTGACCAGACCGCCCGCGTTGAGCATGGTTTGTGGCGCCTGGTCATTCATGCTGGCGCTCAGCCGCTCGACGAACTGGCTGAACGCAGTGGAACGCAAACCGATCACCAGGCCCGGATTGGTGCAGAACTGCCCGCACCCCAAGGTCACCGAAGCGGCCAGTTCCGAAGCAATCTTCTCACCCCGCGCCGCCAGCGCGTCAGGCAAGACGAACACCGGGTTGATGCTCGACATCTCGGCAAACACCGGAATCGGCTGAGCACGTTCGGACGCCATCTTCACCAACGCGTTGCCGCCACGCAGCGAGCCGGTAAACCCTACCGCCTGAATCAGCGGATGCCTGACCAGCCATTCGCCTACGCCATTGCCGAAGATCATGCTGAACACGCCCTTCGGCATGTCGGTACGCTCAGCCGCGCGGGTGACGGCTTCGGCGACACGCTCGGCCGTGGCCATGTGACCGCTGTGAGCCTTGACGATCACCGGGCACCCGGCCGCCAGCGCGGAGGCCGTATCACCGCCGGCCGTGGAGAACGCCAACGGGAAGTTGCTCGCGCCAAACACCGCGACCGGCCCCACGCCAATGCGCACCTGACGCAGATCAGGTCGCGGCAGCGGCTGACGGTCTGGCAAGGCCCGATCGATGCGCGCGCCATAAAAGTCGCCACGGCGCAGCACCTTGGCAAACAAGCGCATCTGTCCGCTGGTCCGGCCGCGCTCTCCCTGAATACGCCCGGCCGGCAGCGCGGTCTCGCGGCATACGGTGGCGACGAAATCATCGCCCAGTGCGTCCAGTTCATCGGCAATCGCGTCGAGGAACTGCGCGCGCTTTTCAGCTGACAGGTTGCGAAAGACCGGGAAAGCCGCTGCTGCGGATTGCGCGGCAATGTCGACTTCCACCTCGGTCGCCTGCACGAACGCATGCGCAAGCGCTTCGCCGGTGGTCGCGTCGAGGCTGTTCAGTTGCACAGAACCCTGTGCGCTGCGTTGGCCGCCGATGAAGTTGTGTCCGAGATCCGAAGACATCCGTTCTTCCTTTAAAGAGGTTTGATCTGACCGATCGCCACAGGACGCGGCCCTTCGCCAATCCCGTTTTCCAAAGGTGCGCCGAAGGCATCGAGGCTGATCTGGAAGCGGTCGCCCGGCTGGGTCTTCACGCCATCGGCGAACGACAGGGTCGCCGTGCCGAAATAGTGAATGTGCACATCGCCAGGGCGCAGGAACTGGGCGTACTTGAAATGGTGGAATTCGAGGTTGGCCAGGCTGTGGCACATGTTGTCTTCGCCACTGAGAAACTCCTTCTCCCAGATCACCTCGCCGTTGCGCTTGATGCGGCTCATGCCGGACAGGTGACGCGGCAATTCGCCGACGCGCAGTTCCGGGCCGTAGGCGCAATAACGCAGCTTGGAATGCGCCAGGTACAAGTAGTTGCGACGCTCCATGACGTGGTCGGAGAACTCGTTGCCCAGTGCGTAGCCCAAGCGGTAAGGCTGGCCGTCGTCGCCGATGACGTAGAGACCGGTCAGTTCGGGTTCTTCACCCGCGTCTTCAGCAAATGCAGGGACCGGAAAGTCCGCACCCGGCCGCACCACAATGCCGCCGTCGCCTTTGTAGAACCATTCCGGTTGCGCCCCGACCTGACCTTGCGCCGGTTTGCCGCCTTCGATGCCCCACTTGAAGATCTTCATGGTGTCGGTCATGCCCGCTTCGACCTGACCGTCGTGCTGGTGCATCTTGTCCCGCGCCGAGGCGCTGCCCAGGTGCGTGAGGCCCGTGCCGCTGATCAGGCAATGCGCCGGGTCTTCGTGGTCCAGCGGTGGGAGGATCTGACCGTTCTGCAACAGGCCCGCGTAATCCGGGCCGGATTCGGTGCCACGGCTTTCGACTTCAGCCTGCAGACTGTGCTGGCTGCGAATGGCGGCAAGCGCCAGTTCACGGGTGCTGGTGGTGTTGCGTATGACATTGACCTGCGAGCCCTCGACCACGCCGACCTGGCGCTGTCCCTGGCTGTTTTCGAACTGGATAAGGCGCATGGGCTGAATCTCCAGAAATGTGGAATGCGATCTCGCTTCTGCCCGGGGGGCTTGGGAGCAAGCTTGTTCCCACGCCCTCCGGGTAGAATCAAAAGCAGATCGTGGGGCGTCAGAACCGAATCAAAAGCAGCTCGCGCGGCATCAGGGACGACGCGCGACCGCTTACAACATCACTCGATGATGTTGAACTCGCTCAGGTACTCGTCCGAGATTTCCAGGCCCAGGCCCGGTTTGTTGTCGTCCAGCTGGATGTAGCCGTTGACCGGTGCTGGCTCGCCCTTGAACACGTAGTAGAAAAGTTCGTTGCCGACCTCGACGTCGAATACCGGGAAGAACTCGGCCATCGGCGAAGCGGTGGTGGACATGGTCAGGTGGTAGTTGTGCATCTGACCGGCGTGCGGGATGACCGGCACCGACCAGGCTTCAGCCATGGCGTTGATCTTGCGTGCCGCCGTGATGCCGCCCACGCGGTTGGTGTCGTACTGGATCACGTCGACCGCGCGGCGTTCGAGCATGTCTTTGAAGCCATAGGAGGTGAATTCATGCTCGCCGCCGGAGATTGGCATGATGCCCATCTTCTTCAGCTCGATGTAGCCTTCGAGGTCGTCGGCGATCACCGGCTCTTCCAGCCAGCGCGGTTCGAATTCAGCCAGTTTCGGCAGCATGCGACGGGCGTATTCCAGGGTCCAGCCCATGTAGCACTCAAGCATGATGTCGACGTCAGGACCTGCCAGTTCACGCAGCGCACGCACCTGCTCGATGTTGCGGCGCATGCCCGCCGGGCCGTCTTTCGGGCCGTAGCCAAAACGCATTTTCATGGCAGTGAAGCCCTGGCTCAGGTAACCCTGCGCTTCTTCCAGGAACAGGTCGAGGTTGTCATTGGCGTAGAGCTTGGAGGCGTAGGTCCAGATCTTCTCTTTGGTGCGGCCGCCGAGCAGTTTGAACACCGGCTTGTTCACCGCTTTGCCCATGATGTCCCAGATCGCGATGTCGATCGCCGAGATGGCCGCCATGCCGATGCCTTTACGGCCCCAGGCGTGGGTCTGGCGGTACATTTTCTGCCAGATGTATTCGTTGTCGAACGGGTCTTCGCCAATGGCGATCGGGGCGAGGTAGTTGTCGATGATTTCCTTGGCCACACGGGGCGCCAGCGCGCAGTTACCGATGCCGACGATGCCGTTGTCGGTCTCGACTTCCACCACCAGCCAGCCGTGGAACCGGAAGGAACCCATGGCGTCGCCACGTTCAAACAGGATGTCACTGGCGTTGGTGCAGAAGTGCGCCTGCGGTGGAACGACTTTGCCTTTCCATTCGAAGACACGGGTACGGATTGCTTTGATTTTCATGAGAAGAGTCCTTGCCACTGCTGGTTGCGCCCAATCGTTCCACGGGGTTCGGAACAGGGCTTCTTGTAATTGTTCTTCGATTCGCAGGCGTCGCATCGCGGCTCGATGGAAGGAATTTGCCAGCGGAGAAGCGCGTCGGCTAATCACTTATGCGTATCCAGTGATAGCCAGTGGTGATCGGTGGCAAGACATAACTGGTTGAGGAGTTATAGGAGGGATGGAGGTTGTTTGATCGTTTCCACGCTCCGCGTCACAGTGAACCCTGGACGTAGAGCGTCCAGAGAGGTGTTACCACGCAGAGCGTGGGAACAATCAAAGAATCCAAAACGTGCAGGCAAAAAAAACCGCAGGACGCTCATCTAACGTCCTGCGGCGAAAACGTGGTCTGTTTTTCACTCAGCCCGGAGGCTCGACCCTTTAAACGTTGCTTTGCCCCATCCGGCAGGCGATTTCGAAGGCCTGGCGAATCGCCCCGACATTCGCCTTACCCTGTCCCGCAATATCAAACGCCGTGCCGTGCGCCGGCGTGGTGATCGGAATCGGCAACCCGCCCTGCACCGTCACCCCGCGCGAAAAGCCCATCAGCTTGATCGCGATCTGACCCTGGTCGTGGTACATCGTCACCACCGCATCGAACGCGTTGGCGTCGCCCTGCACTTTCAAGAAAATCGTATCGCCCGGATACGGTCCGTCCGCCTTCATGCCCTGCGCCTGCGCGGTTTTGACGGCTGGACCGATGATGTCGATTTCCTCGCGTCCGAACGAACCGTTGTCGCCGTTGTGCGGGTTTAAACCGCAGACACCGATGCGCGGCGCTTTCAGACCGTTGCGCTTGAGCGCGGTATCGATCAGCCGAATCGCCTCGACCACCCGCTCCTGACTCAACATGCCCGGCACCGCCGACAGGGCCACGTGCGAGGTCACACGGGAGGTCCACAGGTTATCCATCACGTTGAATTCGCAGAACGGCCCGGTGAAGCCCAACAGCTCGGCAAACCAGTGCAACTCGTCGTTGTGATCCATGCCCGCCATGTGCAGCGAGGTTTTGTTCAGCGGCCCGAACAGCACCGCGTTGGTGGTTTTGGCGGCCGTCAGCTCGACCGCGATTTTCAGCGTGTCCAGGCAGTAACGACCGCCGATGGCGCTGGCCTCGCTGCGCGGGAACTCGCCGACGGCGTCGCCACGGTAGTTGTAGAACAACGGCGTGTCATCGCTGAAATCCAGCGTCTCCAACGAATCGATCTGCCGGTAGGGGAACGACAGCCCGGCGAGGTCCATGCCCCGACGCATTTCGGCTTCATCGGCGATCAGGACCACCTGCGCCTGACTGCGTACCTTTTCATCGCTGAGCAGACGTGCGATCAATTCCGGGCCGATGCCTGCCGGGTCACCGAGCACCATCGCAATTCGGGTTTTATTCATGCCTGACTCCTCATGTGTTCTTGCCGCGGACGGTCCACGGCGCGCGGCTCGCAACGATAGATACGTTGCGCATTGCTGTAGAAAAGACGCTCCTGATCCGCGCGCGGCAGATCACGAACGATGTGTTTGAAACCGCTGTAGATGTCGTCGAAAGAACCGCACAGGCTGTCGACCGGGAAGTTGCTGGCGAACATCGCCCGGTCAGCGCCAAACATCGCGATGACCTCGCGCACGATCCAGCCGTTGTCCTGAACGCTCCAGCGTCTACCGGGCAAACCGAGGCCGGAGATTTTCACCATCACGTTGGGTTGTTCGGCCAAATTCGCCATCGCTGCATGCCACCCTGCCAGGCCTTCAGTGCTGCGATCCGACGGCAGCCCGGCGTGGTTAAGAATCAGCGTCGTGGCCGGGAAGTCCCGCGCCAGCAACGCGGCTTCCGGTAGGTTCCACCAAGGCGTCTGCAAGTCGAAACGCAGGCCCAGGTCGTGTAAGGTCGCGTAACTGCGACGCCAGTGTTCGTTGCTCATTAATGTGCACTGCGATCCAACGTCGTCGGGCGACGCAGGGCCGCCGGGCTTGTGCCGTACGCTGCGTACGCTGGGGAACAACGCTTGCTCGGCGAGCACGGCAATCGCATCCGGATGATCGAGCCAGGCCTGCGCGACGACCGCGTTGGGAACGCCGTAACGCGTGGCGATCTGCTCGATGAAACGGGTCTCGCCAATCGGATCGCTCGGGTCCCACTCCGTCTCGACGTAGACCGTCTGCACCACGTTGTGCTCGCCCGCATCGGCGAAGTAATCGGGTGGCAGGTAACGTCGCTTGATCGCCGAATAATCACCGTATCGGAACGGGATACTCACCCCTTGCGCAAGCCAAGGATGGTAGTTGGCCTGCGGGTCCCAGAAGTGGTGATGGGCATCGACAATCGGGCCGCTATAGACCTCCTCAGCCATTGCTCACCTCACGCTCGCCGTCGAGGCCGATCAGCAGGGTGGCGAGTACGAACAGCGCCGCGCAGACCGCGAAGAACCCAAGTACCGCACCGAAACCGCCGAAGTATTGCAGGATCAAGCCCACCAGAATCGGTACGAAGATGCCGCCGATGCTGCCCGCGAGGTTCATCACACCACCGATCAGACCGACACGGGCAGGCGCCGCAAGCAATGCCGGGAAGCTCCAGTAGAGGCTGCCCCACATCAGGAAGAACGCCGTCATCGCCAGCAATGCCACGGCGGCAATCGGATCGCTCAGTTGCGGCAACAGCAGCAGCGCACCGAGGGCAATCACACCCGAGAAAGTCAGCAAGCCTTTAACCGCCACGCCACGGCGCACGCCCTTGCGAATCAGGCCGTCGCAAAGAAAACCACCGGTCAGCGATCCCAGCGAACCGCAGATAAAAATCACGAATGTCGCGAAACCGATGCCCTTGATGTCGAAGCCTCGCGCTTGAGCCAGATAGCTCGGCCCCCAGGTCAGCAGACCGAAATACACCATCGCCCAGGTCGAACGGCCGATCAGCAAGCCCGTCAGCGAGCGAGCGGCGATGCCCAGGCCTTTAACCTTGGCCCGTGCCGCTTCAGCCGCCGGGGTTTCACGGCCTGCGTTGATCTTCGCCAGTTCCGCTTCGTTAACCTGCGGGTGAACCGAAGGGTCGTCCCGCAGATACCGCCACGACACCCAGCCCAACAACAGTGTCGCGACCCCGGCGATCACAAAGGCCGAGCGCCAGGAGTCTAGCGACACGATCAGGAAGGCGATGATCAATCCACCCAGCGCCACGCCCA
This sequence comes from Pseudomonas abietaniphila, assembly GCF_039697315.1. Classification (NCBI taxonomy): domain Bacteria; kingdom Pseudomonadati; phylum Pseudomonadota; class Gammaproteobacteria; order Pseudomonadales; family Pseudomonadaceae; genus Pseudomonas; species Pseudomonas abietaniphila. The sequence goes on along the minus strand of NZ_CP155619.1, from coordinate 4,071,728 downwards.
ACGGACTGCCACTGTCCATCATCACCGCGCCGCGGCTGCGCTCACTCGGCGCCAGCCACAGGGAAATCAGCTTGCCGCCCGACGGAAACAGCGGTGCTTCCGCAGCCCCCAGAAACATTCGGGCGAACAACAGCGACGCACCACCCGTGGCGAAACCGGCCAACACCTGGAACGTGCCCCACAACCCGGTCGACCACGTGATCACGCGGCGTGGCCCAAAGCGGTCGATCATCCAGCCGCCAGGGATCTGCAACAGCGCGTATGCCCAGAAGAAACTGCTGAGGATCAAACCCTGCATCGCAGGCGAAAGCGTGAATTCCTTGGCAATGGTTGGCATTGCGATGGACAGCGAAACCCGGTCGATCAGGTTGACCATGGTCAGCACGAAGATGATTGCGAAGATGCGCCACCGCACCGTACTGGCTTTGGCCACGGCGGCAACGCTGGAAACGGGAGGAACATACGGTTCACCTGTCGCGGACAGGTTCACGTCGGCGCTGCTGCGAGCCATGGTGCGTACCTCGATCTTGTTGTTCTTATAGTTGGGCGATCTTGTGTGAGATCGCCCGTCGTGACCAACACTATCGGAGGCCCAGCGATAACCGTCTAATCAAAACTGGAGATAGGGTGATAGCTGGAAGATATAGGATCTACAGGGGAGGTCTGGATATCCCGAAGAACCGGGAAGCGCTGGATGCGCTCAAGACCAGGCAACATCAGACACCGTCGCGGGCGCGCTGTGGGCGCATCCGAGGTGGAGCGAATAGCAGCCTAAAAGCGCCCGAATCCGCTCAACGTCATTGAACATCATCACGTCAATGATCGACAGATTGCTTACGAACGGTAAACGGTATTGTGGGTAGCTGATCTCGTCCATTTGCATGAACCTTAGCGCCAGGCCATGTCGGGAAAAATAATCCTGATCATAGAGCGCCACCCCACCCATCGGGTTTATGTAAAGCGTCGCATCAAACAGCTTTGCGGTCTGTATGACCCGGTCCTGTTTGTCCAGCATGCGCGGCAAATTCAGGTCCGAAGCCCTGACCACCCGGGTTCCGATGTCCAGGTACGTGCACAAACCCCTGAGGGTATGCTCGATGTATAACGCCAGATTGCGCTCTGGAAAACCGATCAGACGCTCCAGTAACGGCATCACCTCGGAAAAGTGGGGCGCTCGGGAGTAGTGATGCTTCAGGAGATTGATCAGGCGTTTTGACTCATCATCAAACGTGTCACTCAACTGACGCTGATTGATGGCTAAATCGAAACTGTCACGCTTCAACGGGAAGGTGATCATTCGCGCGTCGTTATGTTCAAGAATTCGGTTGCGGTTGATCCAGCCCGACTTGATGTATTGCAGATCGTCGCCGAGAACGAACACATCCGCGGCCGCAATCAGTTGAAAGTAATTCAAGTAAGGAAACAGATAAGGCTGCATCATTGTAATGGTACGGGTCATCCCTCTACTCTCCTTGTTGTCGACCTTCATCAAACATCCGGTGTCATCAGACCTGACTCTTGTTGACCGTCGGCATCAACCGTTTCGCGACGTTGATACTGACATTTCGAACCACCAGCCCCAAGGCTTGTAGTTTATTCAAGGGCGATATGGCTGATAACGAAAAACCAAACAGTTGAACCAGAAAATATTCATACAAGGCCTGGTTTCCCAGCCGATGGTAGTAGTTGGCAAGCGCCGAGCAGGTCTGGAGGCTCATGTGCAATTTGCGCTTCTTCGACCGCATGGAAAAAATCCCGCCAGGATGAACCCGGTAGGCAGCAGGTTTTATCTGCTCCAGAAATTTTCCTTTGCCATGCGCGCCCAGTAATGACCACCAGCAAATGTCGCCCAAGGGAGCATTGACCAGTTCCGGCGGCAACTCATGAATCACGTTGCGGAAACAGGCCGTCAGCGTCGAGATAGGTCTGCCTTTCTGCAGCTCCAGGGCACTGGCGTCGCGCCTTAATTTGCCCTGCAGCTGGATGCCTTGATCGCCAGTGCCGTCGAAGGCCATGGCGTCGTGATACGTAATGACGTAATCCCGGTGCGCCTCAAGAAAGTCCACCTGGGTTTGTAACTTATCCGGGTCTGTCCAGTAATCGTCGCCTTCGCAGTACGCGATATAGCGCCCGCGCGCCGCGTTGAATAACTCCAGGGTGCATGTCTTGCCTAGCTGGAACTGATTAATCTCGTGATAGAACGGGCGAATGATGTCCGGGTGGCGCTCCACGTAGCTGGCGAGAATGGCGGCTGTGCCATCAGTCGATGCGTCATCATTCACCAGAATTTCAAAAGGAAAATGCGTTCGCTGCGACAGAAACCCATCTAGTGTCTGGGCCAGAAAATCTTCGTGATTGTAGGTAGGACAGATGATGCTCAACAACGGCTGTCGAGAGCGCCGGCTGGTGGCGGTATGAGATGAAGTAGCAGTCATGGCGCAAATACTCAAGGCGATGTGGGCGACCCATGGATTTCCTGCGACTCGGTAAGCAGCACGTGTCGATGACAGCTCATTGACACAACGGTGAACGAAATAAGACTCTCAGATAAGCGGTTCAGCGGTTACAACGAGTCAGGGGGCAGGTGTATATATCGGCGACTCATGACTTGTTGTCAAACGGCGCGAGCAATACATTGGCGAATTTAGGATAAACGGCCAACCAGAGACGCTAACCTGTTGATTCATAAAGACGCCAAAAATGTAACACTTAATTACCTCACTGGTGCGACATTTTTCAGGCATTCAACTGCAGAAATGATTGATTCACCAACACTAATAACACCCATGCAAGTTGCCTCCCCCTCGAACTTGGCAACTCTAGACACTCCCTCCACTCAACTGAATGAAGTGCGTTCATTACTTTCGTAAAATCCATTGGTGATCCTGTACCGCAATATCAAACTGCTCAGTTTCTCGCCTTGTCGCTGCCCCCTGAATCATCGCTCAGGGAGCCCGCGGTGAGGGCGGCGAGGTGAAGGCATCATCGTTTTCATGCGAATCAATCCATCCCCCCATCCTTTCACCTATAACCCCAGGCTATCGGTGTATGTGATGTTTTGACTAGACGCGGCATAGCAACTTTCACACACTCGGCGCATGGCTGCTCCACACGACGGCCACTCATAACAACTACAAAAATGAGGATCACCATGCGAACCGCATCCTTTCGACGCGCGTCCCGTCTGCTGCTCGGTTGCACGCTGATGTGCGCCACGGCACTTCCCACCCTCGCCCTCGCCGCATGGCAACCTGACAAGAACGTCGAGATCGTCGTGGCCGGTGGTCCTGGCGGCGGCACCGATCAACTCGGCCGTCTGATTCAATCGATCATCAGCACCCACAAGTTTCTGGACGTCAACACCATCGTGCTGAACAAGGGCGGCGGCAATGGCGCCGAAGCCTTTCTCGACATGAAGGTCTCCAAGGGCGACGCCGATAAACTGGTCATCGCCACCAACAACATCTACTTGCTGCCTCTGGTCTCCAAGCTCGGCTACGAATGGCAGGAGCTGACGCCCGTGGCCGCCGTCGCAGAAGACGACTTCATTCTCTGGACCTACAAAGACGCGCCGTGGAAAGACGCCAAAGGCTTCTACGAAGCGGTCAAGACAGACCCGTCCAGCATGCGCATGGGCGGCAGTCAGTCCAAGGACGTCGACCAGACCCTGACCCTGCTGCTCAACCAGACCAACAACACCAAGCTGGTCTACATCCCGTTCAAGAGCGGCAGCGAGGCCGCCACGCAACTGGCGGGCAAACACATCGCCGCCAACGTGAACAACCCCGCGGAGAGCATCAGCCAATGGCGCGGCGATCAGGTGCAACCGCTGTGCGTGTTCAGTAAGGACCGCATGGGCTACACCGAGAAAGTGGCAGGCGATAAATCCTGGGCCGACGTCCCCACCTGTCACGAAGCCGGACTGGGCATCGATCAGTACCGTTTTCCGCGCACGATCTTCATGCCGGGCGATGTCACCGCCGAGCAGCGCGCCTTTTACATCGACCTGATGCGCAAGGTGTCGCAGACACCTGAGTTCAAGGCCTATGTGACGCAGAACGCGTTGGTGCCGACCTTCCTTGAGGGCGATCAACTGACCGCCTACATCGAGAAGGACACCGCGCGCGTCACCCCGGTGTTCAAGGAAGCTGGCTGGCTGCGCAACTGATCCGCCCTGCTGCCGCGCGCCTGAAATGAAGGCGCGCGGCAGTCACTCGCTGGAGGTGTTTCATGTCCAATTCTTCTCACGCGACCTCGCTGGTCGGCACCCGCTGGGTGGAGCTCGGCCTCGCTGCGTTCACCTTGTTGATCGGTGCGGTGGTGATGTTCGGCAGCATCGAGCAAGGCATCGGCTGGGGTGACGCCGGTCCCGAGCCAGGCTATTTCCCTTTTTACATTGGCCTTCTTCTGGCCGCCGCCAGCGTGGCCAATGGCGTCTTGACGTTCCTTCGCTGGAAGCCGCTGAGCATCAGTTTCGTCAGCTGTGGCGAATTCCGTCAGGTGCTGTCGGTGTTCATCCCGATAGCCCTGTTCGTCTGCGCCATGCCCTTCACCGGTATCTACCTGGCCTCGGCCGTGTTCATCGCCTGGTTCATGTGGCGTGACAAGGTACGCGCCAAGCCCTATGGCGTGATCATGATTGGCGCCGTGTCGCTCGGCGCAGTGCTCGCCAGCTTCTTGATCTTCGACCTGTGGTTCAAGGTGCCGCTGGATGCAGGTCCGTTGGGTGACCTGATCGCCATGGTCGGGAGATCGATGAAATGAGCGAATTCGATTCTTTGCTGCAAGGCATGAACCTGATTCTCACCCCCGGTCATATCGGGCTGATGGTCATCGGGGTGCTGCTGGGTATTCTGGTCGGCGTGTTGCCGGGGCTGGGCGCGCCCAACGGCGTCGCTTTATTGCTACCGCTCACCTTCACCATGTCGCCAGTGTCGGCGATCATCCTGCTCTCATGCATGTACTGGGGGGCGCTGTTCGGCGGGTCGATCACCTCGATCCTGTTCAATATTCCCGGTGAGCCGTCGTCGGTGGCGACGACCTTCGACGGTTACCCGATGGCCCGTGAAGGCCGCGCCGCTGAAGCGCTGACCGCTGCATTCAGTTCTGCGCTGATTGGCGCGCTGGCAGGTGTGTTGTTGCTGACCTTTCTGTCGACGCGCATCGCTGCGTTTGCCATGACCTTCAGTTCACCGGAGTTTTTCGCGGTGTACCTGTTGGCGTTCTGCACCTTCATCGGCATGAGCAAGAACCCGCCGCTGAAAACCGTGGTTGCGATGATGATCGGCTTCGCCATGGCAGCCGTCGGCATGGACACCGTGTCCGGCAACCTGCGTCTGACGTTCGATCAACCGGCGTTGATGACCGGCATCAGTTTCGAAGTGGCGGTGATCGGCCTGTTCGGGATCGGCGAGATTCTCTGCACGGTCGAGGAAGGCCTGGTTTTCCGGGGCGAACACGCACGCATCACGCCAATGGTGATCTTGCGCACCTGGGCGAAACTGCCGCGTTACTGGTTCACCATTTTGCGCAGCACCGTTGTCGGTTGCTGGATGGGCGTGACACCGGGCGGTCCGACGGCGGCGTCATTCATGAGCTACAGCATCGCCCGCCGCTTCTCGAAAAACCGCGACAACTTTGGCAAAGGCGAAATCGAAGGCGTCATCGCTCCAGAAACCGCCGACCACGCAGCCGGCACCAGTGCGCTGCTGCCCATGCTGACGCTGGGCATTCCGGGGTCGGCGACGGCTGCGGTCATGCTCGGCGGCCTGATGATCTGGGGCCTGCACCCGGGTCCGACCCTGTTCGCCGAGCAGCATGATTTTGTCTGGGGCCTCATCGCCAGCATGTACTTGGGTAATGTGGTCAGTCTGCTGGTGGTGTTGGCGACCGTGCCGTTGTTCGCGTCGATCCTGCGCATTCCGTTCTCGATCATTGCCCCGATCATCATCATGGTCTGTGCCATCGGTGCGTACTCGGTGCACAACTCGATGTTCGACGTGATGTTGATGCTGGGCTTCGGGGCGCTGGGGTATCTGTTCAAAAAGCTCGGTTATCCGATTGCGCCGCTGGTGCTGGCCGCCGTGCTGGGTGACAAGGCCGAAGACGCGTTCCGTCAGTCGATGCTGTTCTCGGACGGGCAATTGGGGATCTTCTGGTCCAACCCGCTGGTCGGCAGCCTCACCACCGCCGCGCTGTTGATGCTGTTCTGGCCGCTGATCTCGGGTGGCATCAAAGCCGCCTTCGGTTGGCGTAATCGTCACGCAATCAAGCCGAAAACACTGTGATGACAAGCAATGCTGGAAATGCCCTGCAGTTCTTGTCAGGCTCGCCGCAGTCTTTCACGCGAGCCAATCCCATGACCAAGATTCCCGAGGCCAATGTTATCCACAGCCGCCTGCGCTTGCGCCAGTTGCGGCTGATGCTGGCCTTGCAGGAATTCGGCTCGCTGCGTCGCGCCGCCGACAACATCGGCATGACCCAACCGGCGGCCACCAAGATGCTGCACGAAGCCGAGGATCTGCTCGGGGTCGAACTGTTCGAGCGCCTGCCACGCGGCATGCGCCCGACACCGTTCGGCGAGACGGTCATCTACTATGCGCGCATGGTCTTCGCCGAGTTGAGCGGCATGCGCGAGGAACTGGTGGCGCTGGAGTCGGGCAATCTGGGGCGTGTGGCGGTCGGTGCAATTCCTGCACTGGCGTCGGGTTTGCTGACCCGCACCATCGCCAACCTCAAACAGAGCCATCCGCGCCTGTCGATGAGCATTCAGGTCGACACCAGTGACGTCCTTGTCCAGGCATTGCTTCAGGACCAGCTCGACGTGGTGTTGGGCCGGATTCCCGGTGGCGCGCGCGCCGAAGAATTGCTGTTCGACAGCCTGGGCGAAGAAGAACTGTGTGTGATTGCCGGCGCGAAAAATCCATTGGTTCACGCAAAGGACCTGAGCTGGTCGGCGCTGCAAAGTGAAACCTGGGTACTGCAACAACACCCAAGCCCAATGCGCGCGATCGTCAATCAGGTGTTCCATAATGCGCGAGTCGACATCCCCAACAGCATCGTCGAAACCACCTCGATCATGACCCTGCTCTCACTCGTGCAGCAGACCGACATGCTCGGCATCACCCCGGTGTCGGTGGTCGAAGATTACGCCGGTCGCGACCTGCTGGCGGTCCTGCCGATCAGCTTCGAAGCGCGCCTGCCGCCGTACGGCTTGATCACGCGTCGTCATCGCATCCAGTCGTCGGCGATGCAGGCGTTCATCAATTCGGTGAAGGCTGAGCAGGGTGATGCGTAGGACGTTTCCCCTCACACAAGTAGGGAGGTTCTGAATCTTCTGAAAGCGCGTCTCAGCGCATCGTAAGTACCCTGCCCTTTTCCCTATCCTGCCCCGCTCGCATTCTTCAGGGACAGGAAAATGGCCGTCGGCAGCAAGCCTTATGTGTTCATCAACGATCAGTTCCAGCACTACCCCACCCTCAAATCGAACGTAAGTGGTGGCGCAAAATTCGACGCGCTCAATGCCTACATTCGCAACACCATGGTCATGCCCGGCCAGCTCATCGTGGTCGGCGACGAATCGACCCCAAAGATCTCGGCCGAAGAAGCCGAAATGGTGCGCCTCGCCTACGGCACTCACCACGCCCTGTTCCAGAATCAGGCCAGGGCCGATGGCGACATCATCAAGAATTACGACCTGCTGCAGCAGATGCTTGGTTACGGATCGCTGGGCCTGGGTTCAGCCTCCGGAAGCTGGAACACGCACCTCAAAGGCGTGGAAACCACAATGGAAAACATCGAGCGGCTTTATCGACTGTCCCTCAAACGCGGCACTCCCATCGCGCGCCAGGAATTTATCAACCAGCGCAAAGTGCTCTTCGCCCAACTCGACACCCAGCTGGAAGGCATCGCCCGCTGGGGCACGGGGATGCACAACAAGGGTTCGATCAAGAAGATGCTGGGGATATCGACGTAAAGCTACCTGCACACCCAGGAGCTTCGCGGGTATTCGCAGCGGCTGGGTCACATTGCCAAGGCGTCGAAATTGCTGCGGGCGGGAACACCGGTTGGGATTGGGTTGAATGCGTGGTCCACGCATCTGGAAATAGAAGAGGCTTGTTCGCTGGGTCGTGAAGAGGTGTGTACCCGGGCGAAGTTTGTAGAAGGGGCGAAACTGGTCGGCGGAGTAAGCGCGGGATATTTTGGTGGGGCGCTGGGTACGTCCGCCGCTACATTTGCCTGTTTTCTGGTACTTGGAGCTTTAAGCGGACCAGGAGCCTTGGCCTGCATGATTGTAGGGGCAGCTGCTGGGGGATATGGCGGCGGGGTATTGGGGGAGATGGGGGGAGAGATGATGGGCACCAAGCTTTATGAATGGAGGCCAAACAGTGAACGTTGACCCAGTTTGGTGGGTATTCCTAGTGTTCGGCAGCGTACTAATCAACATGGGGATGATGATCCTTTTCCTGTATACCAAACTCGAGAAGGCCGAAGAGTTGCTGCACGATGTTGAGTTTATCGGTTGGTATAAAAACACCTTCGGATCAAGCCTGATCGGTAGACAAGCGAGGATGAACGCAATATCGATGGTGGTCATGATGCCAGGAGTCATGCAAAACCGCGGCGAAGTTTCCCAGGAAGCCTATCAGCGGTTACCCGCTTCACTCATAAAACAAGTGAGAGCGCTTTTTGTATTTGCGCTCTTCAACGGCATGGGAATGGTCGGGCTTTATTTCTTCATTTACTGAGCATCTGCAGGGGCAGGAGTGGCGCTGAAGACGATGGAAATTGAAATATGGTGGGCATTCGTCAACATGGGCAGCGTGCTGATCAAAATTTTTTTAATAATCCTGTTTCTGTACACCAGACTTGAAAAAGCTGAATGCCTTTTGAGCGATGGGAAGTTCATCTGCTGGTACAGAAATTTCTTCGGCACTAGTCTCATCGGCAGGCAGGCGAGGCTCAACGCCTTATCAATGGTTGTCTTCATGCCGGAATTGCTGCAAAAGCGCGGAGAACTTTTATGAGAGGCCTATCTGCGGCTTCCCTATTCGCTGGTCGCGCATATACGTGCGCTGTATGTGATGGCCTTTTTAAACTGCCTGGGGATGATAGGGTTTTATTTTCTAGTTGATTGAGCCTTTCTTGGGAAAGGCATTCGGCACCTAACTATTCCGTGCGCCCCCTCCATTGGTCCCAGCAGCCAATCATGTCGGGACCTCAAACGGAAGGGTTTAGCGCAATTGGATGCGCCGGAGGTTTGCCTGATTAGGAGAGCGGAGAGCACTTCGGTGAAATATTCTACGAATGGAGGCCGTAATGCCGCTTCTTGTTGTTCTGGCTTTGATCTGGCTGATTTCCTCATGGATCAATCTCGCGGTGATGGCTCGGTTTGCCTACAAACATATCGACGCTCTTGAACACTCTTTGTCCGATTGCCAAGGCGTCACGAACACCAGAAACCTGTGGCAAGGAGGCATGGTGGGTCGACACATGCGGCTCAGCATCATCTTCGCAATCATGTACATGCCACGAATTATGTATCGGCGAGGTGACATCACCGAAAATGCTCACCTCAATATCCCGGCCGATCTGAGAAGGCGGATGTGGGCCATTCACACTTGGCTTGTCATAAATTGCATTTTCTTGGCAGCATTGTGTTACGCCATTAAAAGCTCTCGATAATTATCAGGTTCAGAGAGTCATCGGCTATCCCCGAGCGCTCGCTGAACCATTCCCCGCTCCGCCCCCTCTTAGTCCCAACAGTCAGACGCCGTACCTCCCTCGCCGTCTACACTTCCTACACGACTAAAAGAGGATTCCCCCATGCTCTGGAAAAAAGGACGTCGCAGTGACAACGTCGTCGACGCGCGCGACGACACTGGAGGTGGTGGTGGCGGAATGCGCATCGGGGGCAAGGGCCTGGGCATCGGCGGGATCGTGATCATTGTCGCCATCGGCCTGTTGACCGGGCAGGACCCGATGCAGATTCTCGGGCAGATCACCGGTCAGGTGGGCACGCAGCAGACCTCGGCGGTCAATCCGCAAACGCGGCAGGCGCCGCCCGCCAATGACGAGCAGGCGGATTTCGTGCGGGCGATCCTAGGGGACACCGAGGACACTTGGGGGCAGATCTTTCAACAAGGCGGTCGGCAGTATAAAAATCCGACCCTGATCCTGTTCCGTGGGCAGGTCCAGTCGGCCTGCGGCTACGCGACCTCGGCCAGCGGGCCGTTTTATTGCCCCGGCGATCAGCGGGTTTACCTGGACATGGATTTCTTCCGGGAAATGACGCAAAGGTTCAAAGCGGCAGGGGATTTCGCTCAGGCTTACGTGATTGCACATGAAGTTGGCCATCATGTGCAGACCTTGCTAGGGGTTTCAGCTAAAGTTGACGCCGCCCGCCAGCGTGGCATGCGCATGGAAGGTGACAACGGTCTGTTGGTGCGTCAGGAGCTGCAAGCTGACTGCCTGGCCGGTGTTTGGGCCGCTAACGCACAAAAGCGTTTGAACTGGCTTGAGCCCGGTGATATTGAAGAGGCGCTGAACGCCGCCAACGCCATTGGCGATGACCGCTTGCAGCAACAGAGCCAAGGACGTGTAGTGCCGGACTCGTTTACCCACGGGACGTCTGCCCAGCGCGTGCGCTGGTTCAAGGCAGGTTTTGCCCAAGGACAACTCAACCAATGCGATACATTCGCCGCCAAGAGCCTCTGATCACATGATGAAACCGCTTTCGATCCTGTTGTTGGGCACCCTGATGAGCGTCACGGCTCATGCTGCGGATCAGGCGGTCAAATCCATCAGCCCCGACCGGCTGCTGATCAATGGAACGTCCCAGGCCACACTGGGACTGAGCCAGAGCTGGGTGCGCCCCAGCCCGCAGATCCAGCGGGTGGTCATCGTCTTTCACGGGCGCCTGCGCAACGCGCAGACTTATCTGCGCAGCGTCGAGCGCGCGGCGAACCAGTCCAAGCAGCGGTCCAGAACCCTGCTGATCGCGCCGCAGTTTCTCGATGAGAAAGACATCGCCGCTCACCATTTGCCGGACACGATCCTGCGCTGGCACGGCAATGACTGGATGGCAGGTGAAAAATCACTCGGCTCCAAGTCAACCGGCGTCAAGCCGATCAGCTCGTTCGTGGTCATCGACCACATCCTCAAGCGTTTAAGCGACAGCAAACTGTTTCCGAACCTGAAAGAAATCGTGATCGCCGGGCATTCCGGCGGCGCGCAAGTGGTGCAGCGCTACGCGCTGATTGGCGGGAAGGAGGACGTGTTGTTGAAGAAGGAAGGCATAAAGCTGCGCTACGTGATCGCCAACCCGTCGTCCTACGCGTATTTCGACGCCACGCGCCCAATGCCGGTCGATGCGGCGACGTGCCCGACGTTCGACACCTGGAAGTACGGCTTGAACAAACTGCCCGCCTACGCGGACAAGGAAAGCGCCGCTGAGCTGGAAGCGGGCTATGTGAAACGCGATATCACGTATCTGCTGGGCGAACTGGATACCGACCCGAACCATCCGGCGCTGGACAAGGATTGCGGCGCAGAAGCACAAGGGCCGAACCGGTTGACGCGTGGGCATAACTACTTCGATTACCTGACCAAGCGCCATCCGGAAGGCTTGAACCAGCGCCTGATCGAGGTGAAAGGCGTCGGCCATAACGGCGACGGGATGTTCACTTCACCTGAAGGCCAGGCGGCGCTGTTCAAGGGGAATTGACAGTCCCAGCCGATCTGAAGGTCATCTACGTTGTGGGAGCCGGCTCGGTGCGCGCCGCGTTCGGACGAAAGCGTCGTATCAGTCAATGTCACTGTGACTGACACAGCGCATTCGTCCGAAGTGCGGCCCATACCCTCGTAACCTCGGACGTCTCCCACAGGTCCCGCGTCGAAGCGCATGTTGATCGTACCCACGCTCGGCGTGGGCATGCAGGTTCTGACGCTCTGCGTCTACTGGATCTCTGGTGCACCTCATATCGGTGGTGCCGACTCTCTGGCGGAAGCGTCGTATCAGTCAATGTCACTTAGACTGACACACCGTATTCGTCCGAACGCGGCCCGCACCAAGCCGGCTTGAACAGGTCACGCGTTCAACGCGAGCATCTCCCGCAACACCCCACAATCATCCGCATGCCAGTCGGTGAGTTCCGGCCACGGATTCTCCGGCAGGTTGACCAGCACCGTGTAAGTGCCTGCGGCCTTCCCGCAGGCCATGTCGAACTGGTAATCGCCGACCATCACCATCTGCGAGGGCTCGACGTTCCAGGCCTCGGCCAGTTTCAGCAATCCGCCCGGATCAGGTTTGGGCTGCGCTTCATCGCGGCCCAGCACGTCTTCCACGTTGAAACAGTCGGCAATGCCAATCGCCTCCAGCGTGATATGCGCCAGTTCTCGCGCATTGCGGGTGAGGATGCCCAGTCGATAACCGCGTCCGGCCAGTTCCCGGACCAGCTCGACGGCTCCTGGCGCAGGTTTCGACGCCACGGCGAGCTCGCGCTCATGTTCCAGCAACCACGCATGTTTCTGCGCGGCAACGTCCGCCGGCAATGCCGCCAGATGACCAAGAATGTCGTCTTCCTGCGGGATATCCAGGGCCCGTTTGATGGCGGGAAAATCATGCACGGCGATAGTCAGGGTGCCGTCCATGTCGAACACCCAGTGACGCAGGTGCGAGAGGCTCACGACCAGTCCTTGCGATGGCGAATCAGGCCTTCCTGACTGACCGACGCAACGAGCTTACCCGCCCGGTTGTAGACACTGCCACGCGAGAAGCCACGCGAGTTGCCCGCCCAGGGACTGTCCATGGCATACAGCAGCCAGTCATCGGCCCGCAGCTCACCGTGGAACCACAGCGAATGGTCGAGGCTGGCGATCTGCATATCTTTCTGCCAGACCGTCTTGCCGTGAGGCAGCAGCGAGGTGGTGAGCAGATTGAAGTCGGACGCATAAGCGAGCATGTACTTGTGCAACGCCGGGATGTCCGGGAGCGTGCCGTCGGCGCGGAACCAGACGTACTTCACCGGATCGGTCGGCTGGGGGTTGTACGGGTCGGACTCCGTCATCGGTCGAAACTCGATGGGTTTGGGGCACAGCAACTTGTCTTTCATGTGCGCGGGAATCAGGTGCTCGCGCTGACGCATCAGTTCGACTTCGGACGGCAGGTTTTCCGGGCCGACCACCTGAGGCATCTGGCTCTGGTGTTCGAACCCTTCTTCGTCGTACTGGAACGACGCACTGCAGGTAAAAATGGGCTGGCCTTTCTGGATGGCCGTCACGCGGCGGGTGCTGAAACTGCCGCCGTCGCGCACGCGATCAACCTGGTAGACGACCGGCAGATGGGCATCGCCGGGACGCAGAAAATAGCCGTGCAGCGAATGAACATGGCGCTCGTCTTCGACCGTCTTGCTAGCGGCAGACAGCGATTGGCCCAGCACCTGACCACCAAACAGCTGGCGGAAACCAAGGTCCTGGCTGCGCCCACGGAAGAGGTTTTCTTCGATCGGTTCCAGGCTCAACAGCGACACCAGATCATCCAGCACATGGCTCATTCGGGGCTCCTCGCACACAGTCGTCACACACCATTCATTGCACAAACCGCCCACAAAGGCCGAAGAGCGGCAGTCATGGGTCGGTGGGCGAGATGATACAGGTGTTTGTAGCCCGATTCCCACGAATCACAAGGTCGCCAGCCACTGCTGGCGGTTGATGCGATAGAGCACGTGAGGCCTCAGCGGATGGCCTTCGGGCAGGTTCGGGTGATCGAAATCATCGACCGGATTGTTCTGCATGCCGATGGCTTGCATGACCTTCTGCGACGGCAGATTGCTGACCGCCGTGAATGACACGATTTCATCCAGCTCGACATGCTCGAACCCGCAGCCCAGCACGGTCCAGGCGGCTTCACTGGCATACCCCAGGCCCCAGTGCTCGCGGGCCAGGCGCCAGCCGATCTCCACCGCCGGGGTGAACGCGGCGTCGAAACCCACCACATTCAGACCGGTGAAACCGATGAACTCCCCGGTGTCCTTACGCTCCAGCGCCCACAGGCCAAAGCCGTATTCCGCGAAATGCCCCCGCACGCGACCGATCATCTTGGCGCTTTCGAGCCGTGTGAGCGGCGCAGGAAAATACCGCATCACCTGTGGATCCGCGCACATGTGTGCAAAGGCTGGCAAATCATCATCTCGCCACTGACGCATCAACAAGCGTGCGCTGTTGAGCTCAAGTATCGGCTCCATTGAACATCTCCCCTGCCCCGCACCTCAAAGTGTTCACCAGTCTTCACCACGACGGCGCTCAGCCAAATCGCTGTGCGGTCGCGGCCATAACTGGCAAGATTCCCCGTCGAACCCTACGCGTACGCACTATGTCCCTGCCGCTTATCTATCACGAAGACTACAGTCCGGCGTTCCCGCCCGACCATCGTTTCCCGATGGACAAATTCCGTCTGCTGCACGACCACCTTATTGACAGCGGACTGACCACGGATGCTCAGTTATTCCGTCCAGAGGTCTGCCCGGACGACATTCTCGCGCTTGCCCATGACCCTTCGTATATCCGGCGCTACATGGACGGCGACTTGTCGCGCGAAGATCAGCGTCGTCTGGGCCTGCCCTGGAGCGAAGACCTGGCCCGACGGACCGTGCGCGCCGTCGGCGGATCGTTGCTGACCGCCGAGAAGGCGTTGCAGCACGGTCTGGCCTGTCACCTGGCGGGCGGCACCCATCACGCGCATTACGATTATCCCGCAGGATTTTGCATCTTCAACGACCTGGCGATCATCAGCCATTACCTGCTGCAAAGCGGTCGGGTCGACCGGGTATTGATCTTCGACTGTGACGTCCATCAAGGCGATGGTACGGCGCGCATTCTTGAACACACCGACGACGCGATCACCGTTTCGCTGCATTGCGAAAAAAACTTCCCCGCGCGCAAGGCCCGGAGTGATTGGGACATTCCGCTGCCAATGGGCATGGGCGACGACGACTACCTGAAAGTAGTCGATGACACGCTCAATTACCTGCTGCCGCTGTATCGACCCGACTTGGTGCTGTATGACGCAGGAGTCGATGTGCACAAGGATGATGCGCTGGGTTACCTGCAACTGACTGACGACGGCGTGGCGCGTCGGGATGAAGCCGTGATGCGCCATTGTCTGGGCCGAGACATCCCGGTGATGGGCGTGATCGGAGGCGGGTACAGCAAGGATCGCGAAGCCCTGGCGCGTCGGCACGGGATTCTGCATCACAGCGCGCAGCGGGTGTGGATGTCGGAGGGGCTGTAGAGAATGAGCGAACGGGGTTACCCACATCCACTGTGGAACCGCCTGTGGATAACCTGAGCGCAACGCAACGGACGCCATACAGCGCAAGGCGTTGCGAGGGCTGTACGTTTTTTGCT